>WLNW01000137.1 GCA_009699605.1 Actinomycetota bacterium | reverse complement strand
GAGGTCAGCGCACGCCACCCGAACGACAACATGACGGTGATCCTGCCCGAGCTCGTCGTCGATCGCTGGTGGGAGAACCTGCTGCACAACCAGTCGGCGCTCGCGCTGAAGGCCCGCCTTCTGTTCCGGCCACGCACCATCGTCATCTCCGTACCGCTCCACCTCAACCCGAAGTTTCACGAGGTTGCGCCCGGCGCCGGTGAAGCCGGTGCGCCGCCGCCGCTGTCCGAGGAAGAGGCGATGCGCCTCTGACCCGGGCATACCGAAGAGGCGATGCGCCTCTGACCCGGGCATACCGAAGAGGCGATGCGCCGAGCTAGCTCATCGACCCGCCACCTGCGCGCGGACGGCGACCTCTTCGGCGATGAGCGTCGACGCGTAGTGCTCGACCGCCGTGCCGTCGAAGAAGTTGGGGTTCATGAGCCCGTGCAATCGGATCGCGTTGTCGCACGAGAAATCACGGAACTGGTCGTGGTCGAGATGCCCGTGGTCGACGAGCTCGTACGCCTCGGGGAGCACGTCGAGCATGTTCGACACGTCCCAGTGACCGAGGTCGGAGCCGAGGACGGGGCGCAGACATGTACCGCCCGGGTTCACGTCCTTCGCGTAGGCCCACCTGATGGTGGGATCGTCGGCCTCGCAGCCGAAGTAGAAGTTGTCGAAGTGCCGACCGATGTCCGCAGCAGACGCGACACCGCACGCGCGGTAGTCGTCGATCTCGACCGGCGGGTTGTCGCTCTGTGCGGCCATGGCCTCGCGCACCCCGGGGTCGGCGAAGCGTGCGCCGCCGTACTGGTCGAGGATGCGGTTCCACTCGTCGAGGTCGAGATGCCCGGGGTTGAGGCGGTCGATGTTCTCGCCGCCGCGTTTCGCGAATCGATCGACGAGGTCGCACAACAGCTGCACGCCCCACGCGACTCCACCTTCGAGGAACGCGAAGTTCAGCGTGGGGAAGCGGTTCGTGACCCCACCGAAGAACACGGCCTTCGCGAACGCGTGCCCGGCGGCGCCGAAGTTCCCAATGTGGTTGAACATGTAGCGCGACGACGACGTGCGCAATCCGTAACCCTGCGCGCCCGAGTGCACGGTGACCGCGACTCCGAGGTCGACGCAGCGCGCCCACAACGGGTCGTAGTCATGGTCGCTGTCGAGCGCGAGGAGGTCGCAGCGTGCAACTCCCCCGCCACCATCGGCCGGACGCAGGACGAGGTCGTTGAACATCACCGACCGAAAGCCCAGCTGCTGCACCGCGTAGTCGAGCTCGGCGATGGCCTCGTCGGGAGTGTTCGTGGGCACGACGGCCGTTGCCGTCATCAGGTGCTGGTATCCGTCGGTTACGTCGGCCAGGTAGTGGTTCAGGCCACGGCACGCTCCGGTACGGATGGCGGTGTCAGGATGGCCGATGCACGCCAGGCCCACACTGGAGTAGAGCACCGCGAAGTCGATGCCGATCTCGTCGAGTCGCTCGGCGAGCAGACCGGGGAGGAAGCCGGTGGCGCGATCGCGGGCGTTGGTGGGTAGCGCCCACCACGGCGCCATGGCCACGCCCCGCGTGGGTGCACGACCGTGCGTAGGGCTTCGCTCGAGCAGCTTCGAGGAGCGCGACGAATAGGTGACCGCGGTTCCACCGAAGCGATCGGCGACGTCGTCGCCGGCGACCTTTCGGATGTGATCGATGAGCACGGGTAGGCACTCGACGATGTGTCCGTCCGCGTCGACTATGGGGTGCTGGAGGTGCGAACGGACCTCGGCGGCTGTCGTGATCGTGCTCAATGGGTCCCCCCGCCGGTGACGGCGCGTCCTACGTGGAGACCCATCGTTTCACGACGCCGGGACCGTTGCCCGCGATCGCCGTGCGCACACCGGCGCAATGACGCCTACGAGCAGCGCGATCGCTCCCCTACGTGATGTTCGCCGGGAGCTGAGCGTCAGTCTTCGGTGTCGTACTTGAACGACACCTTTACCTTGGCGCGGTAGGCGCTCACCACGCCGTTGTCGATGACCATGTCCAGTTGGGCCACCTCCGCGACTCGCAGGTCGCGCAGGCTCTTGGATGCGGTCGTGACCGCAGCCGCGGCAGCCTTTTCCCAGCTCTCGGTGCTCGTGCCGACGAGCTCGATGATCTTGTACACGCTTTCGCCCATGGCGGTTCTCGTTCTGCTCGGTGGTGCGTCGGTGAGGCCCGATGCGACGGTTGATGGTCGGCTCGACAGATCGGCAGGTGCCGGGCCGAGCTCGTCATCGGTCTCGGATGCGTCGATCGTGGTGAGCGGTACGTCGAAGTTTCGTTCGACGCGGTGCACGAGGTCCATGCGCAACCAGCGGGTGACTCGGGCGGGCAGCGTCATGATGATGATGCCGTCGAGTGGGTGGGTGCGAGCGATGCGCTGCATCGTGTTGAGTGGATCACCTACCACCACTTCGCCGGAAGCTTCGACGCCGGCCTCGGCGAGCCAGGCCAGCAACGTGGCGAGGCGCTCGCGCGATGTGCGATCGAGGTACTCCTGGGACTCGAAGTCGATGACCGCGATGCCACCCATCGCGCCGCCCACGTCGACCGGGACCGGCACGTTGATGGGTACGACCACGGAGAACCGGCTTGCCGGCTCGGCGGCGATCAGCGCCCGGAGGTGCGTTGCCAATGCCCGGCCGCCCAAGGTCTTGTTGGCCACCAGCAGGTACGAGCCCATGTGCACCTCCTCCGCTCACCGGCACCATAGTACGAACGTGACATCTGACACGTCTCCGCGGGGCATCGCCGATCGTCGTGGGGGCCACGCCCGGCTGCGAGCATGGAGCCTCTTCCGGAAGGCCGCGCCATGATGCAGATCAACGCCGAGGAACGCGAAATCGTCGAGCTCGTCGCTCGGTTCGTCGACCGTGCGGTTCGACCGGTCGCGCGCGATCTCGAGCACGCGAACACCTATCCCGCCGCGCTCATCGAGCAGATGAAGCAGCTCGGGGTCTACGGGCTCGTGATCCCTGCGCCGTACGGCGACTTCGCGGTGTCCATGGCGTGCTATTCGCTCATCACCGAAGAGCTGGCTCGCGGTTGGATGAGCCTCGCGGGGGCGTTCGGGGGCCACTCGGTCGTGGCCAGTCTTCTCGTGCGCTTCGGCACCGAGGACCAGCGGGCGCGCTACCTGCCGCGGTTGGCCACCGGCGAACTGCGCGCCACGATGGCCCTCACCGAACCCGACGGCGGCTCCGACCTGCAGGCGCTGCGCACGCACGCCCGCCCCGACGGCGACACCTATGTCATCAACGGCTCGAAGACGTGGATCTCGAATGCA
Source organism: Actinomycetota bacterium (assembly GCA_009699605.1). Classification (GTDB taxonomy): domain Bacteria; phylum Actinomycetota; class Acidimicrobiia; order Acidimicrobiales; family WLNW01; genus WLNW01. The sequence continues at coordinate 6,019 of WLNW01000137.1, read as the reverse complement.
CGCCATTCCGGCCTCGTTGCGCTCCTGTGCAAAACCGACCCCACGGCCGTTCCGGCGTACAAGGGGATCAGCATCCTGCTCGTCGAGAAGGTCCCCGGATTCACGGTGGCGCGCGATCTTCCCAAACTCGGCTACCGCGGCATCGAGAGCTGTGAGCTCCACTTCGATGACTGCGTGGTACCGGCCGACGCGCTCCTCGGCGGCGAGGCCGGCAAGGGTTTCACGCAGATGATGAGCGGGCTCGAGATCGGCCGCATTCAGGTCGCGGCGCGAGCCATCGGGGTGGCTCGTGCCGCGTTCGACGATTCGCTGAGCTACGCCCAGCAGCGCAGTACCTTCGGCAAGCCGATCATCGAACACCAGTCGATCAGCAACTACCTCGCCGACATGGCCACCGGCATCATGGCCGCACGCCAGCTCAACTTGTTCGCCGCCGCGCGCGTCGACGCAGGCGAGCGGGCCGACATGGAGGCCGGCATGGCGAAGCTCTTCGCCTCGGAGATGGCGGCCAAGGTGACGCTCGACGCGGTGCGCATCCACGGCGGTTACGGCTACTCGACCGAATATGACGTCGAGCGCTACTTCCGCGATGCACCGCTCATGATCGTGGGCGAAGGCACCAACGAGATCCAGCGCAACGTGATCACCCGGCAGCTGGTACAACGCGGCGGGCTCGGCCGATGACACCGATGACACCGATGACGTTCGCGGCCGACATGAACGAGATGCTGGCGCTCGAGTCGATCGATCGTGACATCTTCCGGGGCTGGAACACCGTCGACGCGAAGGTGAAGCCCGCGTTGTACGGCGGCCAGGTCGCGGCGCAAGCACTCATGGCGGCGGGTCGCACGGTGACCGCCGACCGAGCGCCGCACTCGTTGCACGGATACTTCCTACGCCCGGGCAATCCCAAGCGGCCGGTGCTGTTGCAGGTGCACCGCGACCGCGATGGCCGCTCGTTCTCCGCACGCCACGTGTCGGCGTTGCAGGACGGCGAGGTGATCTTTTCGATGCTGGCGTCGTTCCATGTTCCCGAGGCGGGTGCCACGGTCGACCTTGTACCCACGAGCCCGGCCCTCGAACCCGAGTCGTGTGCACCACGGGGCGACTTCGCTCTACTCGACATCCGCGCTGCGGTGCCCGACGATCCTGAACTCGATCGAGGCACACCGCCGTACATGTGGATACGGTCGCGCGTGACCGTGCCTGCCGATCCGCTCACGCAGGCGTGCGCGTTGACCTACGTGTCCGATCTCGGTTCGGGCTTCGGTCAGCTCGACGTTCCCGGTCTGGCCAAGGGCGGCCCGAGCATCGATCACGCGCTGTGGTTCCACGAACCGGTCGACGTCAACCAATGGCTGCTACTCGAACTGTGGCCCAGCAAGGCCGGGGGCGCGCGCGGCGTGTACGCCGGTTCGCTGCGCGATCAGCGCGGGGTGCTCGGCGCGACCCTTGTGCAGGAGATGCTGCTCCGCACCTTCAACTGAGCAGCTCCATGGCTTGCTCCACGCGACGACCGTTGATCGTTTCCTCGCGACCAGCTCAGCGGTGACTGTCGAGTTGTGCACCGCAGAGGTGCGCAACTCCGCGCTCGAGGCCCAGGGTGTGGCGGAGTTACGCCAGCGGGTTGCTCATGCCGGCGATGCCGCCGTCGACCCCGTTCGGGTAGCGCGCTTCATATAGGCGCCGGAACCCGTCGGGGAAGCGCACGCGGCACGGCCCGGTGATCGCCATACGCTTGGTGTTGTCGAGCGAGTTGCCAATCTGGCTTCCGGGCACGGTCTGCACGACGAGGTCGGCCGGCTTGCCGGTGAGCTTGGCGAACTCGGCACACCAGTCCTGCGGACCGACCGGATCGTCGCCGCCCCAGTTCACGATGGTGGCCGGCACCGAGGCTGCGCCGAGCATCGCCGCGACCTGCTCGTTGATGTCGTCCTGATGGATGGGGCTGTACGGGCACGGGTCGTGACGCACGGTCACCGGCTTGCCCGCCACGATCGCATCGAGGTGGTACGCCGGTAGACCACCGCGCGCGCTGTACGCCGCATTCATGCGGGCGATGGTGACGGGTAGACCAAGCGATCGCGCGCAGAAGCGGGCCACCGCCTCCTCGGCGATCTTCGAGATCGAGTACGTGGGCACGCTGGGAAGGACCGCTTCGCCGAGCGGGTCGGTCTCGATGTACAGGTGACGCGGGTCGGCATCGGGCTTGTACACGGACGCGGTCGACATCACGAGCGCCGCCTTCGCGCTACGGCAGTGCGTGAGCAATAGTCCCGTGGCCTCGGCGTTGACGCGCAGCGACTCGTCGTAGTCGGGGCTCTGTCCGATGGCCGCCGCGAGGTGCAGCACGTACGTGAAGTCCTGGGGGAGGTCGCCGAAGTCGGCCTGTGCAAGATCCACGACGCGCGTGGTCACTCCCATTGCTTCGACCTCGTCGCGCGACCCGGGCACGCTGAAACGAGCGATGCCCCACACGTCGTTGTGCTCGGCCAGGTAGGCGCACATGGGCGCCGCGATCTGGCCGGCTGGTCCGGTCACGAGGATCTTCTCGCCCTGGAGTTTGGGAACTTCGCGCATCGCGATCACCGCAGTTCGTCGACGTAGCGGTCGGTGCCCTGCACGACCGGGATGAATGGGGCAGAGAACACAACGTTGGCCTGGCCACTTGCCGCGACTCGCTCGCCGTTGGGCGCGAATCGTTGCGACCAGCACTCGCGCGGGTCGCAGTCGACGAAGTGCAACAGCGTGAAGCGCCGCTCGAGGCCCGGGATGTCGGCGACGTCAGGTTGCTTGTCGGCCGGTAGCGGCTGTGGCGCGAACCACACGGTCTGGCCGATTGGATCGGACGGCGAACGGTGCAGCCACGGCAGGTACTCGTCGCGCAGGTAGGCATCGAGCGCGGCGCGATCGCTGCCCTCGACGGCGTCGATCACCTCCATCACCACACCGGGGTACGGATGATCGAGCGCATGGAAGTCGCGAGGCCCACGCACGTCGCGCGACCACGAGCCGCTGTGGTCCTGGAACGACGTGTACACGTGCGTGCGTTCGAGATGGATGCGGTTCGTGGCCCGCAGCACGGTGTTCGTCGACACCGACCAGCGCACGTGATCGTCGACGTGACCCGGGGTGATCCAGTACAGGTGCAGATAGCAACCGGCGGTGACCGGCTGGGCGATGACCGACACCGCGGGATAGCGCAGCTCTTGGAGCTCGCGGGTGGCCACGTAGCGCCGGCCGGCGAACATCCACGGCATGTAGAGCGCGCCGGCGTAGAAGTGATCGTCCTCGTACCAGCGGTTGTACGCGAACTCGGTTCCAGGGTGCGGTTCCACCATCGAGATGAGCGCACCACCCACGCCGATCCCGTGCACGCTGCGCAGCGGGAGGTCGGTGTAGCCACTATCGGCGTCGTCGTTCACAGCCATGCCCTGTCAGCTCCCTATCCGGGTTCCCCGGTTCCCCACGTAGGGAGAACACAATCACATTTCCGGGCTGGTTTCCGGCACGGCGGTCGTGGGTGCCATGTCGTCGATTGCGCGACCGACGTCGGTCCGACCGCCGCCTATGAGCCACCGAGGCCCAGTTCCTTGGTGAGCTTCGGCGCGTAGATCCACTTGCCGAGCAGGGCCGAGGCGTCGTCGTGGGTCGCAAGCCAGGCGACGGCGAGTGCGGTCTCGTCGGCCGACTGTGCGCCGTACGCGTCCTCGAACTCGTCCTTCTTCGACAACGCCTTGCGCTTCTCGGTGATCACGTTGCCCGGGTCGACGTTGAACGCCAGGATGCCGGGGCCGAACTCGGCGTTCAACCCACCGGCCACTCGGGCAAACGCGGCTTTCGACGCCGAGTAGGCAATGCCCCATCCGCCGTCGCCCGCGGCTGCGGTCGGGTCGAGCCGGGCCGAGCCCGACACCATGTTGATGATGCGACCTGTTCCGCGCTCGAGCATGTGCGGCACCACCTGTTGGATGAGCAGCACCTGATGGACGTAGTTCCCCACGCACACACGCGTCATGGACGCCGGTGTGAGGTCGAGCACGCGATCCATAGTGCCCCCGCCTTGGAAGATGGCGTTGTTGAAGATCACGTCGATGCGGCCCCATTCCGCCAGCACCGCAGCCGGAGCGGCGACGACCGCGTCGGCATCGAGCAGATCCATCGGGATGGAAAGGGCCCGGCCTCCGCGCTCCTCGACTTCTTTCGCAGTGGTCTCGAGGCTGCCTGGCACGACGACCATCGAACGGTCCTCGCGCACCGAGTTCACATCCGCGCGCCCTTCGCCTTCCTTCACCGTTCGAGCGGTGAGCGCAACGTCGAACCCGGCCTCTGCCAGGCGCAAGGACGCCGCCTTGCCGATGCCACGACTTGCACCGGTCACCAATGCCACTCGCCGTTGCGCCATTGCAATCCCCTCACCAGGTTGTCGCGTTCGTGTGGTCTAGCCGAACCGCCGTCGTTCGACCGCGGCAGGAACGCCGCGAGGTCGCGAACTGGGGCAGCGCCGCTCGAGTAGCGACCGGCCGACCGACGCACCAAGCGGTCAGCGGTCAGCGGTCAGCGACGCTTCTTCCGCTTCTTCGATCGTTGCGGCGGCGGAGCATTGCGCTTTGGACGCGTCAGTTCGGGCGGTAGGACACGCGCGGCCGCCCACTTGTCGGTCACGTCGGCCTCGCCCGGTCGAGAGTCGAACGCGATGACGGGCTGACGGGCACGGGTGAAATCCACCACGCTGCCGATCTCTCCTTCGTCGATCCTGGTGTCGGCGAGGACGACCTTCCTCGCGAGGATCGGGCACCACATGACGCGCTGACCCACCGTGGTGGGCACGGACCACGTGCTGCGCTCGTTCTTCGGCGGCAACGCGTCGACCTGCGCGGTGGACTCGGCCCACATCGTGCGCAAGCCCTTCCAAAGGAGAAGGGCCGCGAGCGCCACGACCGCGATGATGATCCAGCCAACCATTGCCGAGCATTGTGTTCGCTCGGCTGCGTCTCGACAAAGCCCGCCGGGTCCGGCGTCAACGCACGTCGAGTTCGGGCAGCACGATTGCCTTGATCGCGTCGCCGGCGCGCGCCGTGGCGATGGCGTCCTCGGTGCGCGACAACGGGAACCGGTGCGTGATGAGATCGGCAAAGGCGAGCCGAGTGCCGTGGCGCTGCGCGAGCTGGATCGTGGTGCGGTAGTCCGACATGTGCAACGGACCCATGCTGCCGATGATCGACAGGCTGCGGTTGTTCAGGTTCACCGGATCGAGCGCAACGGTTCCCCGGCCAGAGTAGATGCCGAGGACGAGATAGCGGCCGTTGTCCGCCAGCAGGCTCATGCCTTCGTCGAAGGCCGACATGTGCCCCGTGGCCTCGATCACGATGTCGGCACCCCGACCCTCGGTGCGATCCCACACCAATTGCCGGCGCTCGGCGACAGTGGTCGATTCGAGCGGAATGGTCAGCGACGCGCCGAGCACTTCGGCGGCGCGCACACGGTTGTCGGGCGCGCCGATCACGATCACCTGACGCGCCGCGCTGAGCGACGCGAGCAAGGTCGACGCGAGACCCACGGGGCCGCTTCCCTGCACCACCACGGTGTGCCCCGCCCCGACGCCGCCGAGGCGTGCGATGCCCCCGAGCGCAGTGGGCATCGCACAACCGAATGCGATCACCGCCTCACCCGAGGTGTCGTCGGGGATGCGGTAGAAGACGTTTGACCCGGCGAGCGTCGCGTAGTCCTGGTACGAGGCCGGGTTGGGGACGTCGGCCGGAGGCGGCCAACCCATCGGGGGTGTGGCGCCCGGGCGATCACCGGACGGCGTCCAGTAGACCTTGTCCCCCACCGCCACCGGGACGCCGCCCCAGTCGGTCGTGACGCCGGCTCCGAGTGCTTCGATGATCCCGACACCTTCATGGCCGAAGGTGATCGGCCGACCGGCGTCGGGCAGGTCGCCGTCGAGGCGATGCGCGTCGGTGCCGCACACGCCGGCGATGATCGTCCGCACGAGCACCGCGCCGGGTACGGGGTC
>WLNW01000136.1 GCA_009699605.1 Actinomycetota bacterium | reverse complement strand
CCGATGCCGAACGGCTGGTCGCCGACGCCGCCGCGATCATCGAATGGTGTCGCGAGCGAATGGCGAACTACAAGACACCCCGGCGTGTCATCTTCGTCGACTCGCTTCCGCAGAACGCCTCGGGCAAAGTGCTCAAGCACGAACTGCGCTCGCTCGCCGCACGATCGCGATGACCATCGCCATCGAACCAAAGGACCCCTATGGCCAACGCAACGCTCGACCTCTTTCGTCTTGACGGAAAGGTGGCCCTGGTCACGGGGGCCGGCAAGGGAATCGGTGAGGGCATCGCGTATGCGCTGGCCGACGCGGGCGCCGACGTGGCGATCCTGGCGCGCACGGCGAGCGACCTCAGTCGCGTGGCCGACGGCATACGGGAGCGGGGCCGCCAGGCGCTCGAATTCCCGGGCGACGCGATGGATGCGTCGTCGCTGGCGGCGTACGTCGATGCCGCAGTACGCGAGCTCGGCGGCATCGACGTGGTGGTGAACAACGCCGGCGGATCCAACTCGAAGCAATTTCTCGACACCACCCAGGAAGACCTAGAGTGGGCCTTCCGCTTCAACGTGTCGTCGGCCTTCGAGCTCACGAAGCTGGCGGTGCCGCACATGCTCGCCGCAGGTGGCGGCGCAGTCGTCAACATCGCGTCGGTCACCGGCATCGAGACCAAGCGATCCACCGTGAGCTACGGCACGGCGAAGGCCGCACTGGTGCACATGAGTCGGCTGATGGCGGCCGACCTCGCGCCGCGCATCCGGGTGAACTGTGTGCTGCCGGGCGCGATCGAGACACCGTCGCTCAAGGAGTTCCTCAGCCATCTCGACCCCGAGACGCGCCGCATCATGGTCGAGCGCACGCCGATGCGTCGCAATGGGCAACCGATCGACATCGCCGCTGCGGTGCTGTACTTCGCGTCGCCTGCCGCGTCGTGGGTGAGTGGCAAGATCCTCGATGTGGACGGCATGGCGTGGCCCGAGTTCATCCCGAAGAACGTGCCCGACCTCGAGTAGCTACCGGGATTGGTCGACGAGCCGGTCGGGCACTCGATATGACGCACGGCTCCGTTGTCGTGCATCGCGCGGAACTCGATCGCCGTCAGCACAGCGGTTTCTGCTGTGAACACGTCGCAACATCGGCGCGCCCGTGAAGGTAATGAAGCCCGGGCAGTTGAGGCCGTCGGGCTACCGCATATCCCTCGCCGATCCATCGGAAGGGCCGTTTCACGGGCCTCCTCCGGACCGGCCATGATGGGGTCTATGGCCGAACCGAGAGCGTACATCCACGAGTTCGTTGACATAACGGGGCACAACCGGGCGAAGTACTTCCAGCACATCACGGCCAACTGGTCACCGATCGGGCAACGCGACCGCGAGCAGCTCTGCTTCGGCATCTGGGGCACGGTGGGCAGCACCGGTCGCTGGCCCGAGGTGATCAACCTCTGGGAGTACCGCGACCTCGCGCACCTCGCCGAGAACTTCCGCATCGAGTGCGACCACCCGAGCATGCAGGACCCGGCGCTCGCGGACTGGTGGTCCGCCGCCGAGGGGTTTCGCCGGGGTGGTTACGACCGGGTCCTGCTGAGCGCCGACTTCTCGCCGAGCCTCGACGAACTGCTCGCGCAAGGCGTACCGGGCGCGGTCTACGCCCACGACCTCGTCAGTGTCACCCCGGGCACGAGCCGGGCCTTCCTCGAGTTGGTGGCCGAGCATGGGGTCGATGCGCACCGCGAGGCCGGTGCCACGTTGGTCGGCGCGTTCCGCACCGCGCTGGTCGACGATCGCGAGGCCGTGCTGTTGTGGGCGTATCCCGATTGGGCCACCTGGGCCGAGAGCGAATCGGCGGCGGACCATGGCGGCCCGCTCGGCCGTTGGCGGGCCACCGCTCGTGGCCTGGCCCGCGAATCGTGGCGGTTCCTCATGGCGGATGCCCCGTTGTCGCCGTTGCGTACCGGCCGCCAGCCCACCGAGTCCGATCGGACCGGCTGGACCGGCTAACAGATCGGGTCCGCCGCCGCAACGCGTTACTCGCGTCGCCATGACGGGCGGGAGTAGGCGACGCCCACCGGTAAGAGCTGGTGCAATACGGCTACGTTGCCGACATGTCCGACTCGCATCTTCGCGGACCACTCGATGGCATCCGCGTCCTCGACCTCGCAACGCCCCTCGCCGAGGCCACGGGTCGTGTGTTCGCCGACCTCGGTGCGGAGGTCATCAAGATCGAGCCGCCGGGCGGCTGCGAATCGCGCTTCACCGCACCGTTCATCGCGACCGCCGATGCCAGCGATCCCGAAGGGTCGCTGTACTGGAAGGCGTGGGGCCTCGGGAAGAAGAGCGTCGTGATCGACTTCGACGATGGCTGCGGACGCGAGGAGTTGCTGGCCCTCGTGCGCACGGCCGATGTGCTCATCGAGTCGTTCACGCCCGGCACGCTCGAACAACGGGGCCTCGGCTACGAGTCGCTGCGCGAGGCGAACCCCACCCTGTTGTTCGTGTCGGTCACCCCATACGGCCAGACCGGGCCTGACGCCTCGAGCCCGGCGACCGATCTGACGCTGGCGGCAGCCGGTGGGTTCCTCAACTGCCAAGGCGACCGCGATCGACCACCGGTGCCGATCGGTCAACCCGAGACGTCGAACAGTGGTGCGGTGCAGGCGGCCGCCGACGCGATCATGGCGCTGCACGAGCGCGACCGAAGCGGTCTCGGCCAGCACCTCGACACCTCGATGCAGGCGGCCGTGCTGTGGACGTTGTTGTACGTGACCGGCTACGCCGCGTTCGGTCGCGACGCTCCCGGTTTCGGTGATGATCGAGCAATCCCGCCTGAGAGCGTGCGCGGCCTCACGATCCCGGTGTTCGCGCGCACGACCGACGGTTTCGTCGCCATGACCCTCGTGTTGGGTGCGCCGGGAGCACGCAGCTTCGGACGCATGATGCGCTGGGCGATCGAGCACGATGCCGTCGACGCCGATCTTGCGGCGCACGAGTGGTCGCAGATGTTCGCGTTACTCGGCGCGGGCACGATCAGCCCCGAGGACGCGCAACGGGCCATTGACCAACTGCTTACGTTCTTCGGTACGCGTACGAAGAGCGACATCCACGAGCAGGCAGTCGTCGGGCGCTGGCTGGTTGCGCCTGCGTGGGATGCCAGCGATCTCTACGCGGATCGTCAACTCGCGTCACGCGACTACTGGGTCGACGTGGACGGCATCGACCACCCTGGGCCGTTTGCGAAGCTGAGTGCAACGCCGATCGTCTATCGCCACGGCGCACCCCGACTCGGCGAACATCAGGCCTTGGCCCACGAGACCGGTCGCCGGCCGTCGGTTGCCGCTTTGCCTGCTGCCGCACGACGCGACGCGGTGTTCGCCGGGTTGAAGGTCGCCGACTTCTCGTGGGTCGGTGCCGGACCACTCATCTCGAAAGACCTCGCGAATCTCGGTGCGACCGTGCTGCGCGTCGAGTCGGAAAAGTTCATCGATCCGTTGCGGATCATCCCGCCGTGGAAGGACATGGTGCCGAACCACGCGACGGGCCACTGCATGGCCAACTTCAACCAGTCGAAGCTCGGCCTGGCGCTCGACATGGCGAGCCCCGGTGCGCGCGAGGTGGCAATGCGCCTCGTGGCGTGGGCCGACGTGGTGATCGAGTCGTTCGTCCCCGGCACCGCGGCGAAGTACGGGCTCGACTACGCGTCGCTGCGCGATGGTCGGCCCGACCTCGTGATGCTGTCGTCCTGCATGCGCGGCCAGACCGGGCCTGAGCGCACCTACACGGGATTCGGCATGCAAGGCGCGGCGCTCGCCGGATTTGTGGGGGTGACCGGGTGGGCCGATCGGCTCCCTGCGGGCCCATTCGCTGCGTACTCCGACTTCATCGCGCCGCGCTACTCGCTGGCCGCGCTCGGCGCGGCGCTCTATCACCGTCGTCGTACAGGCGAGGGGCAGTACATCGATCTTTCGCAGATCGAGTCGGCCATTCACTTCCTCGAGCCGATGCTGCTCGACCGCGCCGTGAACGGCCATGTCGCCGGGTTGCGCGGGGCGGACTCCGACCGTGCGTGCCCGCACGGCGTCTTTCGCACCGCAGGCACAGAACGGTTCGTGGCCATCGCAGCCGAGACCGAGTCGCAATGGCGGGCCCTACGCGACCAGCTGCTTGTGGGTGCCGGATTCGACGATCCGCGCTACGGCACCCTGCACGCTCGGTTGGCCGAGCGCGACGCCATCGAGACGTCGGTGGCCGACGCATGCGCCGGTGCCGAGCCGTTCGAGCTCGCGGCGCGACTGCGTCGGGCGGGCGTGCCCGCGTCGGTGGTGCTGCGCGCGTCCGACCTGAGCCACGATCCGCAGCTGCTACACCGTGAGTTCTTCGTCGAGCTCGACCATCCACGGATCGGACCCTGCACCTACGACGGCGCGGTCACCCGGTTCTCGGCCACGCCGCACCGACCGTCGCACGCGGGCCCGGTCATCGGACAGCACACCGAGGTCATCCTGCGCGAGCACCTTGGCTACCGCGACGACGAGATCACCGAGCTCGCTGCGTCGGGCGCCCTGACCTGACGATCGATCGGCGCGACGTCAGTAACCTGCAGCGACGTCGACCAAGCCGAGCAAGGTTTCGTCGCGTCCGAATCGGGCGACGTTTGCCCGCACCCGTTCGGCGATCAGCGGTAGCCCCATCTCGGGGGTGTTCGCGATGTGGGGCGTGATGAGGCAGTTCGGCTGCGCCCACAGCGGATGGCCGATGGGCAACGGCTCCGGGTCGGTCACGTCGAGGGCCGCGCCGGCGATGGTTCCGTTCTGGAGCGCGGCGACGAGATCATCGGTGACCACATGGGCGCCGCGGGCCACGTTCACGAGCCAGGCATGGGGCCGCATCGCCTCGAGGAACGTGGCATCGACGATGCCACGGCTCTCCGGGGTGAGGGCGAGTGCGAGCACCACCACGTCGGCATCGCGCACCGCGTCGAGCGACTCGGCCGGGCTCAGCACCCGTACCCCGTCCATCGGTGCGGGGTTACGGCGAACCACCGTGAACCGGCAGCCGAACGGCGCGAACAAGTTCCGTACTTCATCGCAGATGCCGCCGCCCCCGAAGATGGTGACGTTTGCACCGATCAGATTGCGGCCGCCGGGTGACGACCACGAGTCGGCACGTGCGCACGTGGCAATCTCGCGCAGGCCGGCCAGCGTGAGCGCGAGCACGTGCTCGGCGACCGGCGGCGCATAGACGCCCTTGGCGCACGTCCAGGTGAACCTCGCGTCGAGGAAGGGTGCGAACGGCTCGATGCCGGCGAACGGCAACTGGATCCATCGCACGTTCGGAGCGCAAGCGATCACCGAGGGGAAGTCGCTTGCTCGTGACGGGTCGGCCCACACGAGCGCCGTCGCCTCGGCGAGGCCACTCGGCCGACCGCCGCCGGCGCGGACCGCCGCGACGAATGCGTCGTGCATCGCGGGACGGGTATCGGGTACGACGGCGATCTCGGGGGTCATGGGACCACCCTGCCACGCACCGCACCACCGGAGCAGCCCCTCGCGCGCCTGAAGCCCGGCATGTTTCCCCATCGCCTACGTTCTCGGGTGCGATGTGCCGATACGCACGTCGTCCCCGAGCGCATGTTGGAGCACGCAGTGAGCGACCATGGGCCCGACCATTCGCCGCCCCCCCTACCCCCTCCGCCCGGCGATCGGGGACCGAGCCGGGCGCAGATCATCGCGGGCATCGCGGTCGCCCTCGTGTTCGCGCTGGCCGCGCTCATCGTGGCAGCCGTCATCAGCCGCGGCTCCGACGATTCGGCAAGCGACGCGACTCCGGCCATGTCCACCACGGCGAAGGCCGCGCCGGGCACCACCGATCCCGCACCGGACACCACCGCCCGCGAGAACGGCGCTATCCCCGCTGCGCCCACCACTACCGCTGGTGCCGCGTCCGATTTCGACCGTGCACTCGCCCCGATTCTCGCGTTCGTCGAAAAGGAACGCGGCCTGAAATTCACGTCGCGCCCCGTGGTGATCGCGTTGAGCGAAGCCGACTTCGTCGCGAGGTTTCAGAAGCTGACCGACGACGACTATCGGAAGTACCGGGCGGAGTACGACTCGGCGACCGTGGTGCTCTCGGCGCTCGGCCTGCTGAAGCCCGGGGTCAGCTACTACGAGACCACCAAGGCGTTCGGTGACGCCGGCGTGCTCGGGTTCTACGACCCCGAGACGAAGGAGCTCTCGGTGCGCGGCAAGACACTCACGCCGTTCGTAAAGACGGTGGTCGCCCACGAGCTCACGCACGCGCTCGACGACCAGTGGTTTGACCTCGACCGGCCGGAATACAAAGACGCCGAGGACGAAATCTCGTTCGGCCTCAGCGCGGTGGCCGAAGGCAACGCGCGCCGAATCGAGAACGCATACCGCGAGACGTTGTCCACAGCCGATTCGGCCGCCGCGGACAAGGAAGAGGCGAGCTACGGGGGCGGGTTCCAGGCGAACCAGTTCACCGCTGCGTTTCTCAAGCTGCAGCTTGCGCCGTACTCGCTCGGTGAGGCGTTCGTGAACGATCTGCTCGATCTCGGCGGGCAGGCGGCGCTCGACGCCGCGTTCAATGCCCCGCCGACTACGAGCGAAGAGGTCCTCGACGTCGACAAGTACCTTGCGAAGGAAGGCCGGACCGAAGTCGCCCCGCCCCCGGCCGAGGCGGCCGTGGTCGAGGATGGCGTCATGGGCGAGATCGTGATCCGGTACCTCCTCGAGAACGTCGTGAGCACCGCGCAGGCGACGCGGGCCGCGACCGGATGGGCGGGCGACTGGTACGTCGCGTGGTCGGCTGGCGGCGCGTCGTGCGTGCGTATGGCGATCCAGATGGACACCGCCGCCGACACTGCCGATCTCAAGTCGGGCTTCGACCGCTGGGCCGCGACCCGCCCGAAGGCCAACGTCACCGTGAACGCGAAGACCGTCACCGTGACCAGCTGCACGAAGTAGGGCCGGAAACCGTTTGCTCACACCCCGCTCACATTTCTCGGCGAGCATGAGATCGTGAACGATCGCGAGCAGATCTCCCGGCTGGCCCGGCGGGCGGCCTTCGGCCTCACCGCAGGCGCACTCGACCGGCTCGCCCCGGCAGGTGTCGACTCGTACCTCGATACGCTCGTGCGCCCCGCGGCCAACGGTGTGTCGACAAGCCCAGATCCGGCCGCCGGGCTCACGTTCAGCACCGATCCGACGATGCGGCGAGAGGAAGGGCTTGCGCTTGCCGGGCGATGGCTCGACCACATGGTCAGCACACCTCGCCCGCTCGAGGAGGCGATGACCTGGTTCTGGCACGACCACTTCGCCGTGTCGCTCGGGCAGGTGAAGTCTGCCGAACCGATGGCGCGCTACCTGGCGCTCCTTCGGACGAATGCACTCGGGAACTTCCGAGAGCTCGTCGCGAAGGTGAGCATCGACGCGGCGATGTTGGTGTTCCTCGACGGTGCCACGAGCACCATCGGCGCACCCAACGAAAACTTCGGTCGCGAACTACTCGAGCTGTACACGGTCGGCATCGGCAACTACACCGAACCCGACGTGCGCGCAGCAGCCACCGCGTTGACCGGCTGGGTCGTGCGACCACGCGAGCATTACGCGACGACGTTCGTGCGCTCGCGGCATGACCCGACGCCACAGTCGCTCTTCGGCCGGACGGTAAGCGACGTCGCCTCTGTGGTCGACGCCGCGGTCCGCAGTCCCGCATGCGCCACGTACATCGCGCGAAAGCTCGCGGTGTGGTTCCTCGGGCCCGACCACGACCCGAGCCTGCACGCAGCGTTCGCGAAGACGTTCGTCGACAACGACCTCGAGGTCGCGCCGCTCGTGCGGGCAATCCTGCGCGTCGGGCTCGACGGCCGCGGTGGCGAGCTGGTGCTGGCACCGGTGCCCTGGCTCATCGCGGCCCGCAAGGCACTTGGGGTCACGCTCGACGTGCGCGTAGCGCATCGCTATCTCGCCGGCGCGGGGCAAGCGCCGCTCATGCCACCAAACGTCGGTGGATGGCCCGGTCCCGGCGCGTGGCTCGGGTCATCGTCCACGGCGATGCGCGTGTCGCTCGCGAGCGCACTCGTCGATCAGCTGCCGGCATCGTCGCCGCTTCTTCGTGCTGCGTCGATCGGTGACCTGGCGACGTTGGCCGCGCTTCTCGGTCTCCCGGGGGCCTTCAGCCCGGCGACCAAGGACGCGCTCGCGGCATTCGCCGCGACCAAGCCCGCCGGTAAAGCCGGAGCCGCAGTCACCGCCGTCGCGCTCTCGTCACCCGATCTGCTGGTCGCGTGAGGACGTCGACGTGCTGAGCCGGCGCAAGTTCTTGGGTCTCGCCGCCGGATCCGCCGCAGGAGGCACCGCCGCGTGGGCCGCGTTGCTACGCGACCACGTCGAGCACCGCCTCGCGATCCCGGCACCGGCGAATCCCACCACCACCGCACTCGGCGGTGCTGCGACCGGTGGCGCCGCGCGCAATGATCGGGTGCTCGTGATCGTGCAGATGGGCGGGGGAAACGACGGACTGAACACGGTCGTCCCGAGCCTCGGCGCCTACCACGACGCTCGTCCGACGCTCGCACTGCCCGACGCGGCGCTCGTCCCGATCGACGCTCTTGGCTACGCACTCCATCCGTCGCTGGCGCCGCTTCGGACGCGTTGGAACACCGGACAGATCGCGGCGTTTCACGGCATCGGGTTCCGGGCCCAATCCCGTTCGCACTTCAAGGCGATGGACACATGGTGGGCCGGCACCAACGGCGCGGCCAGCACGACCGGCTGGCTCGGGCGGTGGCTCGACGTAACCGAGGACGACGTGGCAAACCCTCTGCGGTCGATCTCGCTCGGTACCGGCGCTCCCGCATTGAGCGGTGTGCGGTCGGTGCCGACCGTGGTGCTCGATCCCGCAGAGTTCGCGCTGCGATTACCTCGAGGTGCCGACGCCGCAGCAGTGACCGAGGCATTCCTCGCGACGTCTGCTCCGGCATCGCCCTCACGATGGCTCGCGGCGGCGCAAGCCTCGGTGCCGTCGACGCTCGACGCCATCACGATGCTCAGGCAGGTGGCCACCTCTGGCGACGCCACAAGCGACCGCTCGACCGGAGCAGAGAGCGACAGCGCGACCAACTTGCTGCAATCGGCCGCCGGCATCGTCGAGCTCGGCGTGGGAACGCGCGTGATCCTCGTCGGGATGAACGGCTTCGACACGCACGCCGACCAACTCGATCGTCACGCCGCGCTCCTCGCCGACCTCGCGGACGGCATCACGAAGTTCTTCGATCGACTCGAGGCGAGCGGTCACGCCGACCGAGTGCTGCTCCTCACCACCAGCGAGTTCGG
>WLNW01000135.1 GCA_009699605.1 Actinomycetota bacterium | reverse complement strand
TACCAGGAATCGGCCGGAGATGCTTGCATCGAACAGTCGTTCGCAATTACAGTCGTGTCGTTCCCCACCGGTCACTGTCACACCCCCTTCGTAGGGTTGACCCCATCAGACCAACCACACGGAAGGACACCATCGTGGATCGTGAGAAGGCACTCGAAATGGCAATGAGCCAGATCGAGAAGCAGTTCGGCAAGGGTGCAGTCATGAAGATGGGCGAGAAGGGGTCCATGGCTATCGAAACCATCCCCACCGGCGCCCTGTCACTCGACCTCGCCCTCGGCATCGGGGGCCTCCCACGCGGCCGGGTCACCGAGATCTACGGCCCCGAATCCTCGGGCAAGACCACGCTGGCGCTGCACGTCGTGGCCGAGGCGCAGCGCAACGGCGGCATCTGTGCGTATGTCGATGCCGAGCACGCGATGGACCCCATCTACGCCAAGGCCATCGGGGTCGACATCGACCAGCTGCTCATCTCCCAGCCCGACACGGGTGAACAAGCCCTCGAGATCACCGACATGCTCGTGCGTTCGGGCGCTATCGACGTCATCGTCATCGACTCGGTCGCCGCGCTCACCCCCCGGGCGGAGATCGAAGGCGACATGGGCGACACTCACGTCGGCCTCCAGGCCCGGCTCATGTCGCAAGCGTTGCGCAAGCTCACGGCCAACCTGAGCAAGTCGAACACCATCTGCATCTTCATCAATCAGCTGCGCGAGAAGATCGGCGTCATGTTCGGCTCGCCCGAGACCACCCCCGGTGGCCGGGCGCTCAAGTTCTACTCGTCGGTCCGCCTCGACATCCGCCGCATCGAGTCCATCAAGGATGGCGTTGAGGTCGTGGGCAACCGCACGCGGGTCAAGGTGGTCAAGAACAAGTGCGCCCCGCCGTTCAAGCAGGCCGAGTTCGACATCATGTACTCGCGGGGCATCAGCCGTGAGGGTTCCACGCTCGACCTGGGCGTCGAGTTGGGCATCATCAAGAAGTCCGGTGCCTGGTTCACCTACGACGGTGAACAGTTGGGCCAGGGCCGTGAGAACGCCAAGAACTTCTTGAACGCGAACCCCGAGATCATGGTCGAGATCTCCGATCGCATCTGGCAGACGGTCAAGCCCAAGCCCGACGCCGAGGTGGCGCAGTTCTCGGCCGAAGACGAAGCCCCCATCTCCCTCGACGACTGACGTCCAAAGTCCGGAGGCACGTTTCGCTTCTCGTCGTTCCCTGGCCGATCCGTCCACTGGCGGTCAGGGAACGCCGAGACGAGGTCTCGAATCACCGGGGCGAGCTCGTTGCGGCCTAGCCTGGCGGGAATGTCCGGCAAGTACCTGATTCGCACCTACGGGTGCCAGATGAACGAGCACGACTCGGAGCGCCTCGCCGGTTTGCTCGAAGCCGATGGGCTTTCGCCGGCCGATGGGCTGGACGACGCTGACGTCATCGTGTTGAACACCTGTTGCATCCGGGAGAACGCGGACAACAAGCTCTACGGCCAGCTTGGTCATCTCAAGGCCTTGAAGGCCGCAAACCCGGGCCTGCAGATAGCGGTCGGTGGTTGCCTGGCGCAGAAGGATCGCGACGAGATCGTGCGTCGTGCCGGTCACGTCGACGTGGTGTTCGGCACGCACAACGTCCATCGCGCGGTCGATCTGCTGCACTTCGCCGCCGAGCATGGGCCCGTCGTCGAGATTCTCGAGGAAACCGTGCGCGAGGATGCCGACGCATTTCCTTCGGCACTGCCGGTGCGAAGAGACGCCGATCACTCGGCTTGGGTCACCATCCAGATCGGTTGTGACAACAGCTGTGCGTTCTGCATCGTGCCGTCGGTACGCGGCGTCGAGATAAGCCGCCCGTTCGACGATCTGGTGGCCGAGGTGCAGCGGCTCGCCGGCGAGGGCGTTGCCGAGATCACGCTGCTCGGTCAAAACGTCAACAGCTACGGCCGTGACATCACCAAACGTCGCCCACTGTTCGGCGAATTGCTGCGGGCGGTCGGTGCGGTCGAGGGCATCCGGCGGGTGCGGTTCACCTCGCCCCACCCCAAGGATCTTCGGCCGGAGACCATCGCGGCCATGGCCGAGGTGCCCACCGTGTGCGAACACCTTCACCTCCCGTTGCAGTCGGGGAGCGATCGGGTGCTCGCGGCGATGCACCGCGGGTACACCGCGTCGCGCTATCTGGAAAAGCTCGCGGCGGCGCGCGCTGCGGTGACCGATCTCGCGGTGTCCACCGACATCATCGTCGGGTTCCCGGGTGAGACCGACGCCGACTTCGAGGCCACGCTGGCCGTCGCGGCCGAGGCCGAGTACGACAGCGCGTTCACGTTCATCTTCTCGGCTCGCGAGGGCACCGAAGCAGCGGGCATGACCGATCAGTTCGTGCCGCACGAGGTTGCGGTCGAGCGCTTCGAACGGCTGCGCTCGGTCGTCGAGCGCTCGGCGCGGCGCAAGCACGCGGTGCGCGTAGGCCTGGTCGACGAGGTCATCGTCGAAGGCCCGTCGAAGCGCGATCCGTCGGTGCTCACGGGTCGCACCCGTCAGAACAAGCTCGTGCACTTTGCGTCGGACCGCCCGCTCCGCATCGGCACCTTCGCCGACGTGCGCATCACCGAGGCCGCGTCCCACTACCTGCACGGCGAACTGGTCGCGGTGACCGCCTCACCGCGCCACAAAACCCGCATTCCTGTGACCTCCGCGTGACCGCCGCCTCATGACCGCAACCACGCTGCCCGAAGATCTGCCCGAACGAATCGTCGAGGCTCTCGGCGCGGCGTCGGTCGGCGGCGTTCGCTTCGGGCGTCGCGGGCTCGTCGCCTACGAGTTGAACGTGCGCGACGGCTGGCCGGTTCGCACCCTCAAGCTCGCGCCGGCCAACGACCCGTTCGCGGTGCTCGCCGAGGTCGACCGGCTCGAGTGGATCGACCGTCGCCTCCCGAGCCCCAAGGTCTTGGCGTCGGCACAACTCGCGACCGGTGGTCACGCGGTGGTGCTGTCATTGCCCCCCGGCACCCGGGCCAGTGCTGCCGAACACCTCACCCGCGCCTCGCGGACGGTCGAATACTTCGCACAGGCCCTTCGGTTCGTGCACGAGATCCCTATCGAGAACTGTCCTTTCTCGTCTCGGCTCGAGCTCAGGTTGCGCAGCATCGAGCGCCGGATGACCATCGACGAATACGACACGGCGACGTTCACGCCGCCGTACAACCGTTACACCATCGAGCGGCTGTACGAGATCCTGATCGAGTCGAAGCCAGCGGAGGACGACGACGTCTTCACCCACGGGTCGTTCGGCCTCGACGTCGCACTACTCGACCAGACCGGCGTGAGCGGTGTCATCGATTGGGGCCAGGCCGGCATCGCTGATCGCTACGTCGATCTCGCGTCAGCCGTTCGATCCATCGCTCGCACGCTCGGCCCCGAGCAGATCCCGCAGTTCTTTCATTGGTACGGGCTTAAGCGCGCCGACCCGCGCAAGCTCGACTTCTACGCGCTGCTCGCCGAGTTCGAGTGACGCTGCGGCCGACTCGATGACCCCGGTCGCGTTGATCGGGCCCACGGCATCCGGCAAGTCGCAGCTGGCCATGGCCGTCGCGCGTGCTCGCCCCGACGTCGAGATCGTGACCATCGACGCGATGCAGGTCTATCGCGGCATGGACATCGGCACGGCAAAGCCAACGCGGGCCGAGCAAGCTGAGGTCCAGCATCACCTCATCGACGTGGCCTCGCCGTCGGAGGACTACGGCCTCGCCCGCTGGCAGCACGATGCCCGGGCCACACTGGCCGATATCGAACGGCGCGGCGCTCGAGCGTTGCTCGTGGGCGGCACGGGGCTCTACCTCCGCGCGCTCGTCGATGACCTCGATATCCCGGGGCAGTTCCCCGGCACGCGCGCCGAGCTCGATGCCGAGGACGATACGTACGCGCTGTTCGATCGGCTGCGTGCCCTCGACCCGCTGGCCGCGTCACGCATGGAGCCAACGAACCGACGCCGGGTGGTGCGGGCGCTCGAGGTCACGCTGGGATCGGGTCGTCCGTTCTCGTCGTACGGACCGGGCCTCGACAGCTACGGCGCAACGGCGAAGGTGCACCAGGTCGGCTTGCGACTGCCCCGGCCCGTGCTCGACGAACGGATCGACGTCCGCTACGACGCGCAGATGACCGCCGGGTTCCTCGCCGAGGTACAGCGCCTATTCGCCGCTCCGGGCGGGTTCTCGCAGGGCGCCGGGCAGGCCCTCGGCTACAAGGAGATCGCTGCGCACCTCCGGGGCGAGTGCACGCTCGACGACGCATTGACGCTCGCTCGCCAACGCACGCGGAAGTTCGCTCGTCGTCAGGAGCGCTGGTTCCGGCGCGATCCCCGCGTGGTGTGGTTCGACAGCACCGGCAACTCGTTGCAGGTTCTCGACCAGTTACTGGGAGAATGGGACCGATGTTTCTGACGAAGTACCACGGCTTGGGCAACGATTTCCTCGTGCTCTTCGCCCCCTCGATTCCGCCTGACGCGGCGTCGTTGGCGCGCCGCGTGTGCCATCGGCACCGGGGCGTCGGCGCCGATGGGCTGCTCGTGCTCACGCCAGCGGATCGTCCAGGTATCGACGCGGTGATGTCGTTGTTCAACGCTGATGGCAGCACGGCCGAGATCAGCGGCAACGGCATCCGTTGCGTGGGGCAGGCCCTCGTACGCCAGCGCGGCGTCTCCGAGGCCGTGCTCGTGGTCGAGACGCTGGCCGGCGATCGAGACCTCGTCGTCGCCCCCGGTGGCTCGCCACACGAGGTCTTGGTACGCGTGGACATGGGCACGGCACGCCCGGGCCCCGCACTCGTTCGCGAACCCGTCGCCCCGAGCGTGGTTCCCCGCCGCGCCGCCACCTACGACATCGGCAACCCGCACCTCGTCGTGCTGGTCGACGATCCCGCGTTGGTCGACGTCGCGCACGACGGTCCGTTGCTCGAGCGTGACTATCCGGAGGGCATGAACGTGCACTTCATCGCACCCGCGTCCGATGGCTCGTTGACGCTTCGGGTCTGGGAGCGCGGCGCCGGCGTCACCGAAGCGTGCGGCAGCGGCGCAGTCGTCGCCGCACTCGCGGCGCACGAATGGGGCCTCGTCGGCGCCCGCGTCACCGTGCGCATGCCGGGCGGCGCAGCCGACGTCGTCGTGGGCGATCACCTCACCCTCGTCGGCCCCTCCGAGTACATCGCATCGATCGAGTTGCCCGATGTCTGAGCGCACCAACGAGGGCCGCGGCCGCGCCGATGATCACCCGGCCGACCCCTTCGACGCTGAGTTTGCCGACGACACGTTCGACCGCACCGACATTTTCGACCCGGACGAGTTCGACATCGAGGTCACCGAGGAGGCGTCGCACCGTGGCGCATTCGGCGACTTCGGCGGCGACGCACGCGGCGGCCTTATCGAGCGCAACTTCCGCGAGCGCATCATCCTCGTGGGCGTCACTACGCCGCCGCGCACCGACGAGGAGACCGACGCGTCCCTCGACGAACTGGCGTTACTCGTCGACACGGCAGGTGCGGACGTGGTGGGGCGCGTGCTACAGCGCCGCCACGCCCCCGATCCGGCCACGTTCATCGGTAGCGGCAAGGCCATCGAGGTGCGCGACCTCTCGGTGGCCATTGACTCCGACACCGTGGTCTTCGACGACGAGTTGACGCCGGCGCAGCAGTTCAACCTCGAGCGGATATTCGGGCGCAGCGCGCTCGACCGCACTGCGGTCATCCTCGACATCTTCGCCCAGAACGCCTCGAGCCTCGAGGGCAAGGCCCAGGTCGAACTCGCGCAGCTGCGCTATCTGCTGCCACGTCTTCGAGGCATGGGCAAGAAGCTGTCCCAGCAAGGCGCGGGCATCGGCACCCGCGGCCCAGGCGAGACCAAGCTCGAGGTCGATCGGCGTCGCATCGAGCGGCGCATCCACAAGCTCGAGGTCGACCTCAAGGACATCCGGGGGCATCGTGCCGTGCAGTCGAAGGCCCGCAAGCGCACGGCGAATCGCGCCGTGGCCATCGTGGGATACACCAACGCCGGCAAGTCGAGCCTGCTGAACCAGCTCACCAACGCCGGGGTGCTCACCGAGAACCGGCTGTTTGCCACGCTCGACGCCACCACGCGTCGGCTCGCGCTGCCCGGGGGCGAAGGCGTGTACGTGTCCGACACCGTCGGGTTCGTACGCAAGCTCCCGACCCACCTCGTGGAGGCGTTTAAGACCACGCTTGACGTGGTGATTGACGCCGACCTGCTGGTGCACGTGGTCGATGGTTCGGGCCCCGATCCCATGGGCAACATCGACACCGTGCGGGCCGTGCTGCGCGACATCGGCGCGGCGTCAGTTCCCGAGTTGGTCGTTTTCAACAAGGCCGACCGGGGCGAGCAGGCCGAGCGCCTCGCGGCCCGGATCGACGGCGCCATCGCCGTGTCCGCCGAAACCGGCTACGGCATGGAGGATCTGCTCAACGCCATGAGCGATCGCATCCGGTCACTCACCACGGTGATCGAGTTGCTCATCCCATTCGATCGGGGTGACATGATCGCCGCAGTGCACCGCGAAGGCCAGGTCTTGGTCGAGCAGGCCGAAGCCGATGGGATGAGGGTGCGGGCCCGGCTCGAACAGGGCTCGATCGGCCGGCTCCGTGAGTTCGTCGTGGCCGACACGCCCCTAGATTCTCGTTCATGACCGCGATCAAGGGCTTCGTGCCCCCGCCGTATCCCTATGACCGCCTCGACGAGCTCAAGCCCATGGCTGCGGCACATCCCGGTGGCCTCGTCGACCTGTCCATCGGCACGCCGTGCGACCCGCCGGCGCCGAGCGTCATCGCGGCACTCGGTGGATCGAACGCCGAGCGCGGGTACCCGGCGTCCATCGGTTCACCGAAGTACCGCGAGGCGGCAAGCGGGTGGTTGGCGCGCCGGTTCTCGGTCGAGGTCGCGCCCGGGCACGTCGCCGCGTGCGTCGGTACCAAGGAATTCGTTGCGCTTTTGCCGCAGTTGCTGCGCCTGCGCAACCCGAGTCGTGACACCATTCTCTACCCAGCTATCAGCTACCCCAGCTATGAGATGGGGGCGATCCTCGGCGGTTGCCGTGCAATTGCCGTACCGGTCGACGCCCAGTGGCGCATCGATCTTTCGCGCATCGACGAGGCCGACGCAGCTCGCGCACTGGCGTTGTGGGTGAACACGCCAGGGAACCCGGCCGGGGGTCTCGACGATCTCGAAGCAGCGGCCGCATGGGGTCGGGCCCGGGGCGTGCCGGTGTTTAGCGACGAGTGCTATATCGAGTTCACCTGGGCCGGGCCGGGTCGTTCGATCCTGTCGTCGGGCGTCGAGGGTGTAGTCGCCGTGCACTCGCTGTCAAAGCGTTCGAACCTCGCCGGGGCACGGGCCGGCTTCTACGCGGGTGACCCCGAGCTCGTCCACTACCTGAGCGAGGTCCGCAAGCACGCAGGACTGATGGTGCCGGGTCCGGTCCAATCTGCAGCTGTCGCAGCCTTCGCCGACGATTCGCACGTCGACGTGCAGCGCGACCGCTACCACGCTCGCCTGGTGCGCATGGCCGGCTTACTCGCCGGTATCGGCATCGAGGCGTCTTTGCCCCAGGGTGGGTTCTACCTGTGGGTGCCGGCGCCCGATGGCGATGCCTGGGCGCTCACGCGAATGCTGGCCGAAAGGGCCGGCATGCTGGTGGCACCCGGGGAGTTCTACGGCTCGGCCGGGGCAGGCCACATCCGCATCGCGGTCGTGCAACCCGACGACCAGATCGACCTCGTCGAACAGCGCCTCGCTCGCTGACCGGTAGCCTGCGGGCATGGCCGACCGGTTACTCGTGACCCCTTCGACCGATCTGCTTGCGCTTACCGCGTCGCTCGTCGACATCCCCTCGGTCAGCCACCACGAGCAGCAGATCGTGGCGCTACTCGAAGCGGAGCTGCGTTCGGTCCCATGGCTCGAGACCGTGCGCATCGGCGACAACCTCGTGGCTCGCACTCAGCTGGGCCGGCACTACCGCGTCATCCTCGGCGGGCATACGGACACCGTGCCCGCGAACGGCGACAACGGCTCGTCGTCGAGCGATGGTTCCACTGTGTGGGGCGTCGGCTCCGCCGATATGAAGGGTGGCATCGCAGTGATGCTCGAGCTGGCGCGCACGGTCGCTGCGCCAGCCGTCGACGTCACCTACGTGTTCTATGCCCGTGAGGAGGTGGCGCTCGTCCACTCCGGTCTACGTGAGATCGAACGGGAGCGGCCCGATCTGCTCGAGGGGGACATCGCCATCCTCGGTGAGCCCACGGGTGCCGCGCTCGAAGCCGGCTGCCAGGGCACGATGAGGCTGCGCGTGACCCTGTTGGGCGCGCGGGCCCACACGGCGCGGGCCTGGATGGGCCGAAACGCGATCCATCGGCTCGGCAACGTGTTGTCGTTGCTCGGCACCTACGTGCCGCGCCGGCCGGTGATCGACGGCTGCGAGTACCACGAGGGGTTGCAGGCGGTTTTCGTCGAAGGCGGTACGGCCGGCAACGTGGTCCCCGACCGAGCGGTGCTCACCGTGAACCATCGGTTCGCCCCCGACCGCATGTCGGCCGAGGCCGAGCGCCATGTGCGCGAGGTACTCGCCCCGGCGCTCGACGAGGGCGACTTCGTCGAGGTGGTCGATGTCGCTTCGGCGGCGCGGCCGCACCTCACGCACCCGCTGCTCGCCGCGTTCTGCGGCCGCAACGATCTCTCGGTGCGAGCCAAGCTCGGTTGGACCGACGTGGCGTTCTTCGCCGAGCGCGGGATCCCCGCGGCCAACTTCGGCCCCGGTGATGCCGAGATCAGCCACACCGCGGGCGAGTACATCGAGCGCGAGTTCTTGGAGTTCGCCTACCAGGCGTTGCGCGACCTGTTGACCGTCGGCGTCTGAGCCGTCTCGCACCGAGCCGTCGTCGGTGATGTGGGAATATCGGCTTGGTTGCGCTTTGTCGCACGGCCCGTAGGTACCTGCCCAAGGAGAATTCATGACTGCCGAGATCGGCCAACCGGCTCCCGCCTTCACCCTCAAGGATCAGGCCGGCAATGACGTCTCGCTGAGCGACTTTGCCGGCAAGTCGGCTGTCGCGTTGGTGTTTTACCCGTTCACCTTCAGCGGGGTGTGCGAAGGCGAGCTGTCTCAACTGCGCGACGACTTCAGCGACTTCGAGGCGGCGGGTGTGCAAGTTCTGGCCGTGTCGTGCGACAGCCGCCACGCCCAGCGGGTGTGGGCGGAGAAGCAGGGCTACAACTTCCCCGTGTTGTCCGACTTCTGGCCCCATGGTGCGGTGGCCCGGGAGTATGGGGTGTTCAACGACACTCTGGGTTGTGCGATCCGCGCCACGTTCTTCATCAACAAGAGCGGCGAAATCGTCGACGAGTTCCACACCGACGCGCTCAGCACCGCACGCGAGACCGGCCGCTACCGCGAGGCGTTCGCCAAGGTCGTGTAGCGACATCGTCCGCAGCACGGTTCATCGGGGCCGGCCGGTTCACGTCGCCGCGGCCGCCACGCCGGTC
>WLNW01000134.1 GCA_009699605.1 Actinomycetota bacterium | reverse complement strand
GCCCTCTATGCTGCACACCTACTTGGTGGCCGTAGCTCAGCTGGCAGAGCGCCGCGTTGTGGTCGCGGATGTCGCGGGTTCAAATCCCGTCGGTCACCCCACGGGCAACATGGGTCGCATGGGCATCTGCCCCTGCGGCCGGTAACATGCTGCCGCTGTATGCACCTCTAGCTCAATTGGCAGAGCAACGGACTCTTAATCCGCAGGTTCTGGGTTCAAGTCCCAGGGGGTGCACCAAGTAGGCGGGTCAACTCCGGCCCAGCACATCGACGTCGCCGACTCAGATGATGGGACGCAGAGCGCGAACGCCGTGTCGTGGACCGCCCCTAGGTCATCGGGGTCGAACCTGAAACGTCCGGCTCCGCGAGGCGCTGCCAGGCAACCGGCGCCCAGTGCATCACCCAAGCCTCGGCGCGCTCGGGTTCGGGCAGCTTGGCGGCGGCGGTGATACCGAAGATATTGGTATAGGGCGGCACCGGCGAGGTGCCGGCCGTTCCGAAACCTTCCCAGGCCTTCATCGCGGTCTCGACCGGCTCCGTGGAAGCGAACGCCGCGAGGTGATACCCGTTGCCGCGCCCGTTCGGATCGCTCGTGACCAACCACTGCGTGTGCGACGCCGGTGCATCGTCGAGACCGGCGCTCTGCCACCACTCGTCGACCGGCTTGTTCGACTCGGGATAGCGCCAGTCGCTCTGCACGGTGACGAGCGATCGCACCGGTTCGGACCGGACGCTCGCCTCGGATGCCCTGGCGCGAACCAACATGATGGCGAAGGCGACGGACGCGATGTCGCCGGCGCGACCAGCGGCGCGCAACTCATGGGCGCGCGGGCGGATGTACTCCCATGCCGTGGGCTCATCGCGGAACGTGCCTTCCCAGAACGCGAGGTACGGCGCCGCGAGATGACCGGGACCGACGGCGCGAAACCGGTTCAAGGCGACGAACGAGCCGTTCGCCAACGCGTCGGGGCCGTGGACCTCGTCGTACCAGTGTTGGAATTCGGCCTCGTCCTCGGGCGCCGGGTCGGCGTGCACCACGAACAACGTGGGTGGTGTGCTCGCGTCGAAGCGCATCGGCTCCGGCGCGGTCATCGAGCGCGAGCCATGAGATCGGTCACGACCGCGAGCGCGTCGTGGACCTTGGGTATGTCGATGCGCACCTTCGCGGCAAGGTCCGGCTGGCCCGCGTTCTCGAGCATCTCCGGGAGGCGCTCGCTGACGCAACGAAGCGTGAACTCGACCGGGTCACCCACTGCGACCTCGTCGATGCGCACGACGACGTTGCTGCCCGTGTTGTGCTCGATGTAGTGGTAATGCGGTTCGTGCTCGAAGCAATCGAAGCGGATGTGCTCGAGGCCGTCGTCGGCCCCGACTACGTGTAGCGACGCTCCGTGATCGTCGAACGAGACGGCGGAGTGCGGCATGTCGAGGCCGGCGTAGGTCTCGTCGAGGATGGCGTTGGTCAGCGCACGCGACTCGACGATGAGGCGGACGGCACCCGCTTCGACCGGGTGACAGTGCTCGACGATCATCGGGATGGGCATCACGTCGTACCGATTGCCCCGTCGGTACGGCGACTCTTCACGATCCATCGGGACCCCCTTCGGACGCGAACGCGAAGTCCGCGGCGAACGAACGATAGCGCCGCTCGACGAACCGGCCCAGCTCCGGATGGGTCAGCGCGAGGAACCGCTCACCCTTGATCGCTCGTAGCAGCACGTCACCTACGTCGTGAGGGTCCTGACCAGGAGGCATCTCGTCATCGACGTCGTAGCCCCCGCCGAAGCGGTCGGGTCGATGACGGGCCGAAGTGACGATCAGGTTCGTGGCCACCGGCCCCGGACAGAGCACCGTGACGCCGATACCCTCGGCCTCGAGTTCGTAGCGCAGCGACTCGCCGTAGCCGATGAGCGCGTGCTTGGTCGCGGCGTAAAGGCCGAGTGGCATGCCCGGCAGATCGGGGCGCATCAGCCCAGCCATCGACGAGGTGAACGCGATGTGCGTGTCACCACCCGCGGCGCGGAGCGCAGGGAGGAACGTGTCGACGGAGCGCACCACGCTCATGACGTTGAGCTCGAGCACCCACTGCCACTGCGCCTCGGTCGCCTCGGTGAGGGGCGCCGACAGAACCACGCCCACGTTGTTCGAGACCAGATCGACCGATCCGAACGCGTCGAGCGAACGACCGCAGAGCGCGGCCAGCGATTCGCGATCGGTCGCGTCGACCTTGACCGCGATGGCCGAGCCGCCCGCGGCGTTGAGCGCCTCAGCGACGCGCGCCGCGCCGTCGGTATCGATGTCGGCGACGACCACGTTCATCGCGGCACGCGCGCATGCCTCCGCGATGCCGGTGCCGATACCACCGCTCCCCGCGCCGATCACCACTGCGGTGCGGCCTTCGAACTGTTGCATGTTCCCCCTCGCCCTCAACGGTTCAGCCGAGCCGAAGAGCCATCGACTTCCGTGCGTTGTTCAGATTGCTGCGGGTACGCCTGGCCTGACCAATGAAGTCGATATTCTCGAATGTCGCCAGCAACTCCTCGAAGAAGGCCCGCGCTTCGAGTCGCGCCAGGGGCCAGCGGGTAGGAACGGCCCGGAATCAAGATCTCGGCTGAGGGGCCGAGCAAGGTGTGATCCGCGAACGCCACATCGGCGCGCCTTCGTTCGATCGAAGGTGTTGTGAAGATCCGCTCGAGCTCGGCCAGGTCCACAGGTACTCCGGGTCTCACCGTACCGCCCAGGGCGAAGGCCCACTGACCGCCGCACCGCTAGGGTTCCGCCCGAACCGATGAACGCCCCACTCTCGCCGCCCGCGATGCCCGGCCCGCTAGGGCGCTTCGCCATGCTGACAAGCTGACGGAGCGCGCATGAACTGCCACGCCGACGAAACGGGACACGTCACACGGATCCTCACCGAGTACGCGATCCTCGCCGAGATGCCACCGAGTGCCACCGAGCGCCGGCGGATGCTTCGTTCCGCGCCTGCGTCGAGATCGTCACCAGCCCAGTCGACGAGCGGGGCCTGCTCACCCGGCCGCTCGTCGACACCGTTCTTCGCACGCTGACCTGAACCCACGTCACGCGCCACCAGTAAGGAGATCCCACTCATGACCGACACCGCCAACAACACCGAGCCTGCTCGCTGGCAAGGCCCACTCGTGCCGGGGCGCGTCGCCCTCGTCACGGGCGGTGCCGGCGCAGTCGGCGCGCAAAGCTGCTTCGCGCTTGCCGACCACGGTGCCGACATCATCGTGGTCGACATCGACGAGGCGCGCACCGCCGCGACCGTCGCCGCGATCGAGGCACGCGGTCGCCGAGCGCTCGGCATCGTGGCCGACCTCACCGCGGACGGCGCGGTACGCAAGGCAGTCGCCGAGGCACTCAAGACCTTCGGTCGCGTCGACATCTTGGTGAACGCGCTTGGGCATCACTTCGGGCTCGCCGCGCCGTTCGAGGAATCGACCGAGGACGGCTGGGATCGCCTGTACCGCGTGAACCTCCTGCAGGTCATGCAGGCATGCCACGCCGTGCTACCCGGCATGAAGGAACGGGGCTGGGGACGCATCGTGAACTTCTCGTCGGTTGAAGGCATCAGGTCCATGCCGTACGCCGCGCCGTACACCGCGTACAAGGGTGCGCTCGACTCGTTTACAAAGAGCCTCGGGGTCGAGGTCGCTCGTTGGAACATCCGGGTGAACTGCATCGCCGTCGACAAGACCCGCGCCCACCAGGTCAACTTCTACGACCTCGGCGAGGAGTACGACCGCCACGTGCCGGTGTGGATCCCGGCAGGGCGCTACGGCGAAGGTGACGATGTCGCAGCCGTCGTGCTGTTCCTGTCGAGTGAGATGTGCTCGTGGGTCGTCGGCCAGACCATCCCCGCAGACGGCGGCACGCTCGCGGCCGGCGGTTGGTATCGGACGCCCGTGAAGTGGACGAACTCGCCGCTGCTGGTGCAGTACTTCGAGGACCCCGAGGTGAACGCCGCGCGACCCCGCGGCGTGCAGTAGCTCAGCGACCGCCTGTTGCTCCGGTACCACCGGCGCGCAACCCACCGCCGAGTCCGGCAGCACCCGAGCGGATGGTGGTCGCGGCGATGGTGCCGTCGGCACCGGCCTCACCCTGGACGATGATCGTCTCACCCGGCGCGAGATCGGCAACCGTGCCCTGCTTCGAAACGCTCACCTGCGACTGCGCGTTCGTCGTGACCTTGATCGTGGTGCCCTGCACGGTGGTCATGTAGACGTTGGCTCCGTCGACCAGCTTCACGGTTCCCGTCGTGGCGCCACCGGCGCCGGCGCCGGGCACACCGGTGAACCCGCTCGCGCCGGAGAACCCGGCGCCGCTGGCCGCGTTGCGACCACCGAACCCGCCAGTCGCGCCACTCGCCGCTGCGGCAAGTCCGTTGAACCCCGCGGCGCTGGTACCAGCGGCCACCGCCGCCGGCGCGTTTTCGCGACCTACCCACGCGCCGGCGCTGAACGTACCCACCAGCACCGCAAGGCCCGCCAACACGTACGTGAGCGTGTTGGTGATCCGGCCACGCGACTCGAGACGCTTCCCGCCTTCCAGCTTCTCCATCAGCTCGGCCGTGAGCCCGGCCGATCCTTCTTGATCCTGCGCCATCGACAACTCCTACTCGTAGCGCAGTGCGTCGATCGGACGCAGCTGCGCGGCCCGGTTGGCCGGGTAGATCCCGAAGAACAAGCCGACGGCGACGGCCACGCCGAAGGCGAGGAACACCGAGTACGGCTCGACGACCGGCTTGACGTCGACGATCGTGTACCGGCTGCCGATCAAGCCCGCGGCGACTCCGAGGAGGCCGCCGAGCATGGTCAACAGCACTGCCTCAGTCAGGAACTGGCCAAGCACGTCGCTGCGTCGCGCGCCGATGGCCTTGCGGATGCCGATCTCACGCGTCCGCTCGGTGACCGTCACGAGCATGATGTTCATGACCCCGATGCCACCGACGAGCAGGCTGATCGCGGCGACCGCTCCGAGAAGCACGGTGAACGTACGGTTGTTCGCGTCCTGCGTCTGCAAGAGGCTCGCCTGATTCAGCACCAGAAACGAGGTCGACGTCGAGCCGGCCTTGCGGCTCAAGAGAATGTTGAGCACCTCGGTCTGCGCCGAGTCGGTGGCCTTGCGGTTCGTGGCCTGCACGATGACCTGACTCACGCTCGTGCCACTACCGGAGATGAGGTCACGCACCGTGGTGAGCGGCGCGAGCACGATGTTGTCCTGGTCCTGTGTGCCGTTGGTGCCCTTCGGCTTCAAGATGCCGATCACCGTGAGGTTGGCATTGCCGAACCTCACCTCGGAGCCGATGAGCGTGTTGGCGTCCGCGTTGTCGCCCAGCAGGTTCTTGGCCACCGTGAGGCCGATCACCGCGACCTTCGCGTGCGCGACGACATCGGCGTCGCTGAACGCCACTCCCGACTCGACCTTGTAGTTCCGGATCGAGAACAGCGCTTCGTTCGTACCCTGGAACTGCTGCGGTGTGGTGCTCGCGCCGTCGTAGACCGCAGCGATCGAGTTCGCCGCAACGATTGGCGCCACCAGCTTCACGCTGGGTGCCTCGACCTTGTCGGAGAGCGCCACGACGTCCGAGTCCTCAATGCGGATCACGCGGCTCTGGGTGCCACCGCGATTGCCGAAGCCGAACCCACCGGTCGAGATGGTGAGCGTGTTCGACCCGAGGGCCTCGAGCCTCTGCCGGCTCGCCGCAGCCGAGCCTGCGCCCACGGCGACGAGCACGATCACCGACGCGACGCCGATCATGATGCCGAGCATCGTGAGCCCGGATCGCAACTTGTTGGCGACGATGCCCCCGAGCGCGATGCGCAGTCCCTCGAGGTTCACGCGACACGCCCCGGGGCCATGGGCGGCGGGCCGATCACGGCAGCGCGGCGCACGTCGTCGTAGATCGATCCGTCATGCAGCCGGACCACGCGCTTCGCATGGTCGGCCACCTCCTGTTCGTGCGTGATGACGATAACCGTGCGACCGAACTGGTTCAGCTGGTCGAAGATGCGAAGGACCTCGGTGCTCGAAACGCTGTCGAGCGCACCCGTGGGTTCGTCGGCGAGAACGATCGCCGGGCTCGTCACGATGGCGCGCGCGATGGCGACACGCTGTTGTTGACCACCGGACAGTTCGTTCGGATGATGGTCGACACGGTCAGCCAGCCCGAGCGCCTCGAGAGCGGCCAAGGCGCGCTCGCGTCGCTGCGCCTTCTTCATGCCGGCGTACATCAGCGGTAGCTCGACGTTCGCGAGCGCGCTGGTGCGCGGGATGAGGTTGAAGCTCTGGAAGACGAAGCCGATTCCCCGATTGCGGATATCGGCCAGCTCGGAATCTCCGAGTGCGTTCACATCGGCGCCGTCGAGGTAGTACTCCCCCTCGGTGGGTGCATCGAGACAGCCGATGATGTTCATCAGCGTGCTTTTGCCACTGCCTGACGCACCCATGATCGCGACATAGTCGCCGCGCTCGACGGCGAGTGACACGCCGCGCAGCGCGTGCACCTGGATGTCGCCCATGCCGTAGACCTTCGTCGCAGCGCGGATGTCGATGACGTTCCGAGCCAGAGGCGGCGCTTCCGCGAGCATCATCGACCGACCGTGGCGCCACCGCGCGCCACCGCTCCGCCGCCAGCCGCTGCGCCGCCAACCGCGGTGCCGTTGCCCGTGAGCGTTCCACCGGCATTGATCGGCGTGGTCTGCGCCGTGCTGACCTTCGCCCGCACCGTCACCACCACGGCGCCTTCGTCGAGGCCGCTCGTGATCTCGAGGGTGGTGTTCCCACGCAGCCCGATGGTCACGGCGCGCTCCTCTGTCTTCTTCGGATCCTTGTCGAGCTCGACGTTCACCGTGGCGGTCGTTCCACGCGAGGTCACCGACGACGCGGGAAGGAGGAGGACGTTCACCCTGCTGTCGACGGTGACCGCGACCGATGCCGTCATGCCTGGCTGCACGGCGACCCCGTTGGTCTGAGTGATCGTGAGATAGGCGTAGTAGGTGACAACGTTACTCACGAGCGTCGAGACCGAATCGATGCTGCGCACTGTCGCGCCGAGTCGGGCGTTGTTCAGCGCGTCGAGCGAGACCGTTGCTGCTTGGCCCACCTTGACCTTCGACGCGTCGCTCTCGCTGAAGCCCACCTTCACTTCGTATGCACTCAGGTCGGCGATCGAAACGAACGCGTTCGAGGACGCACCCCCGGCGGTCGTTGTCGCACCACCGCTGGTGTTCGACCCGGCATATCCGACACGACCGTTCGATGCGGACACCGTGCCCGATGTGGGTGCGAGCAGAATCGTGTTCGCCGCGTTTTTCTGCGCAGTGAACAACGAGTTCTTCGCGTTCGTCAGCGACACCTCTTGTGACGCCATGTCCGCGACCGTGGGCGCCTTGCGCTTCAGTGCGTTCGCCGCAATTGTCGAGCTGTACGACGCAGTCTGCGACTCGAGCCCGCGTTGCACGGACAGCAGCGACTGTTGATCCTTCAACACCGCCGAGGCCTGGTTGTTGCGGGCGTTGGTCAACGAGTTCGTCGAGCTGTCGACCGATTGCTTCGACTTCAGCTTCTGATTGTCAAGTGCGGTAGTGGCGGTGGCCAGCGCGTTCGCAGCCGCCGCGCGCGTCGCATCGGTTGCATTGTCGTAGTTCGTCTTTGCCGTGTCGTACGCCGCTTGCGGAGCAGCGAGGTCGCGTTCGGCCTGCGCCTGAACGTTCGCCAAGCTGTTCTCGGCTTGCCGGATCGACTCCGCGGACGTCACCGCGTTCTGGGCCTGGTTCGCTATCGCGTTGTCGACGGCGGTCTGCGCGTTGGCCAATGACACCTCCGCCTGGGCGTCGGAAGCATCGACCTGCACGCGATCCTCGGGGGTCAGTCCGGCCTTCACCTTGTCGTAGTTGGCCTGCGCCGATACCAGCGACGCCTGGACCGACGCAAGGCTGTTCTGCAGCGTCTTGTCGTCAACCTTCGCCAACACCTGGCCCTTCGTCACCCGGTCACCGACCTTCACGGCGATCTCGGTCACGAGGTTGCTCGACACTCCCGAGTCGAAGTTGACGTCGACCGACGTGAGCGCAGAGACATTGCCCGTCGCCGACACCGTTTGGGTGACGGTTCCCTTCGTCACGGTGGCGGTCGTCCGCGTGACGGTGGAACTGGTGCTCGAACTATCGAGCGCGCGGTAGCCACCAAACCCCGCTCCTGCCACGACCACCAACAGTGCCCCGTTGAGCACCTTGGTCTTCGTCGATCCTCGTGCCATCGCCCGTCCCCGTTCCGATTCAGTTCGCTGCAGTTGTCGTCGGTAGCGCGCCCGGCGGGCCGCCGCGCGCACCGCCGGCGAACGGATCGACACCGTCGGGCAGGAGCACCTTGCACTTGTCGTGCGCGGCCGCGAATGTCGGTGTCGAGCGATCGATCCCGACGGCGGCGCGCCCGCCCGCAGCAGAGGCGACGCCGTTGTCCGACAGACACGATAGGTACGCGCCGAACTGCGGTGCGCCGCCACCGCTCGCACCCGATGCGCCAGATCCTCCGAAACCGCCGTTGGCGCCCGTGCCACCCGCAGGACGCAGGGCTGCACACGCCGACTGTGCCGAAGCGAGGCTGGCCTGATCGACCGTCGAGCGCGGTACCGCGTCGACCGGCGGACCAGAGGCACCCGGTGCGCGCGCGACCTGGCCGCCGCCGACCGCACCGGATGGCCGCTCGCCGCGCCCGCCGAACCCGCCGCCGTTCTCGACGCCGCGCTCCTGCAGACAGGCGCGATAGGCGTCGAGCCCTTGCTGCACCGAGCCCGATCCGCTCGCGCCGGTGCTTGCGACGCTCATCGATGATGCGGTAGGGGGCGGCGCGGCCTTGGCACTGCCGCACGCGGCGACTGCCAGCACGAAAACCACAGCGAGCACCACCAAGGTCGTGCGCCGCGGGACGCGAAAGGTGTGCTCCCCATTCATGGAGGGGATTATTGACCTTTCTCGTAGCCGCGCGTCAAGGTGCGAGTAAGAACGTAGTAAGAGGTGAGGGGCGCCACTCGGTGGCCCGTTCGGGCCGTGTCCGGGCGGCGGAAGTGGTGCCGGAGGTCGATCACTGGTACCAATTCGCGAGTGATCCTGATCAGCTTCGACATCGATGGCACCCTCGAGATGGGGGATCCACCGGGACCCATCCCCCTTGCCCTGGTCCGGCTCGCGAAGGAGCGGGGTTACGTCATCGGCAGCGCGTCCGATCGCACGTTGCTCGACCAGCAACGCCTGTGGGACAGCAACGAGATCACCGTCGACTTCGTGAGCAACAAGCACCGGCTAAACGAAGTTCGGGCGCGGTTCCCCATCTCGCGTGGCATCCACATCGGCGACGCGATCATGGACGAGATCTCGGCGCATCAGGCCGGCTTCGACTTCTGGTACGCCGACGCGATCCCCGAGGCCGGCGCCCACAACTGGGTGTTCTAGCGGCTCTGCTCGTCGAGCACGATCTGCATGAACACGAGGTCGAGCCATCGGCCGAACTTGAAACCGGTCTCGGCGAG
>WLNW01000133.1 GCA_009699605.1 Actinomycetota bacterium | reverse complement strand
GCTCGACGCAGAACGCGAAACGGCCCGCCGCGAGGCGGGCCGTTCGTCGTTTTGGGGGCCGGTGGTTCGGCGGCGGAGCGTCAGCTGATGATGAGCTTGGCTTCCATACCAGCGCCGCGGTGGCCGACGACGTCGCAGTAGATCGTGTAAGTGCCGGGCTCGAGCGTGGCGGTGCCCCGGTCGATGTCGCCCTTGCCGCTGACCGACAGCTTCTTGAAGCCGCTGACCTTCTCGATGAGCAACGAGTGCGGCTGCGAACCGGAGTTCACGAGCTCGATCTCGACCGACCCTGCGGTCGCGGCGTACCGCGCCTGATCGAACTTGAGCGCATCGTCGCCCTTGGCCACCACATCGGGCGGCGTTGCGCCGTCGGTGGAACCGCTGTCGCTGCCGCTGCTGCCACCGCACCCGGCGATCACCACGGTGCTCATCGATACCGCAACCAAACCTGCCCGTACTGAGCGACGCATAGAAGGCCTCCGGCGTTGGCGTGCTGGGTCACGATACCGGGGAGCTAGCCTCGGCAGAGATGAAGGATTCGATGGCACGCGTCACCTCGCCCGGCTACCTCACGGGCCTGACCGCGCTCCCAATGGAGCAGGTCCGGGCGATGCGCGCCGAATGTCAGGGTCTCGAGAACGCCCTGTCGTACGTGCGGCGGGTGGCACAGGGCCGGCTCGACATCGTGGGGGCCGAGCTCGCCCGTCGGCGCGCCGGGGGCGACCCGGCCGATCTGTCCGAGTTGATCGGCCGCCTGCCCGACATCCTCGCCGATCGCACCCAGGCAAGATCGGGCGTCAAGGCCCGACCACCGCTCGATTTCGCGGGCGATGCCTCGGGCGAGGAGTACAGCGCCGAGATCGACGCCATCTTCAGCCCGACCGATACCGGCTCGCTCACCGCCCTCGACGACGAGCACCTCGACGAGGTTCGCGAACGACTCGCCGAGTACGAGCAGCTCACGTCGGCTCGCCGTCACACGCTGCACGCTCTCATCGACCAGCTCCAGGCCGAGATCACGCGGCGCTATCGCACAGGCGAAGCCACCGTCGACTCGCTGTTGCGCTGATGCCCGGCTGGTCTTGAACAGCGCATGACGATGACCGACGAGAGACGCAACGATCTAGGCCGATTCATCAGCGGGCCGCGAAAGAGCGCGCGGCCGTCGGTGCGCAAGCCGGCGGCCGAGATCCTCCAGGCCATCGCGAACGCGGCCGCTGGCACCGCGAACGCGGCCGCTGGCACCGCGAACGCGGTCTCGGAATCGCCGCTGCCTGGCGGGGGTTGAAGCAGGCAATGCAACGTCTCGCCGTGCTCTCCCTGCACACCTCACCGCTCCTGCAACCCGGCCAGGGTGACGCGGGCGGCATGAACGTGTACGTGCGCGAGCTGGTGTCGTCGCTGGCCCAGGCCGGTGTCGACTCCACGGTCTACGTGCGTCGCTGGCACGACGAGCTGCCGCCGGTGGTCGAGGTCGAACCGGGCTTCCGCGTGGTGCACGTGCCGGCCGGGCCTTCCGCGCTCCCGAAGGAAGCATTGCCTGGGGTCATCGACGAGTTCACCGATTGGGTGGCGCTCGACCTCGAGCGCCGCGAACGGGTCGATGCGCTGCATGCGAACTATTGGCTGTCGGGGGTGGCCGGGCACCGCCTCAAGCACGAGCTCGACCTACCGCTCGTGTCGGTGTTCCACACGTTGGCGCGGGTCAAGGCCGACATCGGCGAGGCGGAACCGCAGCGCCGCATCGATGCCGAGTTCGACGTCATCGGATGCTCCGACGCCATCCTCGCCAACGCCCGCGCCGAGGCCGAACAGCTCGTCGACTTCTATCACGCCGACCCAAGCCGCATCGAGATCGTGCCGCCCGGCGTCGACCATGCGTTCTTCTCGCCCGGTGACAAGCGTGGCGCTCGTCTAGCGCTCGGCCTCGGCGACCACCCGGTCCTGGTGTTCGTCGGGCGAATCCAACTGCTCAAGGGCGTCGACGTCGCGGTGGGGGCGCTCGCAGCCCTGCAACGACCCGACGCCGTGCTCATCGTCATCGGTGGGGCCAGCGGGGCCGAGGGCGACGCCGAGGTGCAACGCCTTCACGCCCTCGTCGACGACCTCGGTGTGCGCGACCAGGTGCGCTTCATCGAGGCCCAGCCGCATCACGCCCTGTCCACCTACTACCGCGCGGCCGACGTGTGCCTGGTGCCGAGTCGCGCCGAGTCGTTCGGCCTCGTCGCGCTCGAAGCGGCGGCGTGTGGCGTGCCGGTGGTCGCGGCCGCGGTCGGTGGCCTGCGCACCCTCGTCGAGCACGGCGAGACCGGTTTCCTCATCGACAGTCGCGACCCGCAGGTCTACGCGAAGCACATCGAAGCCGTGCTGGCGTCGCCGTCGTATGCCCACACGTTGTCCCGCAACGCGACCACGCTTGCGTCGGGCTACACGTGGTCCATCACCGCAGCGCGTCTGCGCCGGCTCTACGGCGATCTCGCGAGCCGCGAGCCCGTGAAGTGCGCCGCCCGCCGGTGAGCGTGACCTGATGGCTGACGATCTCCATCCGGCGCCGGCCACCGAGGCCGAGTTGGCGACGTGCGAGGCCTTGATCGAGGCCTGGCTCGCCGACGAGCAGCGCGAGAACCCGGTCGTCCTCGCCATCGACCGCGACGCGGTGGGGCGCCGTTGGTTCGTGCGCCTTCGCGGCGAGGAGCGCGACACCATCGCGGTCTGGCTCACCCTCGGTCAGCGAACGTTGCAGTACGAGACCTACGTGATGCCGGCCCCCGAAGAAGGTCACGCAGCGCTCTTCGAGTACCTCCTTCGTCGCAACGAAAAGCTCTACGGCCTGGCTTTTTCCATCGGCGACGAGGACGCGATCTACTTGCGCGGCCAACTGGCTGTCGGGGTGGTCGAACGCACCGACCTCGACCGCATCCTCGGCTCGCTTTACGTGACGGTCGAGCGGTTCTTCCGCCCTGCGATGCGTATCGGGTACGCGTCGCGGTTTCGTGAATGATTTAACGGCTTCTCGTTGTGTTTCAATTCCGGTCGCTGCTACGGTTTGCGGGGGCTCGGGGAGCGTGGTGCCGATCGATCGGGGAAGTGCGGTCGGAACCAGACACTCCCCGGGCCTGCCAGCGCCGTCCCCCGCCGAGCTGTTCCGCCGGGAGACGGCGTTGGCACTTTTCGGGGTCCGCGAGATCCCCGGGGTCGGCCTCTCCTCGGGCGACGGTCCCTCTCGGCTACCGTGCCGCGCCATGCGCTTGCAGATAATCGGTGGCGGCAAGATGGGCGAGGCTCTCCTTGGAGGCCTGCTCCAGAAGAACTGGGCGGCGGCGACCGAGCTCGCAGTGATCGAAGCGGTTCCGGCGAGGCGCGCCGAACTGGCGGTCGCGTTTCCGGGCGTCGGCCTTCCCGAGACGATACTCCCCGGTATCGACGCCATCGTGGCCGTGAAACCCGATGCGGTGGTCGGCGTGTGCCAGGCGCTCGGTGCCGCCGGCGTGAGACGCGTGCTCTCGATCGCCGCGGGGGTCACCATCGACCGCCTCGAACGTGCGCTGAGCAGCACCGCCGCGGTGGTGCGCGCCATGCCGAACACGCCGGCGCTCGTGGGCCTCGGCGCGGCCGCGATAGCTGGAGGTACCCACGCCGGCCCCGACGACCGAGCGTGGGCCGAAGCGATCCTGTCGTCGGTGGGCACGGTCGAGGTGCTCGACGAGGCGTTGCTCGACGCGGTGACCGGCCTGTCCGGATCCGGTCCGGCGTACGTGTTCCTCCTTGCCGAGGCCCTCATCGCGGCCGGTGTCGCCGCAGGCCTTCCCGCTGACGTGAGCGTGCGCCTCACCGAGCAGACGCTCCTCGGCGCGTCGACCCTGCTCGCCGCGTCCGCCGACCCGCCCGAGGTGCTCCGGCGCAACGTCACGTCGCCCGGTGGCACCACCGCCGCAGGGCTCGCGGTGTTCGACGCAGCCGGCTTCGGCGCCATCGTGACCGACGTCGTGTTGGCCGCTACGGCGCGTTCGCGCGAACTGGGTAGGGTGTCGATCGGCGGAGAAGGGTTGTCCACGTGACGCTGCGCTACGACACCATTTCGTTCCTGTCCGACTACGGGAACGACGACGAGTTCGTCGGAATCGTCAAGTCGGTGATCCGTTCGATCGCCCCGGACGTCGCCGTCATCGACATCACCCACGCCGTGGCGCCGCACGATGTGCGTGCCGGTGGGCTGGCGCTCGCGCGGAGCGCGGCCTACCTCTGCCCGGGCGTCGTGCTCGGCATCGTCGACCCGGGCGTGGGAACGGCCCGGCGTGCGGTGGCCATCGAAGTGGGCGACGGCGCGTCGGTGCTCGTCGGTCCCGACAATGGGCTCTTCGCGTCGGCGGTGGCCATGGTCGGCGGGGCCACTGCGGCCTACGAGTTGACCAACACCGAGTATCACCTGCCAGCGCCCGGCGCGACGTTCGCCGGACGCGACGTGTTCGCACCGATCGCCGCGCACCTCTGCGATGGCGTGTCGCTCGACGAGCTCGGCAGGGCCATCGACCCGCACACGTTGACGCCGGGCATTTTCCCGCTCAGCCGGTACGAGAACGACGCCCTCGTCTGCGAGTCTCTGTGGATCGACCGCTACGGCAACGTGCAGCTCAACATCGCGGCCGACGACCTCGATTCGTTCGGCGAACGCGTCCGCATCATCGTGAACGGCCGACCGCGTGTCGCCGTGCGCGCCGCGAGCTACACCGGTGTGCGCGTCGGCGAGGTCGGCCTTGTCGTCGACTCGTACGGGCTGATCTCGTTGTGCGTCGACCGCGGCTCGGCCGCCCTCGAACTCGGCGTGCATGCTGGCGCACAGGTGATCATCGAGAAGTTCGAGCCGGGCGACGAATCACGCGAAGGCACGCCGATCCAACTGCTCCCGCGGTCACGAGGTGCGCGATGAGGATGGGGACCACCGTCGCGGTCGGCATATTGCTGCTGGC
The DNA here is from genome assembly GCA_009699605.1 of Actinomycetota bacterium. Classification (GTDB taxonomy): domain Bacteria; phylum Actinomycetota; class Acidimicrobiia; order Acidimicrobiales; family WLNW01; genus WLNW01. The sequence goes on along the minus strand of WLNW01000133.1, from coordinate 4,593 downwards.
CATCTTGTTCGCCGGCGCGTTGCAGTTGTTCTTCCTGGCGAAGTAGCTGCACCGAGGCCGTGAGGCGGTCGCGGGTGAACCGGGTCGTGTCCCGCACGATGAGGAAGAGCGGCGCGAGCATCGCGTCGATGTGGGCGATCCTCAGGCGGACGTGGCGCGCAACGCGGCCAGCACGGACGCCACGCGCGTCGCCGACGCCGATGGCGGCAACGGTGGGGGTGTGCTCGTGGTGGTCGGTGGACCGCCCTGGCGGGCCGCGCCGACCCCACCAGTACTGCCGCCACCGCCGGCTTTGGGCGCGGTCGGTTCGGGCGTTCCCGGTGTCGGCGGCTCGGCCGCGGGAGGCTGGGTGACCGCAGGTGGCGGGTCCTGCGCCGGTGGGGGCGACGCCTGCCCGCCAGCCACCTTCATGAAGCGGTGCACGGTGTAGAGGGCGTTGCCCACCCACACCGCGCCCACGCCGACCCGGGTGAACCCCGGATCCATGATGTTGGCGTAGTGGCCTGGGCTCGCGATGAACGCGTTCATGATCAAGGCGACGTTGCCGCCGGTGCCCACGTTCTCGCCCAGCTTCAACCAGTCCGAGGTGACACCGGCACTGATGGGGTTGGCGTGCGAGATGCGGCCTGCGGCGGCCATCTGCGCGGCCCAGTCTCGAGCGAGCGACCGCAATTCGCCATCGACGGTGAGCGGCGCCAGGCCGCCCTTCGCTCGTGTCGCGTTCAACGAGGCCACGAAGGCGGTCTCGTCGTCGGCGGGGTTCTCTGGGGTGGCCTGCACCGGTGTCGCCACCATGGCGAACAGTGCGAGCAGGGCGACGACGACCGTCGCGGCGAGGATCAGGGGTGATCGGGCGCTGGACGCCGGGCGGAGCGGAAGAAGAGGCACATGCGGTCATCGACGCTCGCAACGTACGCCTTGAGTGATCTTTTTGACCACCGATCGTTATCTGTGCGCGGCCCATGTCCGCATGGTCGATGCGCCGCTGCACGAGCTCACGGGAAAGGTGATCCGCCGGGAGTTTCGACTACCGGACTGAACGGGCGGGTCCCGGTCGGGCGCGGTGCGGTGATCAAGAACCCGGCGAACAGCAACAAGATTCCGACCACCAGGGTCACCGCGAACCCTTCCATCTCGGCGAGCACCGAGTTCAACAACCCGCCCGCCGACAGCACGAGCGTGCCCGCGGCGATCAGGCCGTTCGCCGTGGCGAGGCGCCGGGCCGTGGCATCGCGCACCCGCAGCAGCCGCGCCGCGCTCCACAGGGCGCCGCCCAGCAGCGCCGTCGCGCCGATCGCCGACGCCGTGGCGGCGAACACGCGGGGGAGCGCACCGAACACGTCGGAACCCTGCGGAAGCGATTCGCTCGGCACCGGTGAGCGGAACGGCGCCGCGAACACCACGCCGCCCCCGAAGGCGACCACCACAGTGGTCACGAACGCCGCGGCGCGGGCCGCCGGCGGTCGGGCCAGCAGATACCACGTGCCGAGGGCGAGCACCGGCACGTTGATCACCGCACCGAACGCGTAGAACACCCGGAAGGAACCGCTGGTCCACCCGAACGACGCGCCCCACCACGCCGCACCCGCCGCGATCGCAAACAGCACCAGCGCGACCGACCAGGCCAGTTCCTGGGCCCGACGGCGGTCGAGCCACCGTTCTGCGGTCGCCGCGGCAAAGGCCAGCGCAACGAGCGTTGCCGCCGCAGCCATCGCGCTCTGCTGCTCCATCGCCTGCAGGATACGAGCCCCGCCTGTTCCTGCGAGTTCACTCGCCGTCCAGCGTTCATTGGACTCATGTCGTGCGGCACACACCCCTGATTGTGCATTTGTGCACGAAGTGCGTAGGTTCGCCTCATGGCAGGTGCTCGAAGCCGCATACCCGATGCCACCGTTGCTCGTCTGCCGCTCTACCGGCGCAGCCTTCTCGACCTCGCAGGCCGGCGGGTGGCCACTGTGTCGTCCGAGCAGCTGGCCGAGATGGCCGGCGTCAATGCGGCCAAGGTGCGCAAGGACCTCAGCTACCTCGGGAGCTACGGCACCCGCGGGGTGGGCTACGACGTCCAGTTCCTCGTCTTCGAGATCGAACGCAAGCTTGGTCTCACCACCGAGTCCCCTGTCGTCATCGTCGGGCTCGGCAACCTCGGCCAAGCCCTCGCCAACTACGGCGGATTCCAAGAGCGCGGGTTCCCCATCGTCGCGCTCGTCGACGCCGACCCGGCCAAGCTCGGTCAGCCCATCGGTGATCTGTTCGTCGAGTCGATCGACGACCTCGCGACCGCGGTCGCTGAACGGGCCATCGCCGTCGGCATCATCGCCACGCCGGCCCAGGCCGCCCAAGAAGTGGCCGATCGGCTCGTCGCCGCAGGCGTCCGCTCCATTTTGAACTTCGCGCCTACCGTCATCTCGGTGCCCGACGATGTGCCGCTGCGCAAGGTCGACCTCGCGACCGAGCTCCAGATCCTCAGCTTCTACCAGCAGCGCGAACGCGTCGACGTCCAGCCGAGGGCGTCGTGAACCACGGGGTGAGTTGTCATCCGGGGGTCCGGTCGGGAATGCTTGCGCTCGCGCGTGTGCTTCACTGTTCGTCAAGTGGCCGTCGCGCGTCGAAGGAGACAGCGTGTCCCTTGTAGCCATCGGACTCAACCACAAGTCCGTGCCGCTCGACCTGCTTGAGCGCATGACGCTCGGTGAGTCCGATCTGCCGAAAGCCCTGCACGCGCTCGTCGCCCGCCCGCACCTCAGCGAGGCAGTGGTGCTGTCCACCTGTAACCGCACCGAGGTGTACGCCTTCGCCGAACGCTTCCACGGCGCCTACCAGGACGTGCGCGACTCGCTCGCCGAGCTGTGCCACTTGCTCCCCGAGGAGTTCTCCGAGCACCTCTACGCGCACTACGACGCCGACGCGGCCCAGCATCTGTTCACGGTGGCGAGCGGGCTCGATTCCGCGGTCATTGGCGAGAGCGAGGTACTCGGCCAGGTGCGCCGCGCCTGGGAGGTTGCTCAGGCCGAGGACACCGCGGGCGCTTCCATCAACCGTCTTTTCCGCCACGCCATCGAAGTGGGGAAGCGGGCCCGCACCGAGACCACCATCAGCCACCACATCACGTCGGTGTCGCAGGCTGCGGTGGCCATGGCCGCCCAGCACCTCGGCACCCTCGATGGCCGCAACGTGCTCGTGCTCGGCGCCGGTGAGATGGGCGAAGGCATGGCCGTGTCGCTGGCCGCCGCCGGGGTGCGCGAGATCGTCGTCGTCAATCGGACCTTCGAGAACGGCGTCGAGCTGGCCAACCGGGTGCAGGGTCGGGCGGCGCGTCTCGCCGACCTGCCGTCGGAGCTCGCCGCAGCCGATGTGCTGCTCACCTCCACGGGAGCGTCGTCGATGATCGTCGAGACCGCCGACGTCGCCGCGGTCATGGCGGCCCGCGGCCCGCGGCCGCTGCTCATCGTCGACATCGCTGTCCCGCGCGACGTCGACCCCGCCGCCGCGGCGCTCGACGGCGTCACCCTGCTCGATATGAACGATCTCACCGAGTTCGCCGAGGCCGGCATGCTCGAACGACGCCGCGAAGTGGCGGCGGTCGTGCAGATCGTCGACGCCGAGGTGGCCCGGTACGTCTCGCAGAGCTCGGCCCGCGAAGTTGCCCCGCTCATCGGTGCGCTGCACGACCGAGGCGAAGCAGTGCGGCTCAGCGAGCTCGAACGTCAGCGCGCCCGTCTCGCCGATCTCACCGCGTCCGAGCGCGCCGCGGTCGAAGCGGTCACGCGCGGCATCGTCGCCAAGTTGCTGCACGCCCCAACCATCCGGTTGAAGGATGCCTCGGGCAACGCACGCGGTGAGCGTCTCGCTGACGCGCTCCGCGACCTGTTCGACCTCTGACGTGGAGTTCCGCATCGCCACCCGAGGTAGCGCCCTCGCCCGGTGGCAGGCCGAACATGTCGCTGCGCTGTTGCGAGCGCACGGGCATCGTCACACCGAGCTTGTCATCGTCGAGACCGCCGCCGACCGCCGCCTGGACATCCCGATCGACGCGATGGGCGGCAAGGGAGTCTTCGTCAAGGAGATCCAAGCTGCGGTGCTCGATGGTCGCGCGGACATCGCCGTGCACTCGGCGAAGGACCTACCGGCGATCACGCCGCCGGGTCTTGTGATCGCGGCCGTGCCCGAACGAGCGGATCCGCGCGATGTGTTGATCGGCGTCCGGCTGGCCGACCTCGCTCCCGGTTCCCACGTGGCCACGGGGTCCATCCGACGGCGCGTCCAACTGGCCGCGCTCCGTCCCGATCTTCGTTTTTCGGGCCTGCGGGGCAACATCATCACGAGGCTCTCGCGCCTCGCGGAATTCGATGCGATCCTGATGGCGAAGGCCGGTCTCGATCGCCTCGGTCTCGAACCCGACGTCGTCGACATCCTCGACATCGAAACGATGCTGCCCCAGGTCGGCCAGGGCGCGCTGGCCGTCGAATGCCGTACCGGCGACCATGAACGCCAGGCCGCGCTCCGCTCCATCGAGCACGCAGCCACCCGAGCGGTGGTCGATGCCGAGCGGGCTTTCCTCGACGAGCTCGGCGGCGACTGTGATCTTCCGGCCGG
>WLNW01000132.1 GCA_009699605.1 Actinomycetota bacterium | reverse complement strand
TCGCGGATCGTGTCGGCGTTGCGTTGTTGCAGATAGGTCTGCACCGCAGTGAGGAAGCTCGCAACCGCGACGCCGGCCAGGATGAGCGACGCCGGCCCACGATCGCCGCCGTAGGCGGCGCCGACCCCGTAGGTGAGCGCGACCGCGAGCAACGCGCCGACGAACGCGGCCACCGGGAGTAGCGCTGAATTGTTCGACGTGGCCTGCACTCCGCCGATGATGGCGATGGTCGCGCCGAGGCCGCCGCCCGCCGCCGCCCCGAGCAAGTAGGGGTCGGCCAGCGAATTGCGGAAGGCGCCCTGGTACGAGCCGCCGGCTATGGCGAGCATCGCGCCGACGAGCAACCCGAGCACGACCCGCGGCGCACGCACCTGCCACACGATGTTGGCCTCGAGCGGGTCGAGACCGGAGTGCACGCGAACACCAGGTAGGTGATCGAGCAGTTCGAGGAGAACCCGGTGGGGCGCGATGGTCACCGGCCCGATCATGAGCCCGAGCAACGATGCGCCGATCACCAGGAGCACCGCGGCAACGAGCCACGAGCGCCGCAGCGCACTCGGCGCGAGATCATCGACGTCGAAGAGATCGACGGCGCTCGTGGCGATGTCGGTGCGGGTGCTCGGATCGGTTGCGCCGCGGTGCATCGTGGGCGTCGTGGCTCAGGAACGCACGAGTTTGGCGACTGCGGTGGCGATGGCGTCGAACAGCTGCGGTGTGCGCGGACCCCAACGCGAAGCGATGTCGTCGTCGAGCTCGATCACATTGCCGAGCTTGACCGCCCGCAGCTCGGCCCAGCCGGGTCGGGCGGCGACGGTTTTCGCGTTCTGGCCGCAGCACTTGGTGTCGGCCAGGAAGACAAAGTCGGGGTTCTGTGCGATGAGGTACTCGGCGCTCAGCTGCGGGTAGCCGGTGCCGTCCTTGTCGGCGGCGTCCGCGATGTTCGTGAGCCCCAACACGGTGTACATCTCGCCGACGAAGCTTTTCGACGAGACGGAGAACAACGTGTTGTCGAGCTCGTGGTACACCTTCACCGGCACCGCGGGCTTCGACACCTTCTTCTTCGATGCTTCGATGCTGGCCTTCATGGCGGCGACGGTGGCCGCCGCTTCTTTGTCGTGGCCCGTGACCTTGCCGAGCTCGGTGATCTGCGCGTACGCGGCGTCGAGCGTCTTCGCCGCGTCCTGGCGGACCACGGTGATCTTGAGGGCCTCGAGCTTGGCCTTGAGGCCATCGGTGTCGGTGGAGATCACCACGAGGTCGGGCTTCTTCGCCGCGATCGCCTCGATGTTCGGGGTGTAGCCCGAGAGGTCGGTCTTGGGGGCTTGTGCGGGGTAGTTCGACTGATCGTCGACCGCGATGACCTGTGGTCCCGCGCCGATGGCGAACAAGGTCTCGGTGGCGGTCGACGACAACGACACGATGCGTTGCGGTGCGGCCGCCGCTGTGTTGCCCGACCCGGCGGGCGCGGTGGGCAGGGCACCGCCGGTCGCGGCTGGCGTCGATGATTCGCCGCCGCATGCCGCGGCGAGCGCGACAACGAGAGCGAGAGCGAGTATGGAACGTTTCATGGGTCCTCCGGGTGGGTCGAGGGATTGACCCCACGGCCAGAGAACCGACCGTGCGAATCGCTCTTGTCCTCGAGAGCTGTCGCGAACACCGCACAGGAGGCGACCTGGCTCGTCCACCTTTTGGGTGGAACCACAGTTGCGGGACAGCGCCGGGATCTCACCGGACTTCGCTCGTGCACGGCTTTTTCACTGTACGAACTTCGCAACGCTTATGCACCCTCGGCGGATGCAAGGCGTGTCGGGGTTCAGTACCCGCGGCGGAGATCGACCTCGTTGCGTAGCTCGTCCCCGGCGAGCCACCGAGTGATGTTGTCGCGCCACAACCGGTGCAGGTTGACGAAGAGCGCCGCGGGCGAGCTCGAGCAGTGATACGAGAGGTACAGGTTGGGTGCGTCCCACAACGGGTTGTCGGCGGGCAGTGGCTCTTCGCTCGCAACGTCGAGTGCAGCCGCTCGCAGGTGGCCGCTCCGGAGCGCCTCGATCAGGGCGACTTCGTCGAGCAACGTGCCCCGGCCCACGTTCACGAAGAACGCGCCTGGCCGCATCGCTGCGATCGCTGTGGCGTCGATCATCCCGATGGTCTCGGGGGTCTCTGGCACCGCAGAGATCACCGTGTCGCACCGCGCGAACATCTCGTGCAATCGATCGGTTGGATAGAGCTCGGCGATATTCGGCGCGGTGTCACCCGGGCGGGCCGAGCGTCGCGACGCGAGCACCGTGACGCCGAACGCGGCGAGGCGTGCCGCGACCGCGGCGTTGATCGCGCCGAGCCCGATGAGGCCGATGGTCGCGCCTGCAAGCTCGGTTCCGTAGAGGTCGGCCCACTGGTGGCGCTTCTGGTGCTCGTCCATCTCGCGGAATCGTTTGCGTTCCTGGAGCACGCGGCCGACGACGAACTCGGCGATGGCGACCGCGTTGCTCCCCGCGCTCGTGGTGAGGCGAATGCCGACGTCGACGAGGCCAGCCGATTGCAATTGTGCCGAACCGGCGCCGACGCCTTGGACCCAGGTGAGGTTGGGGGCGATCGTGCCGACATCGAACGGAAGGTCGAGCCCGACCACGGCATGGACCGCGGTGAACATCTCGCGTTGCTCATCAGTGAGAGCGGGTGCGAGGTCGCGCGACACCTCGGCGCCCCCGGCGCGTCCGCGCAACGTGCGGAGGTCGTGCGGCTCGTCGTAGGTGACGGCGCGCACCTCCAGTCGCGGGTCGAGGGCCTCGATCGCGGCGATCTCCTCGGCGAGGGCGGCCGCATCGCCGAACCAGACGGTCGGGTACAAGATGCCGAGTACGAGCGGACCGGTCTCGGGAACAGGTCGGACAGCCATGCGATTCCCCCTCGGAAGTTCGGGTGGACGGTACCACGATGAAAACCACGTTTTTGCAATGGGTATCGTCGTGTTACCCTGTTTCGCATGGCCTCCGTGAGCGCGCCCGTCTCGGCAGCTCACCGTCGCGCGGATCGCTCGCTCGCGGATCGCCACGCGGGCTACGTGGCCGAGATCGAGCGCATCATCGACGCGACCTATCGGGTGATCGAGCGCACCGGCAACGTCGATCCCACGATGCGCGACATCCTGCGCGAGGCACAGCTGTCGACCCCGGCCTTCTACCGGCACTTCCGGTCAAAGGACGAGCTCTTCGTGATGCTGCTCGACGACGGTCGCCGCCGTCTTGCGTCATCCATCGCTCGCCGCATGACGCGCGAGACCACGGGTGCCGGCAAGTTGCGCGCCTGGATCAGCGCAGTCCTCGCGCAGGCCCGCGATGCGACGGTCTCGGCGCGCACTCGTCCGTTCGTGGCCAGTATCGACCGCCTCGTCGAGCGCTACCCGGCCGAGCACCGTGTCTCGGAGCAGCTGCTCCTCGACCAGCTGGCCGACGTCATAACCAACAGCCCCGATCTCGTCTCTGCTGACGCGCTGGCCGATGCGAACGCGATCTATCAGCTCGCGTTCGGTGCGCTCGCTTGGCATCTGCGCAACCGCTCGAGCCCGCGGCCAGCCGACATCGATCACCTTGTCGACTTCGCGACGCGAGCGCTCACCACCGGCTCGTTGCCGGCAACGAAGAGTTCTGCGACCAAGAGTTCTGCGACCAAGAGTTCTGCAACGAAACCAAATGGGGGAACGACATGACTGAAGAGCGGACATTCGGGGGCATCGCGACGAAGCTCCTCATGGAGAACGACCGCGTGCGGGTCTGGGAGATGCGCCTCCAGCCGGGCGAAGAATCCAGCCTCCATCGCCATGATCTCGACTACATCATGATCCAGGTCTCCGGCGACAAGATGGCCGCACGGTTCGAACCCGACTCGGGCGGCGAGTGGCCGGGCATCGACTACATCGAAGGTGAGATCGCGCCGGGCAACGTGCTCTATGCGAAGCGAGGCGGTATCGAGACCGCGGTCAACGTCGGCAGCGAGGAGTTCTACGAGATCGTCGTGGAGCTGAAGGACTGATGCCGGTGCCGAGCAGTGGCACCGAACGCGAGCTCCTCCTCACCGGCATCGGTGGGCAGGGCGTGCAGCTCGCCGCGCAACTCGTGGCGCGGGCCGCAGTCATCGACCATCGAGAGGTCATGCTCTTCGGCAGCTACGGCGGCATGATGCGCGGCGGCAACACCGATGCGACCGTCGTGGTGGCCGAGGGTCCGATCCTTGCGCCACCGACGGTGCCGTTCGCTTGGGCGTCGATCGTGATGCACCACGACTACTGGTCGTTCGTGAAGGAGCGGCTCCGGCCGGGCAGCTTGCTGCTCGTGAACACGACGGTGTTCCGGGGAGAGATTCCCCGCGACGGTCTGCATGTCTTCGACATCCCGGCCACCGACATCGCCGTCGATGCCGGAAACATCATGACGGCATCGGTGGTCATGGTCGGCGCGCTCTCTGCGCTCACCGGGCTCGTATCGCTCGACGCGCTGCTCGAGGCAGTGCCGCAGTCGTTGCCGCCCTACCGCACGAAGCACATCGAACTGAACCAGGCCGCGTTGCGGGCCGGGTTCGGCTCGGTGGCCCGCGACGCGCTGCCCGCCTGGGACGGTGCCCGATGCTGACGCGCGGCCACGTCGTGATCGACACCGAGGCCTGCAAGGGATGCGACCTCTGCATCGATGCGTGCCCGCCCAAGGTGCTGGTCATGACCACGCACACGGTGAACGCACGCGGCTATCGCTACCCCTTACTGGCGCCGGGGTGCACGGGCTGCAAGGCGTGCTCGCAGATCTGCCCCGACTTCGTGTTCCAGGTGTACAAGCTCGCTGTGCCGGTCGACGTCTCGCTCGACGAGCTGTCAGAAACGGGGGAGTCGCGATGACAAGTCAGCTCATGGAAGGTTCGGGGGCCATCGCCGAGGCCATGATCGCGGCCGGGTGCCGCTTCTTCGCCGGCTACCCGATGACGCCGTTCACCGAGGTACTCGAGCACATGGCCAAGCGCCTGCCGGTTGTCGGTGGCGCGTGCGTCAACGCGGAGAGCGAGCTCGAGGCCATCGGGATGGCCTGGGGCGCCGCGGCCACGGGCACCCGCGCCGCCACCGGCTCGACCGGGCAAGGGCTCTCGCTCATGCAGGAGTCCATCGCCGAGGCCGCGATGGCGCACCTGCCGCTCGTGATCCTCAACATGGCGCGGGCCCAGGGCGACTACTTTCAGGCCACTCGGGGAGGCGGTCACGGTGACTACCGCACACCCGTGCTCGCGCCCATGGACGTCGCCGAGGCAACGCAGCTCGCACAGCTCGCGTTCCACATCGCCGACACGTGGCGCAACCCTGTCGTGTTCTTCGGCGACTACTACCTCGCCCACACCTACCAATCGGTCGACATCCAACCGATCGACTTCGGTCCGGTTCCGGCGAAGGACTGGGCACTCGACGGATCGTCGAGCGGCAGTGGTCGCGCCAAGCTCGTCTCGCCCCTCGGCGACACAAAGCAGCGCGACAATGTCGGCTACGACCTCTCCGACTACTACATGCGTGCCGCGGCCAAGACCACAGCGATGATCGAGGGGCTCGACCGGCTTGTCGACATCGGGCACTGCGACGATGCCGACCTGGTCGTGGTTGCGTTCGGTACCGCCGGGAAGTACGTCCGCTATGCCGTTGATCAGTTGCGCGCTGAGGGGCACCGCGTGGGCTACGTCCGACCTATTTCGCTGTTCCCGTTTCCTGATGCGGCGCTGCGCGACGCGGCCACCGGAGCGAAGCTCGTCGCGGTCTATGAGAACAACCAAGGGCAGATGATCGACGACGTGCGGTTGTCGCTCGAAGGTGCGGTGCCGGTGCGCTTCATCGGTGGTCTCAGTCTCGACTCGTCGGGGTTCGGCATCGCGCCCGACTTCGATGTCGAGGTGCTTCGGCGTCGAATCGACGCGGTGCTTACCGATCTCGGAGGAACGCCATGAGTGGTCTACGTGTGAAGCGGGTCGAAGGTCTTCGGGTGTTGTCCACCCGCGAGGCACCGGCCGATGCGCGACTCGTCGACGACTTCACGCCGTCGCTGATCGATGTCGGTGCCCATCACCTGTGTCCGGGTTGCGGTGAGCCGATCGCGATGCGGTCCGTGCTCGAGATCATCGAGGAACTCGGGGTCATCAACCGCGCCATCGGGATCTTCGGCATCGGCTGCTACACCGGCTTCTCGAACAACCTCGATTGTGAGGTTCTCCAAGCGCTGCACGGCCGCGCCCCGTCGCTCGCCACCGGCGTCAAGCGGGCCAAGCCCGACACCGTGGTGTTCACCATCCAGGGCGACGGCGACATGGTGAACGAGGGCCTGCAAGAGGTCATCCACACCGCGGCCCGCGGCGAGCGAGTCACCTGCATCATGTTGAACAACGGGGTCTTCGGCGAGACCGGTGGCCACATCACGGCCACCACCGTCCTGGGCCAGCGCACGAAGAACACCCTCGAGGGTCGCGACGGCCGCGAGCACGGCTATCCGATCCGGCTCAGCAACATGCTCGCTGACCTCGAGGGTGTGGCTTTCGTGGGACGTTGCGCGGTGAACAGCGCCGGCAACGTGGCACGGACGCGCAAAATGATCCAACGGGCCTTCGAGGCACAGCTCAACGACGAAGGGTTTTCTTTCGTCGAGATACTCACCATGTGCCCAACGGGGTGGTTCATCGAGACCCAAGAGGCGCCCGAATACCTCACCGACAAACTTGCCGCCACCCATACCCTCGGCGTCGTGAAGGACATCGCCGCGCGGTGAAGCCTGAGCGCGGCCGGGGTGGCCGTGGTCGGCCTCTCGCCGATGATGGAACCCGTCACGGCGTCGACCAACACCGGTGAACCGTGCGGTGCTCGCGCATCAGCTCGTCCATCAGAGCTTCCCCAAAAGCCTTGAGGTTTCCGTGGCAATGGGCCCGTTGATCCACATCCTTCGTCGGCCCCAGCCCGGTACAACTGGAGTCCTTCGTCGATTCTTTGACCATGGCTCGGCGGGGTGCGACTGGGTGTGAGCCTCGACGACTTGCCTGAAGTCGAGATCGTGGCTGGCGCGCCGGTGTGGCCAACGGGAACGACGGCGAGCCCGAGCGCGGCCCGCAGGTTCTAAAGTGCGCGCCATGAGCACAGCAGACGCGCGATGAGCACAGTGGAAGCTGCGGCTGACCCGACCGCGCCCTACGCCGGTTTCGGTGGTTCTGTCGGGAAAATCTTCGCGACATCACAGCCCTGGTGGCCCGAGCGGCCGACTCCTCCACCAGGCGCGCCGAACGTCATCGTGATGCTCACCGACGACCTCGGCTTTGCCGACCTCGGTTGCTACGGCAGTGAGATCGACACCCCTAACCTCGACGCACTCGCGGCGAGTGGTCTGCAACTGACGAACTTCCATGTCACGCCGATGTGCTCGCCGACCCGTGCCGCGTTACTCACGGGCCTCAACTCCCATGACGCGGGCGTCGGCCACGTGGCGCACAGCGACCCCGGCTTCCCCGGCTACGCAATGGAGCTCTCGGAAAACGCGGCCACGCTGGGCGAGGTGTTCCGCGACAACGGATACGCCACCTTCATGGTCGGCAAGTGGCATCTCGCGAAGGACTCGAACATCTCGGCGGCCGGTCCGAAGCACTCGTGGCCGGTGCAGCGCGGCTTCGAACGCTTCTACGGGTTCCTCGACGCGTTCACGAACTTCCATCATCCCCATCGATTGGTGCAGGACAACACGCCGCTCGACACCGAGGAGTATCCCGACGGGTACTACCTCACCGATGATTTGACGGATCGGTCCATCTCGATGATCCGCGAGTCGAAGGCGTCGGCGCCTGGCACGCCGTTCTTCCTGTACTTCGCGCACGGCGCCGTGCACGCACCGTTGCAGGCGAAGCAGGCCGACATCGACAAGTACAAAGACGTATACACCGCAGGCTGGGACTGCATCCGAACCCAGCGGTACGAGCGTCAGAGAGCGCTCGGCGTCATACCGGCCAATGCCGCGCTCGCGCCCCCGAACACTGAGCTCAACCACGACGTGAAGCCGTGGGACTCGCTGAGCGCCGATGAGAAAGAGCTCTTTGCTCGATACATGGCGGTTTTCGCCGGCATGGTCGACAACGTCGACCAGAATTTCGGCCGGCTCCGCGAAGCGCTCGAGGCGATGGGCGAGCTCGAGAACACGATCATCATCTTCCTCTCCGACAACGGTGGGTCGCGCGAAGGCGAGCTCAACGGAACGTCGCAGTACTTCCGAATCCTCACCCACCAGTCGGGCGGCGAAGGCGAGGGGGAGGAGGAGCTGCAACTCGATCACTCGCGACTCGATCTCCTCGGTGGGCCGCAGACCCTGTCGCACTACCCGAGAGCCTGGGGCATGGTGTCGAGCACACCGTTCCGCCTCTATAAGATCAACACGCACCTGGGCGGTCACTCAGTTCCCTTCCTCGTGTCGTGGCCGGCGCAGCTCGGTCACCTCGCGGGTCGGCAGCGCAACCAATACGCCTATGTCACCGACATCATGCCGACGCTGCTCGATCTGGTTGGGCTGGAGGCGCCGACCGAACGAAACGGTCGGCCGTTGAAGGTGCCGGCGGGGCGCAGCATGCGTCCGATCATCGAGCGCGCCGATGCGCCCGTTCAGCACACCGAGCAGGTCGAGGAGATGCTCGGCCATCGCGGCTATTACCGCGATGGTTGGCACGCGGTGACGTTGCACCAGGGGCGCACGCGCTTCGGCGATCACGAGTGGGAGCTGTATGACCTGGCGAACGACCCCACGGAACTGCACGATCTCGCGGCCGAGATGCCCGATAAGGTGCGCGAGCTCGCAGATGCCTGGGAGACCGCCGCCTGGAAGCACCAGATCTTCCCGCTCGACGAAGGCACGGGGCTCAAGTACGTGCAGCGTCCGCCGACCGAAGAGCCGCTGAAGCAGCCGATCACGATCAGCGCGGGCACCCCCGAGCTCGAGCGATACCGCAGCTTCTTGCTGATCCAACAGCGCAACGTGTCGATCGACATTGCTGTGCGCTACCGCCAAGGCGACGCTGGCTGTCTCGTGTCGCACGGTGATCAAGGTGGTGGGTACGGCGCATACGTCGAGGACGGGCGCGTGCGATACATCCACAACGCGTTCGGCGTGATGCACGAGCTCGACGCGGGAACCCTGACCGACGGGGCGCACACCATCACTCTCGACATTGTGAACACCGGCGGGTTCCGGTGGACCGTTCGCGTGCTCGTCGACGGTGAGGAGCGTGCGGCCGAAGCAGGTCTGCGGTGCTTCATCGGCATGGCGCCGTTCCAGGGCATCAGCATCGGCGTCGATCGCAAATCACCCGTGTCGTGGCGCATCTTCGAGGCACACGGCGCGTTCGCGTATCGCGGCACGCTCGACTCGGTGACCTACACCCCCGGTGAGATCGCGCCCGACAGCGGCGAACGGTTCCTCGACCTCCTGCGCACGATGGGTCAGAAGTACGAGTGAACGACGCCATGGTCCGTATCGAGGGTGGCTTGTTCACCATGGGCTCCGACGACTTCTACCCGGAGGAGTCACCGAGTCACCCGGTCACGGTGCGCCCGTTCTGGATCGACACCCACCCGGTCACCAACGACCAGTTCCGTTCGTTCGTCGCGGCGACGGGACACGT
>WLNW01000131.1 GCA_009699605.1 Actinomycetota bacterium | reverse complement strand
TGCGCCCGACGCGATCGTGTTGCCGAAGATCACCGGCACCGATGACCTCGCGCGCTACAAGACGGTGCTCGCCGCGCATGGTGACGTCATGGCGCGGCTGTGGCCGATGATCGAGACACCGGATGCGATCCTTGCCGCGCGCGACCTTGCAACGGACCCCGATGTCGATGTCCTCGTGATGGGCACCAACGACCTCACGCTCGAGCTTCGCGCAGCCACGGTTCCCGGTCGGGCACCGATCGTGCCTCACCTCGCACACGCGATTCTCAGCGCACGAGCAGGCGCGGTTCGCATCGTCGACGGTGTGTTCAACAACATCGTCGACCTCGAAGGTTTCGCGACCGAGTGTCGCCAAGGAGTCGAGCTCGGTTTCGACGGCAAGACGCTGATACATCCATCCCAGGTCGAGCCGTGCAACGACGCCTGGACACCAGGCCCGGCCGAAATGGAACATGCTCGCAAGGTCATCGAGGCATTCGACGCGGCGTCGGCCGAGGGTCGCGGCGTGGCCACCGTCGACGGCCGCATGATCGAGAACCTCCACGTCGAAATCGCCCGACGCATACTCGCCGTGTCCGATGCACGGAGCACACCTTGACCGAATGGTCGGCTCGAACAATGCGAGTGGGCAAATGAGGAACCCACACGCAGCACATGCATTTTCCGACGACGACGCAGCCATCGCGACGTTCCTCGAGGACGTCGCGATACCTGCGTTGCTCTGCTCGCTCGTGCACATGACCGGCGACCCGTCGTGGGTGCGCGAGCGGCCGCTTCGCCAGCTGCCCTCGTCCTCCGACTACCAGTGCGGGCTCACCCCCGACGAACAGGCCGACATCCGCCGGCGCGCGCAGCCGGTGATCGCTGCGTACCGCGCGCGCGCCTGCGAGCCCGTCGCCCTAGCGGACGAGTTGCTGCACGAAATGATGTCGTTCCTGGCCGGCACGCCGCTCGTCGGCCGCCTGGCCGCGGTCATGTTCGAGGACATGCAGTTCGCGGGTGGCGACAACCGAGCGGTCACCTGGGCCGACGAGATCCCCGCAGACGTCAAGGCGGCCACGCCGGTGGTGGTCATCGGCTGTGGCGAGTCGGGCATCCTCGCGGGCATCCGCCTAGCCCAGGCCGGGCTGTCGTTCACGATCGTCGAGAAGAACGACGGCCCGGGTGGTACCTGGTGGGAGAACCGCTATCCCGGTGCCCGAGTCGACGTCGGTAGTCATCAGTACTGCTACTCGTTCGAGCCTTCGGATCACTGGAGCCGGTACTACTGCGAGCAGCCCGAACTACGTGACTATTTTGCGACGGTCCTCGACAAGTACGCCTTGGGTGCGCACTGCCGCTTCGGCACCAGCGTCACGAGCCTCGAGTGGGACGAACCTGCCTCGCTGTGGCACGTCTCGGTGCTACGACCCGACGGCGCAGCCGAGACGATCGACGCACGGTTCGTCATCAGCGCTGTCGGGTCGCTCAACCTGCCGCACCTTCCTGAGATCCCCGGCATGGAGTCCTTCGCCGGCCCCTCCTTCCACTCGGCACGATGGCCCGCCGATCTCGACGTCAGCGGTACGCGCTTCGCGCTCATCGGCGCAGGTGCGAGCGGCTTCCAACTCGCCCCGTCGATCGCCGATCAGGTGGCCCAGCTCTCCATCTATCAGCGCACCGCCCAGTGGATGTTCCCGAACCCCGTGTACCGCACCACGGTGCCGGCCGGAGACCGCTGGGCGTTGCGTCATCTCCCCTACTACGCCCGTTGGTTCCGGTTCATGATGACCTACCCGGGCATCGCTGCCGGCACCGCTTCCTACCGGTGCGATCCGGATTACGACGACGCTGACGGCGCGGCGGTCAACGAAGGCAACGCCGCGCGACGCGACCAACTCGAGGCATGGATCCGCTCGCAGCTCGAGGGGCGCCCGGACCTCATCGACAAGTCGATCCCCGACTACCCCGCAATGGGCAAGCGCATCCTCCAAGATGACGGCTTCTGGTTGCAGGGGCTCCGCAAACCCAACGTGGAGCTCGTGCGCATCGGTATCGACCGTGTCGTCCCCGACGGCGTCGTCACCGACGATGGCGTGCACCGCCCAGCCGACATCATCTGCTACGCGACCGGCTTCCACCACAACGACTTTCTCGCGCCGATGACCGTCATCGGCCGAAACCGGGTATCCCTGCGCGAGCAGTGGGGCGACGAGCCCACTGCGTACCTCGGCGTGACGGTGCCAAACTTCCCGAACCTCTTTTGCCTGTACGGCCCGGGCACGAACCTCGCGCACAGCTCGAGCCTGTTCTTCCACTCCGAGTTCCAGATGAGCCATGCGATGGAGGTGATCCACCTCGTGCTCACCCGCGGAGCCCACGCGGCCGAGGTGCGACGTGGCGCGCACGATGAGTACGCCGCCTGGCACCAGAGCGAGATCAGCCAACTCGTCTGGGCCCACCCCTCGATCACGCACAGCCACTACAAGAACCCGGCCGGCAAGGTCTTCACGCTCTCTCCTTGGCCCATCGACCAGTACTGGGAGCTCACCAAGGTGCTCGATCCCGACGCCTACGAACTGCGTTGACGGTGGCGTTCCGCGCTCCTTTCGGGGCCGGGCCGGCGCACAACAATTCTCTCTGCCAGTCCTCGGGGGCCAAGGTCCTGAGGCAGTCGGCGAACGCCGCCCCGCGGATCTGTGCAAACGTGGCGGACCGGCGACCCGGCCGACGAGGAGGGCAACACGATGAAAGCCGCACGACTCGAAGATGGACAGTTGCACATCCGCGAGGTGCCGACTCCCGAGCCCGCCTTCGAGGAGGCGCGCATTCGCATCTCGGCTTCGGGGGTATGCCACTCCGATCTCCATATCGTCCGCGGCGACTGGGCGGGCGTACCGCTCAGCGGCAACATCGGCCACGAAGCCATCGGCGTGGTCGAGGCACTCGGCCCAGGGGCCGACCGCTTCGCGCGCATCGGCGATCGCGTCATCCTCGGCCTCGGCGGAACCGGCGGCGGATACTGGTGCGGTGCCTGCGAGTACTGCCTCCAGGGTCAGCCGCGCCACTGCAAGGAATCGAAGGGGATCATCGGAACCTTCGCCGAGCAGTTCTGCGTGTGGGCCCGCTCGCTGGTCGTGATCCCCGAGCACCTCGGTGATCACGAGGCGCCACTCGCCTGTGGCGGCCTGACCGCCTACGGCGCGGTGAAGAAGCTTTCAAAGCACCACGTTCTTCCCGGCCGCGCCGTTGCGGTCATCGGCGCGGCCGGTGGGCTCGGGCACTATGCCGTTCAGCTGGCTTCGGCGTTCGGCTATCGCGTGGTCGGTGTCGACATCGGCGCCGACCGACTTGATTTCGTGCGCACCATGGGCGCCGAGGTCGCGGTCGAGCCGGCCGATGCGGTTGAGGCCGCAATGCAGCTCGGCGGGTGCGACGCGGCTCTCGTGTTCTCCGCCAAGATCGCAGGGTTCGACCTCGGCTTGAAGATGCTGCGGCGTGGCGGGCTTTTCGTCGCCGTAGGTCTGCCCGCGACGAGCGAGGGCAACCTGCAGCTGAATCCCTTCGAGTTCTTCTTCAAGGACCCGACGCTCATCTATTCCGCCGTCGGCACCGTGCAGGACATGCGGGAGCTCGTCGAGTTGGCGGCCGCCGGACGCGTCAAGAGCCACGTCTCGCGAACCGCACCGCTGTCGGAGCTTCCGGCGGTCTTCGACGACCTCGAAGCGGGCCGGTACCTCGGCCGCGCCGTCATCACCGACATGGCGCGGTAAGTGGGTGCCCGGAGCGTCGCTATCCGCGTGATTGGGTCGCGCGTAGGACCGTGTTCATGAGATCTTGCGTGTCGCGGCCCGCTCACATCAATCGCCAAGGTGCTCGACCGCATCGACTCTCGACCCGACACCCCTCGTCACACACCTGGGCCACCACGAAACGACTGTCCGGACATCCCCGAAGACCGGCCGCGGTTGGATGGGACGGGAGAGATGGCATGATCTTTTCGTGCGACGACGACCTGACCGGGAATCGAGCCGGACGCCACGAATCCTGATCGTGCTGTGCGTCGTGTCGGCGATTGCGCTGGCTGCGGGGTGTGGGTCGGACCGCACCACGGCGAGCCCGGCGCCGGCGGCGCCCGGCGAGACCAGCGTCCCCTCGGCGTCGGCGGTGCCCGGCGAGACCAGCGTCCCCTCGGCGTCGGCGGTGCCCGGCGAGACCAGCGTCCCGAAGGTGCTGCAGTTCACTGCGCCCCTCGTCGGCGGCGGAGAACTTCGTGCGGCAACCCTCGCCGGGCGACCTGTGGCGCTCTGGTTCTGGGCACCCACTTGAACCACCTGCAACCAGGAAGCCCCTTCGGTCGAAGCGGCAAGCAGACAATGGGCTGGCAAGGTCAACTTCATCGGCGTCGCGTGGTCCGGCACTCCGCGTTCGTTCGCAGGGTTCGTCGCGAAGCACGGGCTGACGTTTCCCCAGATCGACGACGAGGCCGGCAAGGTGTTCGCCCGTTTCGGCGTTCTCAGCCAGCCGGCGCTCGTGCTGATCAGTCGTACCGGGGTGGTCACGACACGCCTGGGCGCCATCGACGACGCACGGTTCGAGTCGGCGCTCCGCGCGCTCACGCAGTAGCTCGAGTCAGCGACCTGCCCGCGCGCTCAGTCGGCCCGCGTCGGTGCGTCGACGGATTCCGAGCCGCGCTGCGCCATGAACTCGTCCTTCGAGAGATAGCCCGCACCGTTACGTGGCCGGAAGTTCACGAAATGCACCCCGTCGGGCCCGGTGCGGAAGCTGTAGAGCGTGTGACCCGCGATGAGGACCGACGAACCGGGATCGAGCACCCGACTCCCGAGAATCAGTTGTCCGGCGATGACGTAGATGATCTCGTCGCAAAGGTGCGCGTGCGAGTGGACCACCGTGTCGGGCCCGAACTTCACCTCGAACAACTCCGGTTCGGTCGCAGAGCCTGCGTGGTGCTCTCGCGTCTTACCCGCGAGTTCTTCCGCCGTGAAAGCGATGCCTCGCGCCAGGAGCGCTTCGGTTCTGGCCTGGTCGGACCCCCGCCACCTGAGGTCATGGTCGTCGGCAACTCTCACGGTTCCCATATCTGCTCCTTCGCATAAAATCTTGCGGTGCTCGTTCGGCGAACCGCTCCTCGGGCGGAAGGCCGATGCGAAACTACCCGAGTGCGGCGGGCACCTCAGAAGCTGCGGACGCGGCCCGACAGACGCTGCGTCGGCAACGGGTCGAGATCAGCGCGCGATCACAACAAAACCGGGACATCGAACGGCGACGCTCGTTCCACGTCGATGGTTGACACCCAGCGGCGTCGGCGCTGCAAGGTGCCCCGGCCGACCCCTCCCCGACCGGGGCGCCTGCAGTCGCGGCAGGTGTCGGTCGGCGTGTCGGTCGGCGTGTCGGTCGCGAGGCGTCGCCTCAGCTGACGGGTCCGGGTGCCCCCGACCACGCAAGCTCCTCGTAGCGCTTCACGATGCGCCAGCCGTCGGGCGTTCGTGCGAGCACGTCATTGTAGAACAGGCCGGTGTACGTGAGCGATCGGACGCCGTCGAGCTCCATCGTGACGTAACAGACAACTGGTACGCGAGTCGTTGCGCGGTCGCCGTCGAGCTGCACTCGGAGTCCGCCCGTGATGCGCTGCGCGGCCACCATCACCGTGCGAAGCGACGCCAGCCAATCTCGGTAGGCGGCGTAGGACCGCACCGGTTGACCGAAGTCCCGGAGATCAATCTCGGCCGCTTCGACGAAGGTGGTGTCGTACGCGTCGAAGTCCCACGCTTCGGCCGCGGCAAGCTGGCGATCGTAGAGATCCATGATCGAGAAACGGTCCCGAATCTCGATGTCGGTGTACACCCGGTCGGCCATGCCGATCCCCCTGCCGCTCGATCGATCGAAGACTAACGTGCCCCGAAGGTTCGAGCCGGGGGGTCAGCAGTGGTCGTGTCGTTCACACTCGTCAAGAAGCGTGAGGGTTTCTCGGACGAGGATTTCTTTGCGCGATGGACCTCGCACACCGAGGCCTTCGACCTCAAGGATCACCCGTACATCACCCTCAATCGTCTGATGATGATCATGGGCGACACCCCCTACGTGGGCATCGCGGAGAACCATTGGCCCGACATGGAGAGCCTGACCCTCACTGCAGCGTTCTACGAGAACACCGACGCGGGCAAGGCGCATTGGGCCGACCTGCTCACGTTCATGGACATCGACAACAGCCCCACAGTCATCGTGACCAAGGAGGCCGACATCAGCGCGACCCGCACGCTCATCACCAGCCTCGCCGGATGAGCGCCGGTCCGCTTCCGGCCGATCTCCACGACTGGATCGAGGCGACCACCGGCGGCTCGGTGGTCGCCGCACACCGCCACCTCGCGGGAGCGAGCCGCCAGGCGTGGTCGGTCGACGTCACGCTCGACGATGCGCCCCTCGCGCTGTTCGTGTTGCGCGACAACCTGAGCGGCACCGGCGGGTCGAGTCGCGATGCTGCCGTCCTTCGGGCGCTGAGCCCGACGGCGGTGCCGGTACCGAAGGTTCACGCCGACGACCCCGATCTGCGCTCGGTGCTGCTCGAACGGGTCGACGGACGCAGCGACTTCCCCGAGGTCGACCGCGAGGACGAGCGCGAGCCCACAGCCCGCGACCTCATGGTGGTCACCGCGGCGCTGCATGCGCTCGACCCGCGCACCCTCGCCATCGAACACCTCGGCGCTCCCGGCGACCCGTCCGACCACGCGCGGCAACAACTCGACAAGGTCGACGCAGTCGCCGCGATGCTCGGCGACACGATCGCACCGCTGTTCACGTTCGCGCTGGGGTGGCTTCGCCGTTCGTTGCCTCAAGGGGTCGAACGCAGCTCGTTGGTGCACAGCGACATGGGTCCGGGGAACTTCCTCGCACGCGCCGGACGGGTGACCGCAGTGCTCGACTGGGAGGTCGCGCACTGGGGTGACGCCATGGAGGACCTTGCCGCGATCGCGGTACGCGACATGGCCACCCCCGTCGGGCACCTGCCCGCACGGTTCGCCGACTACGCAGCCGCGAGCGGCACCGTCGTCGACCTCGGGCGCGTGGCGTGGTACCGCGTTCTCGTGCTCACCCGCAACGCCATGTTGATCGGCCTCGGGCTCAGCCGCGACGATCCCGCGGTCGACCGAGCACAGCTCACGATGTTCCGCATTCTGCTGATGCGCGCCGGAGCGCTCTCGTTGTGCGACGCGATAGGGGTGCCTCGACCCGTCGAAGCACCGTTGGCCGAGTGCCCGACCACCGACGACATCCGCCTCGCCACGCACGCACGGCGCGATCAACACGATGTCGTGGCCCCAGCGATCGCCGACTCGTTTGCCGCGCAACGCGCGTACGGCGGGGAAATGGTGCTCGGTTACCTCGAACACAAGTTGCGCTTCGGCGCCGACTACCACGCCCGCGAGATGGACGACCTTGCGGGCGTGATCGGCCACCAGCCCCTCGACGAGTTGGCCGGCTGGCGCACATTGCGCGACCGGTGCGGCGATGCGTCGCTCGAACGCGCACACGCTGCGTTCTTCGGGCGCCATCTCCTTCGCCGCGGCATGATCGCCGCACCGCTGCTCGGTCCGCTCGCCGAACGACTTCCGCAACGGCTGGAGGCCTGATGGCCATAGTCGGCAACGACCCGGATCTCGTCGTCTCGGCGGCCGACGACGACTTCCATCTCCCGACGTCCGACGACCCGACATGGATCGAGACCGTCTGGTTCCCGTTCTGGCTACCGGAGATCGATACATCGGTCTATGCGCGCGTGTGGTTCCGGCCCAACGATCGACAACAAGGCGGCGCAGTCAACGCCTGGGCCGGCGCGGGCCGGATGGTCGCGTACGACGGTTGGACAGAACCGTTCACCGGGTTCGGCGACCTACGCGATCTGCGGCTGGCCAACGGCTTCCACCTCGAGTGCCTCGAACCGCTCACGGCGTATCGCATCCGGCACCGCTCGGAGAAGATCGACGTCGACGTCACGTTTCGGGCGCTGATGGAACCGAACCCGGTCCCGCCGCACGAATCGCCCGGCATGTTCGCCGGGCACGTCGAGCAACCCGGCCGGTTCACCGGCCAGGTCCGCATCGGCCACACGACCCACGACATCGACTGTGGTTCGGTGCGCGATCGTTCGTGGGGGCCACGGACGATGCGCCCCGGAATTCGCATCGGTAATGCACACGGTACGTCGACCGACGGTTGGGCCTTCTTCGCCTACGTCAACCCGGACGCCGCCGGGCACGAGCAGATCACCAGCGGCTATTGGCAACACGACGGCCGCGCAGCGCGTCTCGTTCGCGGCGAGCGAACCACCGTCCGAGATGGCGACTTCGCCCACACGGTCGAGATCGACGCGCACGATGCCCTCGGACGGCACCTGCACGTGCGCGGCCGATGCGCGAATCGCCAAGCAGTCGACGCAGGAAGTGATCTCTACGCGGTGCTTCACCTCGTCGAGTGGGACCGTGGTGACGCGACCTCGGCCTGGGGCGAGAACCACGACATCTGGTCAAAGCCCGACTGGCTCGCCACGGGGCGCGCGCCGTTGCCGGCGCGCTGAGCTCACGGCTGCGGCTGCGGCTGCGGCTGCGGCTGCGGGTACATCGTGGTCATCATCTCGTCCCACTGCCCGTCGCTCATCTGCCCGCGCAGCGCGATCAGTTGCTCAGCCATGGCACCCACCACATAGCGAGCGTGCGGTGGGGTATCGGTCGCCGCGGCCATGATTGCTCGGGCCACCTCGTCGGCGGTCGACGTTCCCTCGACCTCGCCCCGGAAGCTGGCTTCGAGTGCGCTGCGTACGCCTGTGGTGAAGGTTGCGTACGGACCCTCGACCTCGGAGCCCGCGAGATCAGCCAATGCCGCTCTGCCGTAGTCCGTGGCCACCAGGCCCGGTTCCACCAGCACCACCGAAACGCCGAATCGGGCCACTTCGAACCGCAGCACGTCGCCAATGGCCTCGAGCGCGTACTTCGAAGCGTGATACGCGCTTCCGCCGGGGAACGTGATGCGCCCACCCATGCTTGACACCAGCACGATGCGACCCGAACCCTTGGCCCGCATGGCCGGAAGCGCCAACTGGCACAGGCGGATGACGCCGAAGACGTTGGTCTCGAACTGCGCACGAAAGCGGTCGAGTGAGGTGACCTCGAGCGCGCCCTGCTGGCCATAGCCCGCGTTGTTCACGAGCACGTCGATCGCGCCGTGTTCGTCCTCGATGGCCCGCACCCCTGCCATCATCGACACTTCGTCGGTGACATCGAGCGCACGCGTGCGACAACCGAGCTCGGCGAGAGGGGCAAGTGATTCGATGCGTCGCGCCGTCGCATACACCGTGGCGCCGGCGGCGAGGAACTGCTCGGCCGTCGCGCGTCCGATCCCGCTGGAACACCCGGTGATCAACACCACATCCTCGGCCATCGGTCCCCCGTTCACGCGCCCGGGGCCACCATAAGGCCCCTGATGCACCGCCCGCCGCCCACGGGGGTACCGTGCGCTCGTGGCGCTGCTTGGCCGGGCTGCCCAGGTACGCGGCTCGACCATCGCCGCGGTGCGCAGGTCGCCGGTCTGTTGATGCGAGCGCTCCGCAGCCTCTACGAGAGCGCGAGCGCAGCGTTCAACTTCACGGGCCTCTTCGAGTTCAATTCCGCGTGGGATCCGGTGTGGGGGGAACGCTCGTTGGTCTAACGTTTCGAACTCGAGCTACCCCAGATCGCGGATGCGGTCGCGCTGGTCGGCGAGAAGGCGGCAGCTGCACCGCGGCTGCTGCGACTCGGCCTCCACAGCTGACCGACTCCCGAGGAGAACCGCATGGC
>WLNW01000130.1 GCA_009699605.1 Actinomycetota bacterium | reverse complement strand
GTTCCCGTTGCGTACGTGGTCGAGTAGAGCTGGACGGTGATCCCGGTGTCGGTGGCCGTCGGCCAGATGAGCACGCCGTAGGGCGTCGAGTTCCTAATCTCGAGATCGGGGGCCGGATAGCTCACTGTTGCCTCGCGGCCGTATGGGTACCGGGTGATGTAAATGCTGTGGCTCTGGTACTTCGCGTAGTCGAGCCCGCCGAAGAACGCGGCGTTGAACAGCGTGGTCGCATACTGCGAGATACCTCCGCCGACGTCCTCTTGGAAGACGCCGTCCTGTATGACGCCACCGGACACGAACCCGTTCTCGATGGTGCGCTTGCCCACGAAGCCGTTGATCGAGAAGGTCTTGCCCGGCTCGATGAGCGCGCCCTGGGTGAGCTCGGCGATGCGTTTGATGTTGACGACGCGCGGCTGGCCTGCGGGGTAGCGCGTCGTGAACTCGCCGACGAGTTCCTTCACGCCGAGCGTGGCCGCCCATTCACGACCCTTGGGTCGCGGTGTCTCGGTGAACGCAACGTCGGTCGACGACGAGCGGGCGTGCAGCGCGGTGTTCACCCTCGTCGCGGTGTCGGCGTTGCAGCACTTTGTGGCCGGTTCACCTTCGAGGATCAGCACCTTGCCGTCGAACACGACGAGTTTGGCGTCGCGGCCGGGGCCACCCGAGCCGGCGAAGGCGGCGAGGATCGCCGGGCGGCTTACCTTGTCGTCGACGAGGTAATCGCTGCCGTCGGTCGACGGTCGGATCCAGCCCCGCAACACGGTCGGGTCGATGACCTTTGTGGCGTCGCCGAGCTTGAGGGTGATGCCGTCGACCGTGACGCGGTTCGCGAGGTCGACAAGCGCGTTCCGGTCGGCCTTCGAGAGCGTGGGCGATAGCAAGGTGGTGTTGACCGCGGCGCGCATGGGAGCCTCGCCGCGGCGCGCCGAGGCGAGGAGCTCCGCGGCGACGCTCGCCACGTCGGCCGCTATGCCGTCCTTGCCGTCGTTGACGCGGATCACCCCACCTTGCACCGTGAACGTGACGGAGTTGTCGCGCGGCGTTCCGAAGGGCGCGAGCCCTTCCTTCAGCGTGGCCTCGTCGACGCGCAACACGATCGGTGCATTCCGCGCCTCGAATAGGCCGGCGATCCAGCGCAGCGAGGCGAATCGGCCGCGTCCCTTCTGCATCACGGCAGTCGTGGTGGCATCGACGTCGATGGTCATCCCGGCTGTGCTCGCGGCGACGTCGATCGATCGGTCGTTGCCGGCAAGCCGAACCGGGAGCTGACCGACCCGCGCGTCGAGCGTGGCGAACGTGGCGCGGATCTCCTCGGCCGACTGGCCGCCAACATCGACGCCACCCACCGAAACGTTGCGCAACGCGGTGTCGTGGTGCAGTCCGTTGTCGGCGAGCGCGGCGATCTCGAGCAACGCGAAGAGTGCGACGAGCGCGAGCAACAGCGCGGTCGCGAGCTTGCGGGGCCGGGTCATGGCACGCCATCTACGCCAGAGGAACGAACGCACCCGCCCGCGACGTGAACGCCGACGCGATGGTCGCGCCTTCTTGCGGTTCGCCATCGGTCAGAACAGCCGAAGCTCTTCGGACACGATGCCCCGCAACTCGTCGTAGTCGACCTCGACCCAGCCGATCGAGCGGGTTCCCGCGAGAACACGCGCCTGCGGCTTGATCTCCTGCGCGACGAAGATGCCACGCACCGGCCTCAGCAGCGGGTCACGGTTGAGGAACTCGAGGTAGCGCGCGAGCTGCTCGACCCCGTCGATCTCGCCCCGGCGCTTGATCTCGATCGCCACTGTTGCGCCGTTGGCGTCGCGACAGAGCAGATCGACCGGACCGATGTCGGTGGGGTACTCGCGGCGGACCAACCGCAGCCCGTCGGCGATCACCGTGGGGTTCGCGGCGAGCAGTTCCTGCAGGTGCGCCTCGACCCCGTCCTTGCGCAGCCCAGGGTCGACGCCCAGTTCGTGGTTCACCTCGGCCAGGATCTCGTGCACGGTGATGGTGAGCGTCTCGCCCTTGGCGTTCGTGACCACCCACAGACCGGCCGCCTCGTCGATGACGAGGCGGTTGGGGGCGTTCATCCAGTTGAGAGGCTTGTACGCGCCGCCGTCGGCGTGGATGGCGACGCACCCATCAGCCTTCACCATGATGAGACGCACGGCTTCGGGGAGGTGCGCGCTGAGCCGGCCCTCATAGTCGACCGTGCATCGAGCGAGGACCAACCGCATAGGCAGCGATGGTAGCGAGCGGGCAACCGCGCCACTCGACGATCGTGTTCCACGATGTGCCGCCAGGATCATCTTCCCGAGGTTCGGCGTTATGGGCCGGGAACTGGTTTCCGGCGCCAGCAACGTGTCGATCGGGGTCGATCAGCGACGCCGGGCGGCGAGTCGCTTGCTGATGAGCTCACGGCGTTCGAGCAACTCGCGATGCGTGAACGATTCGACGGATGAGTCGACGCCGAAGCTGCGAGTGACAGAACTCATGTCGATCTGGTAGGCGGCGGGGTCCATGCCGACCTGCTGGGCGATGCGCTCGCCGTGGGTGGTGGCGAAGTAGAGCGCCAGCTGTTGGATCTCGGCGAAGAGGTCGAGGTCGGGTGCGAGCGTGGCGATCGCGCCGTCGAGGAACACGAGGTTCTTCACGAAGAGCAACAGCTCCTTCGGGATGCGGGCCCCGTAACCAATGAGCGCCTTGGTCACTCGTTGCAGCTCGGCCACGAGCTCGTCGGCGGTGAGCTGCGTGGGGTCGATGGCCGGGGCGTCGAATCCGAGATCGCGGGCCACGGCGTCGAGATCGACGTCACGGGGCAGTGCACCGAGGTCGCGCATCGCCGCGAGTTGACTATTCGCGTCGTTCATGGTGCCGGCGATGAGCAGCCGCAGGAACGCGAGCCGCCGTGGTTCGGACAGCCGGCCAACGATGCCGAAGTCGAGGAGCGCGGTGCGACCGTCCTCCCGCACGAAGAGGTTGCCACCGTGGAGGTCACCGTGGAAGATGCCGTGGATGAGCGCGCCCTCGAGGAAGCCGATCATGCCGGTCCGGATGATGGTGTGGGTATCGATGCCTGCGCCTCGAATGCCGGCGACGTCATCGAACACAAAACCGGAGAGTCGCTCCATCACGAGCATTCGCCGGGTGACCAAGGTGGGGTGCGGGCGAGGGATCACGTAGCCGCGTTGACCGAGCTGCGCGAACGACAGCGCCACGTCGAGCATGTTCTCGGCTTCGAGGCGGAAGTCGAGCTCCTCGTTGATGGTGTGGGCGAACACCTCGACGAGAGCGGGCGGGTTCGCGAGCGCCGTGATCGGGATACGGCCCACGAGCAGCGGGGCGAGCCATGCCATGACGCGCAGGTCCTCGTGCACGAGCCGACCGACGTTGGGTCGTTGCACCTTGACCACGACCTCGGTGCCGTCGAGCAACGTGGCGCGGTGCACCTGGGCGATGGACGCCGCAGCGAGCGGCTCGCGATCGAACTCGGCGAACGTGGCCTCGAGGGGGCCGCGCAACTCCTCTTCGAGAACCGCGCGGACGACGTGGTAGGGCTCGGGCGTCACGCGATCGCGGCACTTCTTGAACTCGTCGACCAGCTCGCTCGGGAAGATACCTTGGCCTGACGAGATGATCTGACCCAGCTTGATGTACGTGGGTCCAAGCGTCTCGGCCGCCTCGCGCAGCCGACGCGACAGGCCGGCCCTCGATGCGCTGGCGTCGTCACTGCGTCGCTCGCGGATGGCCCACATGCCGAGCGCGCCGCCGATCTCGCGAACAACTCGGACCGATCGCCATCCCGGGAACCGCCGGGGCGTCACGAGTTGTGGCACCTCTCGCTGGGCGACAGAGCGCACCGCGAGGAGCGGCTTGCGCCACGGCAGTCGGTCAGGATCGAGCACCCACGGGGGGTCGTCGCTGAACGATCCGAAGACGAGATCGGCCGGCGGCCCGGCGGCGGACGCCCCGTTGTGGGGTTCGGTGGTCGGTGACGAGGTCAGCATGGCGGAAGGTGACGGCGTTAGCACGCCCTGTTCAACCGTTCAGGGCCCGCAATGCTTCCGCAGCCATCTCGGGGCGGCAGATGAGCAGGTCGGGCAGGTACGGGTCGGGTTGGTTGTAGCGCAGCGGGCTGCCGTCGATGCGCGAAACATGGAGCCCGGCCGCGGCGGCCACCGCGACGGGCGCGCACGAATCCCACTCGTACTGGCCCCCGCTGTGGGCATAGATGTCGGCGTGGCCGAGCACGACGGCCATGGCTTTCGCGCCGGCGCTGCCCATGGCGATGAGTTGCGCGCCCATTGCCTCGGCCACGATCATGGCTGCCACCGGCGGACGTGACCGTGAGACGATCAGCCGCGGGGGGCCTACGTAGGGCGGGGTGAGCGAGTTCGGACGGTAGGTCGAGAGCGTGAGCCCCATGGCGGGAAGAGCGACCGCGCCGGCGACGGGCCGTTCGTCGATCACGAGCGCGATGTGCACGGCCCAGTCAGACCGCGGGTTCTCGCCGAACTCTCGAGTGCCGTCGAGTGGGTCGACGATCCAGGTGCGAGTGGAACGCAGCCGCTCCGCAAGATCGACGCCTTCTTCGGACAACACTGCGTCGTCGGGGAAGCAGGTGGTGAGCTCGGCCATGATGAGATCGTGCGCGGTGCGGTCGCCGGCGTGCTTGAGCATCGACGGCGGGGCACCCTCGGCCACCATGCGGACGCGGAGGGCGACCAGCATTTCGCCCGCCGCAGTGGCGATGCGTGCGGCTTCGGAATGGTCGCGCTCGGACACGAGCGCGTGGAGGGAGTCGGATGCGGTCACGACGAAGGACCCTACCGGTCGAGCGCTGCGGGGATTGAATGCTGACTTGTGAGGTCGGAATTCCGGCCGTAGGCTTTTTGCACCATGGCATACGAGTTGTCCAACCTGCGCGAGCTCGAAGCCGAGTCGATCCACATCATTCGTGAGGTGGCCGCCGAGTTCGAGCATCCCGGCATGCTCTTCTCCGGGGGCAAGGACTCGATTGTGATGTTGCGCCTCGCCGAGAAGGCGTTCTGGCCCTGCAAGATCCCGTTCCCGGTCGTCCACGTCGACACCGGCCACAACTTCCCTGAGGTCATCGAGTACCGCGACCGCCGCGTTGCCGAGCTGGGCATCCGGCTCGTCGTCGGCTCGGTCCAAGACGACATCGATGCAGGGCGCGCCGTCGAGGAGACCGGCCCGCGGGCGAGCCGGAACCGCCTGCAAACCACCACCTTGCTGCGCACCATCGCGGAAGGTCGCTTCGATGCGGTCTTCGGCGGTGCCCGCCGAGACGAGGACAAGGCCCGCGCCAAGGAGCGTGTCTTCTCCTTCCGCGACGAGTTCGGGCAGTGGGATCCGAAGAACCAGCGCCCCGAGCTCTGGTCGTTGTACAACGGGCGCATCCGGCGGGGCGAACACATCCGGGTATTCCCGATCTCGAACTGGACCGAGCTCGACATCTGGCAGTACGTAGCCGACGAGGACATCGACCTGCCGTCCATCTATTACGCACACCAGCGTCGCGTGTTCGAACGCGACGGCATGTGGATCGCCGATACGCCTTACGTCACGTTGGGATCCAACGAGACCATCGTCGAGAAGCAGGTTCGTTTCCGCACGGTCGGCGACGCCTCGTGTACCGGCGCTGTCGCGTCGGCGGCTGACTCCATCGACAAGGTCATCGCCGAGATCTCCGCCAGCCGCATCACCGAGCGGGGCGCCACCCGGGCCGACGATCGCATCAGCGAAGCCGGTATGGAAGATCGCAAGAAAGAGGGCTACTTCTAATGGAGCTCCTACGCTTCGCCACAGCCGGCTCGGTCGACGATGGCAAGTCCACGCTCATTGGACGCCTGCTCTACGACACCAAGTCGATCTTCCAGGATCAACTCGAGGCCGTCGAGCGCACCTCCATACAGATGGGCTCAGAGTACGTGAACCTCGCCCTGCTCACCGACGGCCTGCGGGCCGAGCGCGAGCAAGGCATCACCATCGACGTCGCGTACCGCTACTTCGCAACACCCAAGCGCAAGTTCATCATCGCCGACACCCCGGGTCACGTGCAGTACACGCGCAACATGGTCACGGGCGCGTCCACCGCTGACCTCGCGGTCGTGCTCGTCGACGTGCGCAACGGGGTAGTCGAACAGTCGCGGCGCCATGCCTTCATCTCGACGTTGCTGCGCATCCCGCACCTCGTGGTGTGCGTCAACAAGATGGATCTCGTCGGCTACGACGAGGCCGCGTTCGAGGCGGTCAAAGCGCAGTTCCGCGAGTTCGCCATGAAGCTCGACGTCAGCGACCTTACGTTCATACCAGTGTCCGCGCTGCACGGCGACAACGTCGTCGAGCGTTCGCCGAACATGCCGTGGTATCAGGGGCCTTCGTTGCTGCACCACCTCGAAGAGGTGCACATCGCAAGCGACCGCAACCTCATCGACGCCCGGTTCCCGGTGCAGTACGTGCTGCGGCCGTACAGCGACGAGTTCCATGATTACCGCGGGTTTGCTGGCACCGTGGCCGGTGGGGTGCTCAAGCCCGGCGATCCGGTCGTGGTGCTCCCGTCGGGGTTCTCGTCGACGATCGCGTCGATCGACACGTTCGACGGCCCCGTAGACGAAGCGTTCCCCCCGATGTCGGTCACGGTGCGGCTGACCGACGATATCGACGTGTCCCGCGGCGACATGTTGTGCCGTCCCCACAATCAGCCGCACGTCGGCCAGGACATCGATGCCATGGTGTGCTGGATGAGCGAGAAGGCCTCGCTCACGCCCGGGCTGAAGCTCAGCATCAAGCACACCACGCGTTCGGCCCGCGTCCTGGTGAAGGATCTGCAGTACCGGCTCGACGTGAACACGTTGCATCGCGAGGAAGGCGCTGACCGGCTCGGGCTCAACGACATCGGTCGGGTCACGCTGCGTACGACGCAGCCGTTGTTCTTCGACGAGTACCGCCGGAACCGCACCACGGGCAGCTTCGTCCTCGTCGACGAAGCAACCATGGCCACGGTCGGCGCGGGGATGATCATCGGCCCCGCGAGCTGATATGAGCGGCGGCAACATCGTGTGGCACGAGCCGATCGTGCCGCGCTCCGAGCGTTGGTCGATTCTCGGTGTCCGGGGTGCCACGATCTGGTTCACGGGGCTCTCCGGCTCGGGCAAGTCCACCGTGGCAACCGAAGTGGAGCGCGTGCTCCTCGGGCGTCGCCAGCCCACTTACCTGCTCGACGGCGACAACCTTCGCCATGGCCTCAACGCCGATCTCGGATTCGACGAAGCGAGCCGCACCGAGAACGTGCGGCGTGTCGGTGAGGTGGCGCGGCTGTTCGCCGACGCGGGCGCCGTAGCGCTCGTGCCACTCGTGAGCCCTTACCGGCAGGGCCGTGATCGTGCTCGAGGCCTGCACGCGACCGCCGGGCTGGTGTTCCTCGAAGTGTTCGTCGACACACCCATCGAGGAGTGCGAGAGACGCGACCCGAAGGGTCTGTACAAGAAGGCCCGCGCCGGCGAACTGAAGAACTTCACCGGTATCGACGATCCATACGAGGCGCCGCTCGGTGCCGAACTCACGGTGCGCCCCACCGATGGTGATGCACTTGCGTTGGCCGCAATGGTCGTCGCGGCCTACGACGCAGCGGTCAGAACGCCCGACCGGTAGCGGTCTGTGACGGTTGGTCGTAGGGCGAACCGGCGATCTCGTAGCACTCGGCATGGAAGTGCTCCACGCGATCCCACGCTCCGTCGAGGTACACGTTGCAAATCACCTGCTGCAATCGCACCCGGGCCTGAAACTTCACGCGTTGATCGCAATGGGAGCAATCGACGCTGCTACCCGGTTCGATCAGTCGCAGCGCTGCGCGGCTGGTGAACTTTTTCGGCTTCGACTTCGTCGCAACGTTCCCGGTCATGCGTGGATCATCGGCCGGCGAGCGTCTCGGGTGAGAATGACGGCGCACCTGAGGGACGGAAATGATTCGAACGGCCCAGGTGCCCGCGACCGTGCGAGGCTCAGCCGGCCGTGCGTCCGAGGATCACGGCATCGCGCACCAGGTTGCGCACCACGGACTCGTCGGCGCCTGCTTCGACGAGCGACTGCACCTGTGACTCGACGGATGACGCCACCGCAGTGTCGAAGGTTCCGAGCGGTCGAGCCGGATTGATCGCGGTGGCCACGACGAGCACGAGGGCGGCCGCCGCGACGAGTAGACCGAATGTGATGGCGACGCCGTTGTTGTCAGCGATGGAACCGGCGATCATGCCCGCGATACCGGCTGCGCCAGTCAGGAACACGAGCGCGCGGACGAGACGCGTCGACACAGTGCGGAGGCGAGCGTCCTCGGCCGACACTGTCAGCCCCGCAGGAGCGGCTTGTACTTGAGGCGGTGTGGCTGCGTTGCGTCGGCGCCGAACTCCTTGCGGCGCCACCCTTCGTAGTCAGAGAAGTTGCCCTCGAACCACCGCACGACGGAGTCACCTTCGAACGCGAGCACGTGCGTGGCGATGCGGTCGAGGAACCAACGATCGTGGCTGATGACCACCGCGCACCCGGGGAACGCCTCAAGTGCGTCCTCAAGGGCGCGCAACGTGTCGACGTCGAGGTCATTGGTCGGTTCGTCGAGCAGTAGTACGTTGCCACCGCGGCGCAGCATCTTGGCCAGGTGCACGCGGTTTCGCTCGCCGCCAGACAGATCGCCGACGCGCTTCTGCTGATCGGATCCGCGGAAGTTGAACGATGCGACGTATGCGCGTCCGTTCATCTCGCGCGTGCCGAGCATGACCGTTTCGCGACCGTCGGTGATCTCCTCGTAGACACTGCGATCGGCCTCGAGGGTGTCGCGGGACTGGTCGACGTAGGCCAGTTCCACGGTGGGGCCGACCGTGAGCGTGCCCGAGTCGGGTATCTCGGCCTCGGAGGTGTCGCTACCGCCGCGCCCACGAGTTGCCGCATCGACGATCATGCGAAACAACGTGGTCTTGCCCGCGCCGTTCGCGCCGATCACGCCGACTATGCCGGCACGAGGAAGGCTGAAGGTGAGGTCGTCGATGAGTAAGCGTTCACCGAACCCCTTCGACACGTTCGCGAACTCGATCACCTGGTCGCCGAGGCGCTCGTTGGTGGGTATCTGCAGTACGAGCTTCTCGGCGCGACCGTCGATCGACTTCGACTCCTCGAGCAACTTCTCGTATGCGGCGAGGCGCGCCTTGCCCTTGGCCTGACGCGCCTTCGGGGCCATGCGGACCCACTCGAGCTCGCGCTCGAGCGTGCGCTTTCGCGTCGAGTCGGAGCGCTCCTCTTGATCGAGGCGTTGCGACTTCTGTTCGAGCCAACCGGTGTAGTTGCCCTCGAACGGAAAGCCCTTGCCGTGATCGAGTTCGAGGATCCACTTCGCGACATTGTCGAGGAAGTAGCGATCGTGGGTGATGGCCACCACGGTGCCGTGGTACTCCTGCAGGGTGCGCTCGAGCCAGGCCACCGACTCGGCATCGAGGTGGTTGGTCGGCTCGTCGAGAAGTAGGAGATCGGGCTTCGACAACAGGAGGCGGCACAGTCCGACTCTTCGCCGTTCGCCACCGGAGAGCTTCTCGACCGACGCGTCGGGCGGGGGAAGGCGCAGCGCGTCCATTGCGATCTCGATGGTGCGCTGGAGGTCCCAGGCGCCGGCGGCTTCGATCTTGCTCTCGAGGTCGGCCTGTTCGGCACCCAGCTTGTCGTAGTCGACATCGGGGTCGGCCCACTTGGCCAACACGGCGTCGTAGCGCTGCAGGAGTGTGGCGATCTCGCCGACACCGTCCATGACGTTGCCGAGGACGTCTTTCGACTCGTCGAGTTTCGGTTCCTGTTCGAGTAGACCCACGCTGAACCCGCGCGTCAGCTGGGCCTCGCCGGTGAACCCGTCGTCGAGGCCCGCCATGATGCGGAGCAACGATGACTTACCCGAGCCGTTGGCCCCGATGACGCCGATCTTGGCGCCCGGGTAGAACGCGAGCGTGATGTCCTTCAGCACCTCGCGGTCGGGCGGGTAGAAGCGACTGGTCTTTCGCATCGTGTAGATGAACTGCGCAGCACTCATGAGGGCGGAGGCTATCCAAAACGACGAAGGCCCCCGCCATGACGACGGGGGCCTTCGTCGAGCTCGGGTAGAGCTACTTCTTCTTCTTGGCCGGAGCCTTCTTGGCAACTGCCTTCTTGGCCGGAGCCTTCTTGGCAACTGCCTTCTTGGCCGGAGCCTTCTTGGCAACTGCCTTCTTGGCCGGAGCCTTCTTGGCAACTGCCTTCTTGGCCGGAGCCTTCTTGGCAACTGCCTTCTTGGC
>WLNW01000013.1 GCA_009699605.1 Actinomycetota bacterium | reverse complement strand
TTCTCGGTCAACCTCTCTGTGCAGCTCGACAACACCCCTGGGACGCTCGGCCGTCTCGCGGCCGAGATCGGTCAGGTCGGCGGCAACATCGCGGCCGTCAGCGGATTCGAGGCCAAGGGTCCGGTCGTGCTCGAGGATGTGGTCGTGCACTGCCGCGACGAGGCCCACGCGCAGAAGGTGATCGACGTTGCGAAAGCGGTGCCTGGCGTGGTCGTGCTCGAGGCGTACGACCGCACGTTCCGCATGCACGAGGGCGGCAAGATCGAGGTGTTGCCGCTCGCGCCCACCCGCGATCGCGACGACCTGTCCATGGCGTACACGCCGGGTGTGGCCCGGGTGTGCATGGCCATCCACGAGCGCCCTGAGCTGTCGTTCGAGTACACCATCCGCAAGAACACCGTGGCCATCGTGAGCGACGGCACCGCGGTGCTCGGGCTCGGCGACATCGGTCCGCTCGGTGCGATGCCCGTCATGGAGGGCAAGGCGCTGCTGTTCAAGGAGTTTGGCGGCGTCGACGCGTTCCCGATCTGCCTCGACACGAAGGATCCTGACGAGATCATCCAGACGGTGGTGCGCCTCGCGCCCACCTTCGGCGGCATCAACCTCGAGGACATCGCTGCGCCGAACTGCTTCTACATCGAGGAGCAGTTGAAGAAGCTGCTCGACATCCCGATCTTCCACGACGATCAGCACGGCACGGCCGTCGTCGCGCTCGCGGCGCTCGAGAACGCGCTGAAGATCGTGGGCAAGAAGATGAGCGAGATCCGCGTGGTCATCGCGGGCATCGGTGCCGCTGGCATGGCGTGCGGCAAGATCTTCATGAGCGCAGGCGTCACCAACATCGTCGGCACCGATCGCCAAGGAGCGATCTTCGAGGGCCGCGACAATTTGAACTTCGCGAAGGAGTGGTTCGCCCGGAACACCAACCCGGAGCGCTTGTCGGGCTCGCTGTCAGACGTGATGCCCGGCGCCGATGTGTTCATCGGGGTCAGCGGCCCGAACATCATCACCGCGTCAGACGTACGCCGCATGGCGAAGGACCCGATCGTGTTCGCGATGGCCAACCCCGACCCCGAGATCCGGCCCGAGGACTGCGACGGGCTTGCCGCGGTCATGGCCACTGGCCGCAGCGACTACCCGAACCAGATCAACAACGTGCTCGCCTTTCCCGGCATCTTCCGCGGCGCACTCGACGTCGGCGCGACCGACATCACCGAGGGCATGAAGGTGGCGGCCGCCACCGCCATCGCGGCGGCGGTCACCGACGATCTGCTGTCGCCGGGTTACGTCATCCCGTCGGTCTTCGACCGCGACGTCCCGTTCGCTGTGGCCCGGGCCGTGTCGCGCGCCGCGCTTGACGAAGGCGTCACCCGCGCCCAGCGCGCGGCGCGCTGAACCGCACGGGCGACGCGATGCCTGGCTCGCCCCCATTGGTCGCGGTCACCTTCGACTACTGGAACACGCTGTGTCGTGCGGATCCTGCGGCGACGCTCGCCCGGCGCAAGCAGGCCTGGCACAAGGTCGCACGGGAGCGATCGCTCGACGTCGAGGTCGAGGTGCTCGACTCCGTGCTCGAGCACGTGTCCGCCCTGCATCACGAGGGCTGGATCACCAACGTGCAGTTCACGGCCGAGCACGCGATCGATACGGCGACCGTGTTGCTCGATTCGGTGCTCGGTGAAGGCGATGCCGACGCGTTGCGCGACGCGTGGTTCGACGCGAGCCGCCGCGCTGATGTGCAGCTCACCCCGCACTGCGAGACGGTGGTCGCGACCCTGGCAGCACGCGGGGTGCGGCTCGGCATCGTGTGCGACGTGGGCCTCACGCCGTCGGTGCTGTTGCGCGGCTTCCTCGAGTCGCACGGGGTGCTCCAGCACTTCTCGCACTGGTCCTTCTCCGACGAGGTCGGTGTCTACAAGCCGCGCCGCGAGATCTTCGACCATGCGCTCGCCGGGCTCGGATCGTCGGCCGCCGAAGCGCTCCACATCGGCGACATTCGCCGCACGGATGTGGCCGGCGCCCGGGCCGCGGGCATGCGGGCGGTGCGCTATAGCGGCGTGGCCGACGACGATGACCCCACCATTGAAGACGCGCCGCTCGTGATCGACGACCTGCGCCTGCTGCTCGAGCTCTGACGCCGGGCCTGAAGGCCGGGCCGAACTGAGCAGCAACGGACCTTGGCAAGACTGGTGGTCGGGACCGGCGTCGATCCGGTGACCTACCGCTTTTCAGGCGGTCGCTCTGCCTACTGAGCTACCCGACCGAGATGCCGAGCGATGCTCGGCAGAACTCGTGTTGCGGTCCCGACGGGATTTGAACCCGCGGCCTCCGCCTTGACAGGGCGGCGTGCACTCCAAACTGCACCACGGGACCTTGGTATTGCTACGTACCCCCAACGGGATTCGAACCCGTGTCGCCGCCGTGAAAGGGCGGTGTCCTAGGCCACTGGACGATGGGGGCTCGGCCGTTGAGGGCTCGGTCACGATAGCAGGAGGGCTTCAGGATCGTGCAAGCCGAATGGTCGTTCCGGGTGCCGGGTGCGGTTCCTCGCTCGGTTACTTCGCCGGGGGTGGGAGGGTGCTGAACAGCACGTCGACGACCTGTTCGAGGAGGCCGCCGAGGAAGTGGTACACGGCTTGGCTGAACGCATCTTCGGCGTCGGGATCGAACTCGACGGAGTCCTCGCTGACGTCGAGCAGCGTGCCGAGCACCAGGCGCAGGTCGTTGAGGGCGGTCATCCAGCGCTCGGTTTGGGCCACGGTGAGAGTGGCCGCGTCGAGGGTGGCCTCGAACTCGTCGAGCGTGGCGAGGCGATGCTCGAGCAGGTTGTCGTGCACGAGCGACTGGTACTCGCGCTCTTTGACTTCGTCGTCGGGGTGCGCCGTGGGAAAGAGGCGTCGCAACGACGGCTCGGAGCCGTCGAGCAGCAGGGCCCGGAGCTGCTCGGCGAGATCGCGCAGGATGCGACGCTCGTGCTCGTCGAGGTCGACGATCACGTGCCCCTTGCGATGCCTGCGGATGCGACGGCCCACTACTTGTCCTGCTGCATCGTGGCCCACAACCCGTGCTCGTGGAGGCGGTACACGTCGAGCTCGGCCTTCTCGCGTGCTCCGGTCGACACGACGGCCCGGCCCTTCTGATGTACGTCGAGCATGAGGTTGGTGGCCTTCTCCTTGCTGTACCCGAACACCTTCTGCAACACGAGGGTCACATACGACATCAGGTTGATCGGGTCGTTCCACACGAGCACGATCCAGGGCACGTCGGATGTGGGAACCGTGCCCACCTCGGGATCGTCGACCTCGACGGGCGCGGCCAGTGGCGCGGTCACGCGTGCACCACCTCGGCGACGTGTGGCGCGGGACGGACATCGGGGGCCATTGGTTCGCGGGTGGCGAGCGCGAAGCGCACCACGGCGATCCACAACGACGTCGCGCCCGCGATGTGAAAGCCCACCAGCACGACCGGAACCTTGGTGAAGTACTGCACGTAGCCGATGGTGGCCTGCACGACGAGCACGCCGATGGCCTGCCACATGCGCACTTGCAGCGACCGCGGGGCCGTTGCCTGCCGCAGCAGCCATGCGATGAGCAGCGTGAGCGCGAGGAACCCCATGACGGTGCTGCCGTGCACGCGGGCGGCGCTCGCGAAGAGGAGGGGGAGGCGCTCGACCTTGGCGTCCCCACCGTGGGGGCCCGAACCCGTGACGATGGTGCCGGTGAAGATCACGGCTATGGCGCCGACGAACCAGAGCCCGATCAGCGCGAGCAGTCGGGGTGCGACGTTGCGCGGGCCGACCACGGCGTGCCCGTGAGGATCGGTCGGGAGCCCCGCGCGGTGATGCAGCACCACGGCGTTCCACACCAGCACCATCGAGGTGAGGAAGTGGCCGATGACCAGCCAGGGGGAGAGCTCGAACACGACGACCAGCGCACCGAGGATGATCTGGCCGAGCACGCCTGCCACGAGGCCGAACGACCACCAGGTGAGATCGCCGCGCCGCGGGCGTCGCAAGCGCGACCCGAGCACGGCGAGAATGACCGCCACGGAGACGACGCCGGTGAACACGCGGTTCACGAACTCGACCATGGGGTGGAACTCGAGGTCGGCGACGAGCCGGTTCTGGCGGCAATTGGGCCAGTCGGTGCAGCCAAGCCCGGATCCGGTGAGCCGAACGGCCGCGCCGGACACGATGATCACGGCCAGCGCCGCAAGCGCGAGCGACGTGATGCGGCGGTAGGCCTCAGGGGTCAGGCCACGACGTGCGCACACTCAACGCAATCTAGGGCGCGATGACCCCGCGCGGCGTGGCGGGCGACCTTCTTCCGGTCTTGGCGGCCACGCGGGCGCGGACCTAACGTATCGTCGTGCTTTCGCCCGCTCCGCCCACCCTGCATCGGCGCGTACGCGGGTACATCGCGCTCACCAAGCCCCGCATCATCGAACTCCTCCTCGTGACCACGGTGCCCACGATGGTTGTGGCCGAGCGGGGCATGCCGTCGGTGTGGCTCATGGTGGCCACCGTGCTCGGCGGCACCTTGTCCGCGGGCGGGGCCAACGCGATCAACATGTACGTCGATCGCGATATCGACCGCCTGATGAAGCGCACCCAGAACCGGCCGCTCGTCACGGGCCTGATCGAGCCCCGCAACGCGCTGATCTTCGCGATCGCCATTGAGGCCGTGGCCTTTGTCTGGCTGTGGGCGCTCGTCAACCTGCTGTCGGCGGTGCTCGCCGTTGCGGCCTGCTTGTTTTACGTGTTCGTCTACACGCTGTGGCTGAAGCGCACCTCGAAGAGCAACATCGTTGTCGGTGGTGCGGCGGGCGCCGCGCCGGTGCTCATCGGCTGGTCGGCGGTGACCAACAGCCTGAGCTGGGCCCCCGTCGTGCTCTTCGCCATCATCTTCTACTGGACCCCGCCGCACTTCTGGGCGCTCGCCATCCGTTACCGCGACGACTACGCCGCAGCCGACGTGCCGATGCTGCCTGTCGTGGCCAGCCTGCACACGGTGGCCGTGCGCATCCTGGCCTACACGGTGCTGCTGTGGGGCCTCACCTTGTTGTTCGCTCCGATCGGCGACATGGGCGCGATCTACGTCGTCTCGGCAGTCGTGCTCGGTGGCGCCTTCACGGCCATGGCCGTCGGGCTCCTCCGCACTCCCACGCCGGCCAAGGCCATGAAACTGTTCGGATTCTCCATCACGTACCTCACCCTGCTGTTCGCCGCGATGGCGGCCGACCAGCTCGTGCGGAGCGGGTTGTGAACCTACCGACGGGCGTCGTTCCGCCCAATGCAAAGCGCCAACACCGCCTGTGTAGAGTCCCGCCGGGGCACGGTTCGCCAGTGACCGCCGATCGCCACCTACGATCAGGCGGCGCAGGCCGCGGCCCGGCTCCGCGCGACTCGTTCAGAGCACTCAACGCCAGAGGTCACGTTCACTCATGACGATCACCGAGTCAGACGCGGCGGCCACCACGACCGCGCCGTCCGTGACGACCGCCGTACAACCCCAGGGGCTGTACGAGCTGATCACCACCGGCGACCAC
Source organism: Actinomycetota bacterium (assembly GCA_009699605.1). GTDB lineage: Bacteria > Actinomycetota > Acidimicrobiia > Acidimicrobiales > WLNW01 > WLNW01. The sequence continues at coordinate 29,867 of WLNW01000013.1, read as the reverse complement.
ACCACCCTTGGTCGGTTGTACGTGCTGGCGAGCGCGGTGTTCATCCTGGGCGCTGGGGTGTTCGGCGTCCTGTCGGGTGCCGAGAAGCTCGACACCACCTCGATCGACCTGTTCGGCGGCGTCACGTCCGCCTGGCAGACCTTTGCGGCGTACCGCATCGGCCTGTTGCTGTGCGGCGTCCTCCCGTTGTTCATCGGGCTTGCCACTGCGGTCGTCCCATTGCAGGTCGGTTCGCCGGCCATCGCGTTCCCCCGTGCGGCGGCCGCCGCCTTCTGGGTCTGGCTCCTTGGCGTGGGCCTGCTCATCGGCGGCTTCGCAGCCGACGGTGGCCTCGGCGAGGCCCCCGGGCTCACCGCGGGCACCCACCAGGACGGGGTGGCGCTCACCCTGCTGGCCATCGGCGTGCTCGTTGTCGCACTGCTGCTCGCCGCGGTCTGCGTGGCCACCACAGTCCTTACGCTCCGGGCACCCGGCCTGACCCTCCGCCGCGTGCCGGTCTTTTCCTGGTCGATGCTCGTGGCGTCGTCGGTGTGGTTCCTCACGTTGCCGGTGTTGCTCGGGCGCATCCTCCTGGCCTACGTCGACTACACCCACGCCCAGACCCTGTATGGCGCCGAGAACGCGCTCTACAACCAGATCCGCTGGTCGTTCGGCCAGCCGATGGTCTATGCCTACGCCATCCCGGCGCTCGGCATCGTGAGCGAGATCATCCCGGTCGCCGCCCGCGCCCGCCAGCGCTCCTACGACGTCGTGCTCGGTGCCATCGCCCTGTTCGGGCTACTCAGCGTCGGTTCGTTTGCTTCGGCCCCCAACGTCCAGGACAAGTTCGTGTTCCTGGCGGTCGGCTACGCCATCGCGCTTCCCGTGCTTGCGCTCTTCGGCGCCTGGGCCGACACGCTTCGCCAGGGCAAGCCGGCGTCCTCCGGCCCGCTCGGGGCGCTCGGGCTCGCCCTGCTCGGCGCCTTGGTGCTGTTTGGCGGTGTGTTGGCCGGCGTAATGTACGTGTTCGTCCCGTTCGATCTGCGCAACACGTCGGCGGTCGACGGACAGATGGCGATGGTGCTCTTGGCCAGCGCCACGGTCGGCTTCGCCGGCGTCGTATACTGGTCGTCCAAGCTCACTGGCCGGGCGGTGCCCGAGGGCTTGGCCCGGCTCGCCGTCCTGCCCCTCGTCGGCGGGGCCTTCCTCGCCGGACTCGGTGACTTCGCGGCCGGCTTCTACGATCAGCCGGCCGGTCTCGTCACCTCCGCGGTCAAGGACGGCGCCGAGATCATGAACGCGATCGGCCTCGTCGGTTACGGCCTGTTCGCGCTCGGTGCGCTCGTTGCGGTCGGCGCCGTCGTGCGAACGTTCCTGCCCAGCGGCTCCTACGCCCCGGCGAATCCGTGGCAGGGCCACACCCTCGAATGGGCCTCGAGCTCACCGCCTCCCGTGGGCAACTTCCGCGGGCCGCTGCCTGTCGTGCGCTCCGAGCGTCCACTGCTCGACGCCGCCGAGAACGGAGGTGCCGTCTGATGGCCACCCAATCCGATCAACTGCTCTCGGCCGAGGTCCTACCTCGACCGCACACGCTCCTCGTAGGCACCGCGTATGCCACCGTCGCCTCGGTGATGGTGTTCATCGGCCTCCTCGGGCTCTACTTCGCCGAGCGCACCGCGACCATCAAGGCCGCCCCGCCAGCCGGCCGCGGCACGGCCTGGATCGAGACCGGCACGATCTCACTCGTCCCGGGCGGCATGATGCTCGGCACCATGGCCATGTCGGTGGTCACCATGGCCTGGGCGGTGCACTCGATCCGCCGGGATGATCGGCCCCGGGCCTACTTGGCACTGGCGCTCACCGCCCTGTTCGGCATCGCGGTCATCAACCAGACGATCTACTACTACAACAGCATGGGCCTCACGATCTCCGGCGCCGATGCCAGCCTCCAGGGCCTCCTGATCTTCGTCATCACCGGCGCCCACCTGGTCATGGTCGGTGCAGCCGTGGTGTTCCTGCTGCTCATGGCCTTCCGTGCGTTGGCCGGTCAGTACTCCAGCCGCCAGGCCGACGGCATCGTTGCGGCATCGATCTTCTGGTACGCCACGGTTGCCGTGTACACGGTCATCTATTTCGGCATCTACGTCGCGAAGTAGGACGCCCTCATGCTCACCACGAGTTTCAAACTGTATTTCGGGATGGCGGTCGGGGCCCTCGTGGCCGCGGTCACTTTCGGCTACACCACCGGCGGGAACAACACCGGTCCGCTGTCGCTCGGGTGGAAGGGCGCGGTCGGCAATCAGACCGGCTACCTCATCCTCATCGGCGTGGCCATGACGTGTGGCTTCCTCGGCCTGCTCTTCGTCTCCTTCCGAGACGCCGACCCCACGGCGGCTGCCGCAGCCCTCGGGGTCGATCAGCCACCGGCGCAGCTGCCCACCCAGCCGAGCTACTGGCCGCTCATCGCCATGTTCGGTGTTGCCGCCCTGGCCCTCGGCCTCGTCCTGTCGAGCGCGATCTTCCTCGTCGGCGTCGGCCTGCTGACCGTCGTCGCCATCGAGTGGGCCATGCAGGCCTGGGCCGACCGTGCAACGGGCGACCCCCAGACCAACCGCGAGCTGCGCGACCGGGTCATGCACCCGATCGAAGTGCCGGTGGTCGCCGCGCTGGCCATCGCCGCCGTGCCGCTCGGCGCCTCCCGGGTCCTGTTGTCGTCGAGTCGCATCGGCGCCGTGTGGGTCGCGTCCGTCATCGCCGCGGTCGTGCTCGGCGTCGCGGTGCTCGTCGCATTGAAGCCTCGCATCTCGAAAAACATCGTGGCCACAATCGTCCTGTTCGGTGGGCTCGCCTTCATCGCCGCCGGTGTCACCGCCGCCGTGATCGGCGAGCGCGACTTCGAACATCACGGCGGCACCGAGCACCCGGCCGAAGGGAAGTGACTGTGAAGCGGATCAGTTCGCCGCACACCGGTTCGATCGGCGCGTTCCGTCGTGGGCCACGCCGTGCGCTCGCGCTGGTGGGCACCCTCGGGGTCTCCGCCTTCGTGACCTCGTGCGCGAGTGGTGCCGAACTCGACACCATGAAGCCCAAGGGCCCCACCGCCGACGACCTGCACAATCTGATCGTGCCGGTGTTCATCGTGGCCGGCGTCGTGCTCGCGTTGGTGATCGGCGGCACGATCCTCATGATCCGCAAGTTCGGGGTCAAGGAGTACACCGAGGTCGACTTCCCCGAGCAGATCCACGGCAACACGCGCCTCGAGATCGGCTGGACCATCGTCCCCGCCATGATCCTCGCGGTCGTCGCGGTCTTCACCGTGTCGGTGCTGCAGACGCAGAACAAGTACCACAAGGACCAAGCACTATCGGTCGTGGTGGTCGGGCAGCAGTGGTGGTGGGAGTACCGCTACTACGACGGCGGGTTCGATCCGGCCAAGAATTACGACCTGGGCATCGACGTCCGGCTCAACGAGATCCAGAACCACAAAGGCAAGACCGAAAAGCACCCGGTGATCGTCACGGCCACGCAGTTGGTGGTCCCGGTCGGCACCGAGATCGATCTCTACATCACGTCGCGCGACGTCAATCACTCGCACTGGATCCCCGCGCTGAACGGCAAGCGCGACGCGATCCCCGGTCGCATCCAGCCATGGAAGATCGAAGCCGACGATCCGGGCGTGTACTTCGGTCAGTGCACCGAGTTCTGCGGATTGTCGCACTCGCGCATGCGCATGCAGGTCGTCGCCATGACCGACGCCGACTTCCAGACGTGGTGGGCCCAGCAGAAGGCCCCTGCGACCGCGACTACCCCCGAAGGTCAGGCGTGGCTCGATCAGCAAAAGGCCATCACCGCCGGCACCTTCAACTCGAAGGTCGATCCCTCCAAGGTGCTGGCTGCGCCGACCGCCAGCGCGGCCGACCGGGGCATGGCGATCTTCCGCGGCCAGTGCACGCGCTGCCACCTGGCCACGGGCATCAACGAGGACATCTACACCGGCGAGGCGCAGCAAGTGTCAAAGGCGGCGCCCAACCTCACGCACTTCTCGTCGCGCACCACCTACGCCGGTGGCATCTTCAACCTGTACAACCCTGACGGTACGGTCAACCGGCCCCAGCTCGAGGCGTGGCTCCGCAACCCGCCCAAGGAGAAACCCGCCTACGCCGTGGGCGAACGCGGCATGCCGAACCTTCAGTTGAGCGAGCCCCAGATCAACGATCTCGTCGAATACCTGCTGTCCACGGGCACCAAGCCGGCGGCCGAGATCATCACCAAGACCGAGGTCGAGTGATGTCGCAATGCGTCTGCATCATCGATCCATCCGCCCCCCATCTCGGGAGTGACCTCTGATGGCCATCATCGAACAGCCCCTTGCGATCGGCACTGGCCGCGCACCCGAGGTGCGATCCCCGTTGGGCGTCTTTGCACGGCCGACCGCCAAAGGCGGCTGGCGCTCGTGGGTGACCACGGTCGACCACAAGAAGATCGGCATCATGTACGGCGCGGCGGGGCTGGTGTTCTTCCTCGTCGGTGGCATCGAAGCGCTGCTCATCCGCATCCAGTTGGCCCGCCCCGACGGGTCGCTGCTCAGCGCCGAGACCTACAACCAGATCTACACCATGCACGGTGTCACCATGATTTTCCTGGTGGCGATGCCCCTCGGCGCGGCCTTCTCGAACTACTTCATCCCGCTGCAGGTGGGCGCCCGTGACGTGGCGTTCCCTCGCCTCAACGCGTTCAGCTTCTGGTGCTTCCTCGTCGGCGGACTGTTCCTGAGCTCGTCGTGGATCTTCGGCGGCGGTGCCGACGGCGGCTGGTTCGCCTACGCCCCGAACACCGGCGTGGCGTACTCACCGGGCCATGGCATGGACTTCTACGCCCTCGGTCTCCAGATCACGGGCATCGCCTCACTGGTCGGTGCCATCAACCTCATCACCACGGTGCTGAACATGCGCACCAAGGGCATGTCGCTCATGCGCATGCCGGTGCTCACCTGGATGTTGTTGGTCACGCAGTTCCTGCTGCTGTTCGCCATTCCGGTCATCACGGTCGCGCTGTTCTTGCTCACCTTCGACCGGCGCTTCGGGGCCAACTTCTTCCGCGTCGAAGCGGGTGCCGATCCGTTGCTGTGGCAGCACCTCTTCTGGATCTTCGGGCATCCCGAGGTCTACGTGCTCGTGTTACCTGCGTTCGGCATCGTGTCCGAGATCATCCCGACCTTCAGCCGCAAGCCCATCTTCGGCTATTCGTTCATGGTCGGCTCGGGCATCGCGATTGGTTTCATGGGTTGGGGCGTGTGGGCGCACCACATGTTCGTGTCGGGCATTGGCCCGCTCTCGGTGACCGCGTTCTCGCTGTCCACGATGTTCATCGCCGTGCCGACCGGCGTGAAGATCCTCAACTGGCTCGCCACGATGTGGGGCGGGCGGTTGCGCTTCGAAGTGCCGATGCTTTACGCCATCGCCGTACCGGCCATGTTCACCATCGGCGGGCTCTCGGGCGTCACGCACTCGGTGTCGCCGGCGGATACCCAGCAGACCGACACTTACTACATCGTCGCCCACTTCCACTACGTGGTGTTCGGCGGGATCATCATGGCCTTCTACGGTGGCTTCTATTTCTGGTGGCCGAAGATCTTCGGCTACAAGCTCGACAGCAAGTTGGGCAAGGTCAACTTCTGGCTCCAGCTCATCGGCATGAACATGACGTTCGGGCCGATGCACATCCTTGGCTTGCAGGGCATGAGCCGCCGGATCGATCACTACTCGCCCGGGTTCGGTTTCGAGTTCTGGAACCTCATCGTGTCGATCGGTGCGTTCATCATCGCCTTGTCGGTCGCCTCGTTCCTCGTGAACGTGGTGCTGAGCACGGTCCGCTACAAACGGGGCCTCATACCGCCCGCCGGGCCCGACCCGTGGGACGCCCGCAGCCTCGAATGGATGACCGCGTCCCCGGTGCCCGAGCACAACTTCGACGAAGAGATCGAAGTTCGCGGTCTCGACGAGTTCTGGCATCGCAAGTACGGCTACGACAAGGATCACAAGGTGGTGCGCATCGCCACCGGTGAAGAGGTCGCGCACAAGGGCGACAACAAGAACGTCCATCTGCCGTCACCGTCGTACTGGCCGCTCGTCGTGGCGTTGGGCCTGCCCCTCATCGGCTACGGCCTGATCTTCAACCTGCTGCTCACCATTCCGGGCGCGATCTTGCTGCTGGGTGGCGTGTACGGCTGGGTGATGGAACCACCCGATGACCCGAACAAGGCCCACGGTCACGACGATCACGACGATCCGTCACCCGGGCTCGCGCTGGCGTCGGTCGGCGCCGAGGAGGTCGGCAATGGCTGACGTCGCAGTTGCCACTCACGCCCCAGCCGAGCACGCCGGCGATGACGGTCACGGTCACGGCGCGAGCACCGGCATCTCCAACACCAAGTTGGCGATGTGGCTGTTCCTGGGTTCCGAATGTCTGCTCTTCGGTGGTTTGATCTCCACCTACCTGCTGTACAAGAACCGCATCGCCGAAGGCTCCATTGGTCCGAAGGATGTGTTCGACATCCCGTTCACCTCGGCCAGTTCGTTCGTGCTGCTCATGAGCTCGCTCACCATGGTGCTCGCGTTGTCGGCCATCCAGCGGGGCGACGAGCGCGCGAATCGGGTCTGGTTGCTCACCACTGCGGTGCTGGGCTCGATCTTCATCGGTGGGCAGATCTACGAGTTCACCGGGTTCTACCGTGAGGGGTTGGGTTACACGACCAACATCTTCGGTTCGGCCTTCTACACGCTCACCGGATTCCACGGGGTGCACGTGAGCATCGGCATCATCATGTTGATGTCGTTGTTCGTGCGGTCCTACCGGGGCCACCTGCACCAGGCCCAAGCCGAGACCGTTGAGATCATCGGCTTGTACTGGCACTTCGTCGATGTCGTGTGGATCGTGATCTTCACGATCGTCTACCTGATCCCCTGAAGGAGCGCTCCCGATGAGCACCGTCTCCGAGACGCATGATGTGTCGCCCGCCGCGTCGGGTGACGCGCACGCGGGAGCGCACGACCATCCGTCCGATCTCAAGTACGTCAAGATCGCGATCATCCTGGCCGTGCTGACCGCGGCCGAGGTGTCGACCTACACGTTCGACATCACGGGTGGTCTGCTGGTTGCGATCTTGATCCCGATGATGATCGTCAAGTTCGCGATCGTCGCCGGCTACTTCATGCATCTGAAGTTCGACTCGAAAATGTTCACCACGATGTTCGTGGCTGGGCTCACGTTCGCAGTCTCCGTCTACTGCGTGCTCCTCACCATTTTCGAGTTCTGGTAGGTCGATGCTGCTCGCCGCCGGCACCGACCCGTGGCGCTGGCAACCACACCCCGAGGTGTGGGTGCTTGTCGCGGGCATCGTCATCGTGGGGGGCTATGGGGTTCGGGTGATCGCACCGAAGGTGGTGCCGCCCGGTCAGGTCGCAGTCACGCGCCGGCAGAAGGGCTGGTTCTTCGGCGCGGTCGCCCTGCTCTGGTTCTCGGCCGATTGGCCGATGCACGACATCGGCGAGCAGTACCTCTATTCGGTGCACATGATCCAGCACTTGTTGCTGTCGTTCGTGGTTCCACCGATGTTCTTGATGGCCACCCCCGAGTGGTTGGCCCGCCTCGTGCTGCTCGACGGCGGCCCGGTGTCGCGGTGGATCCGCAAGCTGGCGCGTCCGGTGCCCGCGGCCGTGATCTTCAACGGTCTCATCATCTTCCTGCACTGGCAGGGCGCGGTGAGCGCGTCGGTGCGTAACGGACCGTTCCACTTCGCGATGCACGTGTTGTTGTTTGCGACGGCCCTGCTCATGTGGACGCCGGTGGTGGGGCCGTTACCCGAACTGCGCATCAGCCTGCCGGCCCGCATGGTGTATCTGTTCATGCAGTCGGTCGTGCCCACCGTTCCGGGTGCGTGGCTCACGTTCGCTCAGAACCCCGTCTATCGCATCTACGACCGCCCGTACCGCCTGTGGAACATCGGCGTGATCGACGACCAGCAGGCCGCGGGCGCGATCATGAAGATCTTCGGCGGCTTCTACCTGTGGGTCATCATCGCCGTGTTGTTTTTCCGCTGGGCGGTGAACGCCGAGCGCCACGACGGCAATCGCTATCGCATCGTCGACCTCGGCGACGTCGTTCCCGAAGAGCTCACCTACGAGCAGTTGGCCGAGGAGTTCGAACGCATCGGCCCGGCGCTGCGCGAACCGGTCCCGGGTCTTCGGAAGCCCGAAGCCGAAGCCGATCCCGGGCCTGTCTGACCCTCAAATGGCGCACGTGGTGATTCCACGGCGCGTACGGTGCTCGCCATGCTCGATATCCGCCGCATCCGTGCCGAACCTGAGGCCGTGAAGGCTGCGCTCGCGCGGCGCGGCCACGACACGTCGGCCATCGACGAAGTGGTCGAACTCGACCGCAGCCAGCGCAGCACCGCCGAGCAACGCGACCTCGTGCGCCGCGACATCAGCAACTTGTCGAAGCAGGTTGGGCAGTTGCGGCGAAGCGGGTCAGCGGCCGAGTCCGACGAGCTCATGGCCCGCAGCCGGGCGCTCGGTGACGACGAGCGGACCCTCACGGCGCGGGCCGACGACTTGGCCACTGAGGTGCGCGAGCACTTGCTGCGCATCGCGAACACCCCGGCACCCGAGTGCCCCGACGGCGCCGACGAGCACGCCAACGTCGTACTGCGCGTCGAGAACTTCGACCCCGATTCCTACGCGCCGCATCAGCGTGTGCCTCACTGGGAGATCGGCGAAGCGCTGGGCATCCTCGACGTGGAGCGCGGCGCCAAGATGTCGGGCTCGATGTTCGTGCTGTATCGCCGCAAGGGCGCAGCGCTCGTGCGGGCGCTCGTGCAGTACGCCCTCGACCGCAACGCCGATTCCTACGAGGAGATCCGGCCGCCCACGTTGGTGCGCACGGACACGATGATCGCCACCGGGCATCTGCCCAAGTTCGCCGACGACGCGTACTACCTCGAGCGCGACGACCTGTGGGCCATTCCCACGGCCGAGGTGCCGCTCACCTCGCTCGCCCGCGACGAGATCCTCGACGAGTCGGTCTTGCCCATGCGGCTCATGGCCCACACGTCGTGCTTCCGACGCGAGGCCGGTTCGGCCGGGCGCGATACACGCGGGCTGCTGCGCGTGCACGAGTTCGACAAGGTCGAGATCCTGGCGTACACGACGCCCGAGCAAGCGTCGGCGGCCCACGACGACATCCTCGGCCGGGCCGAGGCACTCATCCGCGACCTCGGTTTGGCGTACCGCATCGTCGACATCTGTACCGGCGACCTCGGCAGCAGCTCGGCGCGCACGTGGGACATCGAGGTGTACGCCCCCGGAGCCGACCGCTGGCTCGAAGTGTCCTCGTGCTCGTGGTTCGCGGACTACCAGGCCCGTCGCGCCAACATTCGCTACCGGCCCGCTGGTCAGAAGGGCACGCAGCTCGTGAACACGCTGAACGGTTCGGCGCTCGCGGTGCCGCGGGTTTGGGCGGCCCTCGTCGAGACCTACCGCCAACCCGACGGGACGATCGCGCTGCCCGACGTGCTCGCGCCGTACCTGCGCGGCGACGCGATCATCCCGACGGCGTGAGCGGACCCGTCGATCTGGCGGCGTTGCGCGCACAGTTCGACGCGCAAGGCCTCGAGCCGCGCAATCTCGACACCGACCCCATCGCCGCGTGCCGCCAGTGGATCGGCGCCGCTCGGGAGGCGGGTCTGTTCGAGCCCGATTCGATGACCTTGGCCACCGTCGACGCAGGGGGCACGCCTTCGGCGCGCGCCGTGCTGTTGCGCGGGCTTGACGAGCACGGCTTCGTGTTTTTCACCAACTACACCAGCGCGAAGGGCGAGGCACTCGACGCGAGCGGTGTGGCGTCGTTGCACTTCCTGTGGACCGCGATGCGGCGCCAGATCCGCGTCGACGGTCTGGTGCAACGCACCACGGTGCACGAGTCCGACGCGTACTTCGCCTCGCGGCCCCGCAGCCGCCAAATCGCGGCGTGGGCCTCGGATCAATCGGCCGTGGTGGGTTCGCGCGCCGAGCTCGACGAAGCGTTCGCGGCCGTCGCCGAACGGTTCGCGGGGGTCGAGGTGTCGCGCCCGCCGCATTGGGGTGGTTACCGCGTCGTTCCTGACCGCATCGAGTTCTGGCAGGGACGCGAGACGCGCCTGCACGACCGGTTGCGCTACGAACGGTCGGCCGGCGAGTGGACCGTGTCGCGGCTGGCGCCCTGATCACGACCGCCGCGCCGCGTGGCTACGAGAGCGGCGATCACCGCCACCGTGGCGAAGGCGAGCATCAGCCCCAAGCGCACGGCGCCCACGTTTTGTACCCAGGTTGATGCCCGGCCCTGCAGCTCGGTGAAGTACTCGACCACCGGATCGTTGACCACCGTGTCGGACCGGTTGGCCCGGATCTCGTAGATGCCGTAGTAGGTCACGTATGCACCGGAGAGCAGCAACAGTGCTGCGGCAACGCGGTTCACGTAGGGCATCGCGAGTCGCAGCCAGCGCACCAGACCGTTGCGGGCCAGCGCGGTGTACACGGTGAGCGAGATCACCACCACCCCCATGCCCATGCCGTACATCACGAAGGTGGCCACGCCGCTGAGGAAGCTCTGCTGGCGGAACGTGGTCGCGGTGACTGCGAGGAAGGGACTGATGGTGCACCCGAGCGAGGCCACGGCATAGGACACGCCGAACACGAACATGGAGCCGAGTTCGCGCGACCCGGTGCCTTTTTCGAGCTTCGGCAGCCGCAGCGCCGGCTCGAAGCCGAACAACATTGCGACGGCGAGCGCGATGAGCGCGATGCCGATGATCGCGGTGACATAGGGGACGTAGTCGAGGAGCGCGCGCGACAGGTTCGAGATGATGGTGCCGGTGATTGCGAACACCACGACGAAGCCGGCGGTGACGCACAGCCCAACCACGGCCGCGCGCCCGAGCCCCCGGCCGGATGCAGTGTGCCCGGGCTGGTCGCGATCCTCCGAGCCCAGGAAGTACGACAGGTAGGCGGGCAGCATCGCGAATCCGCACGGGTTGATGGTGGCCACCATGCCGGCGCCGAAGGCCAATGCGAACGGGCCCTCGAGCATCAGAAGAACGCCTTGTCGATCATGTCGCGCAATGAGTCGGCGGTGAGCGCTCCGGTGTGCCGCGCCGCGATCGAGCCGTCGGGGCGGAGCAGCGCGGTGAACGGCATGCCGATCGCGCCGAACGCCAGCGAGAGCTGGCCGTCGGGATCGCGGGCGATCGGGTAGCTCACCTTGGTCAGGGCGATGAGGGCGCGTGCGTCTTCGGGCGACTCCTGAGTGCTGAACCCGATGAACGTGACCCGGTCGGCGTACTCCTGGTGGAGCTGTTCGAGCGCCGGCATCTCGGCCACGCAGGGGGCACACCATTTGGCGAAGAAGTTCACCAGCACCGGTTGGCCGGCGAGCGTGGTGAGCGTGGAGGTCCCGCCGTCGAGAAGCTCGTACGGCGTGGTGATCAGCTTCTTGTCGGCGGTGCGGTCGCCGCCGCTGCCCGTGCACGCGGCGATTGCCATCGCGGTGGCTACGAGCACCGCCGCGGCCCGGCGCGGCATCCGAATCATGGTGTTGAAGGTAGCGCCGAGCCCGTGCGGCGCGGCTGCACCCCCCCACACCATGGGCTGCCGGGCAGGCGACCGCTCGTCAAGCGTCACGGTCGCTCGCCTTCGCAGCCCATGGTCGGTGTTGTCGGCGCCGGACCCCAGGTGGGGCCCGGCGCCGGGTTGGGCCTAGGCGGTGCGGACCAGGGCCACCAGGTGCTCGGGGATGGGGATCATCGGCACCTGGTCCTCGGGACGGGGGTGCTTCCGCGGGCGCCCACGACGTCGCTTCACCGCGAGCATGCGGCCGTTGAGGAACAACTGGCCGCCCCACACACCGAACGGCTCCTGGTTGACGATGGCCTGCTCGAGGCACGACGCCATGACCGGGCACTCGGCGCAGACGCGCTTCGCGTCGGCGATCTCGCCGAGGTCCACCGAGAAAAACAGGGCCGATGGCACCGCTTCGGTTCGGCAGCGGGCCTTGGCTTCCCAGTTGGTGGTCAGGATCGTGGTTTCGGTGCTTGGTCTGGTGAGTGTGGTCAGTGTGCTCTGCGGGGCGGGCGTGCCCATCGCGTTCTCCTTGTCGTGTCCACCCGTTGGTCGCCCCTCGGGTGGGGGTCCCGCCCCGGAGGGCGGGGGGATTCTGATCGGGAACCTGGGTCCGAAAACCACAAAGGCCGCCGGTTGCCCGGCGGCCTCAGGAGTTCGTACGTCGCGGATGGGGTGGTCACCCCGGCGACGGCTCCTTCAGCCGCTCGTGCTTGGTGCTCGGCATGGCCGAGAAGGTGGTGGCACCACACCAAGCGGAAATAGCGCGATGGCGCGCCGCAACCACGAACTGGTACGACGTGCCGTTCAGTTGGTGGCGTGCGGTCTTCATCGTTCGACTTCCTGAGTTTGTGGCCCACAGGTGGGCCGTGACTTAGCCGATCATCTTTGGCGGTAGGTCGTCAAGTGATTTATCGGCAGATTCATTCAGCAGGGTTGGAGCGCGGCCACCCGTTAGCGTCCGGGGATGGTTCGGATCGAGTTCGTGGCGGCGCCCGCTCGGGGGCGGGTGCTCCGTCGCGAGCGCCGGGTTCGCTTGGGTGACGTCACGCCGTCCGGCCGAGCGCGCTTTGATGCACTGGCTCGTTACCTCCAAGACATCGCCCGTGACGACAGTGCCGACAGCGCGCTCGAGAACCCGATGGGATGGGTGGTGCGCCGCACCGCGATCCAGGTGCATGTGTGGCCCCAGTTCCAAGAAGCGCTCACGCTCGACACGTGGTGCTCGGGCATCGGCCCGCGCTGGGCCGAGCGTCGCACGTCGGTGCACGGCGAGCACGGCGGTCACGTCGAGGCGGTCACCATCTGGGTGCACGTCGATGCGAACACGGGTCGCCCGGCTCGACTCGTCCCTGGGTTCGCCGAGCGCTACGCCGACGCGGCGCAAGGGCGCGGCGCCGACGCGAAGCTCATCGTCCCCGCAGTTCCCGACGCCGGTGCAACCACCCGACCGTGGCCGCTTCGCCACGCCGACTACGACGTGTTGGCCCACGTGAACAATGCCGCGTACTGGGCCGCGCTCGAGGAGCTTCTGGGCTCGCAACCGCTGCTTAACGAAGGCCCGGCGTTCGGCGTGGTCGAGCACCGCCAACCCGTGGCACCAGGGGCGAACGTCGAGCTCGCGGCCGACGCGCCCGACGAACGCGGCGCCTTCGGGTGGTGGCTGCTCGACGGCGACGAGGGAGTGGCCGCCGGCTGGTTCTCGCGTGGGGTGGTTGCCTTTTCGGGCGCCGAAGCGCACAATGGTCAGCGATGACTGTTCACCTGGGCCTCCTCCTTCTTCCTTAGACGAACGCCTTCACCGCGTTCGTCCCGCCTCCTGCGCTTCTGCCCAGGAGGTTTCGTCTTTTTCAGCCCAGGTTTCTGTCACCAACCGCACGCAGCAATCACGAACGAACGGAACGAACCAATGCCTCCGCAGCCAGTGATCCCGAAGAAGATGTCCTTCGAGAAGTACCGGCCGTTCCTTCCTCTTTCGCTGCCCGACCGCACCTGGCCCGGTAAAAGGATCGAGAAGGCGCCGATCTGGTGCTCGGTCGACCTTCGCGACGGCAACCAGGCGCTCATCGACCCCATGGACCCGGAGCGCAAGCGGCGCCTGTTCGAGGCGCTGGTGCAAATGGGCTTCAAGGAGATCGAGGTCGGTTTCCCGTCCGCCTCGCAGCCCGATTACGACTTCTGCCGCATGTTGATCGAGGACGATCTCATCCCCGACGACGTCACCATTCAGGTGTTGGTGCAGTGCCGCGCCGCGCTGGTCGAGCGCACCTACGAGGCGCTGCAGGGCGCTCCACGCGCGGTCGTGCACTTCTACAACTCGACGTCGGAGTTGCAGCGTCGTGTCGTGTTCAACCAGGAGCGGTCGGGCATCATCGACATTGCGACGAGCGCGGCGCAGCTCGTGAAGAAGCTCGAGAAGAACGCGGGCGATACGCAGATCCACTACGAGTACTCGCCCGAGAGCTTCACCGGTACCGAGCTCGACTTCGCGATCGAGATCTGCGAAGCGGTGATGGACGTGATCGAGCCCACCTCAGATCGCAAGTTGATCCTGAACCTGCCGGCCACCGTCGAGATGTACACACCGAACATCTACGCCGATGTAATCGAGTCATTCCACCGCACCATTCGCGACCGCGACAAGGTCATCTTGTCGCTGCACCCGCACAACGACCGCGGCACCGCGGTCGCCGCGGCCGAGATGGGTCTCATGGCCGGCGCCGATCGCGTGGAAGGAACGTTGTTCGGCAATGGCGAGCGCACCGGCAACGTCGACCTCATCACCATGGCCATGAACATGTTCACCGAGGGCGTCGACCCCAAACTGGATCTCACCGACATCGACGCGCTGCGTCGCTTGGCCGAGTATTGCAATCGGCTGCCCGTGCACCCGCGTCATCCGTACGTGGGCGACCTCGTGTACACCGCCTTCAGCGGCTCGCACCAGGACGCAATCAAGAAGGGCCTCGATGCCATCGGTGCCGACCCCGAGCACTGGCAGGTGCCGTACCTGCCCATCGACCCGAAGCACGTGGGCCGCAATTACGAAGCGGTCATCCGGGTGAACAGCCAGTCGGGCAAGGGTGGCGTGGCCTACATCATGAAGGCCGAGCACGGGCTCGACTTGCCGCGGCGTCTGCAGGTCGAGTTCTCGAAGTCGATCCAGCACATCACCGAGGACACCGGAACCGAGATCTCCCCCGTCGCGTTGTGGGATCAGTTCGAGGCCACGTACCTCCCCGAGGACGCGCCGATCCAACTGATCTCGCACGAGACCACCACGGGCGACAAGAGCTCGCGCATCACTGCGCAAATGCTCATCGACGGCGCACATGCCACCATCAACGGTGAGGGCAACGGCCCCATCGCCGCGTTCGTGCAGGGCTTGTCGCGCGAGCTCGACTTGGCCTTCGACGTCGTCGACTACAGCGAACACGCCGTGTCGGCCGGGTCCGATGCCACCGCCGTCGCCTACGTCGAGGTGAAGCATCCGAACGGCTCGGTTTGTTGGGGCGTCGGCCGCGACGAAAGCATTCTCAACGCATCACTCAAGGGCGTGATCAGTGCCGTCAACCGCATCCGCTGAGTGATCCATTGCGTGATTCATCAGGGCCGACCCGTGGCAGGTGCTGCGGGTCGGCCATGATCTGCTCGTGACCGACGTGTTCGAGCGCCTGCACCGATTCGTACGCAGGCCGTGGCTCGCCGTGGGGCTCGTCGCCGCGGTGAATCTGTGGATCCTGCGGCCTGAATTGACCGCGGTGACCACCCGCAGCGATCTCACCGTGCATCGCACCTTGATCGACTGGGCGGTGGGGCGGCTCGACGCCGGCCACTTCCCGATCGATGGCTGGTTCCCGCGCATCGGCCTCGGCTTCTCGATGATGCACCAGTACCAGACCCTGCCCCACCTGGTGTCGGCGTTCCTCGCCGAGGTGATCGGCGTAGGGGGCGCGTCGCGCTGGACAACGTTCGTCATCCTCGGAACGTGGCCCGTCGCGGTGTACCTCGGTTGCCGGTTGATGCGCCTCTCGGTGGGCACTGCGATCGTGGCCGCCGCGCTCGCACCGCTCGTGGCGAGTAACCCGAGCTACGGCTTCGAGCACAGCAGCTACGTGTGGCGCGGGCTCGGGTTGTGGGCCCAGCAATGGGGCATGTGGATGTTCCCCATCGCCATGGGATTCGCGTGGCGCGCGATCACCGAACGGCGCAACCTTGCGGCCGCCGCGGCGGCCACGGCGTTCGTCATGTGCACGCATCTGCAGACGGGTTACATGCTCGCGCTGGTGATCGGCGCGATGGCCGTCGTGTCGTTCGTGGACCTCCGCGGTCGTGTGCTGCGCATGGTGATGGTGATCCTCGGCTCGCTGGCCATGAGCAGCTGGTTGTTGGTGCCCGTGTTCACCGATCAGGCGTGGAGTGCGAACACGCAGTACAACGCCAACACCGTGTGGGTCGACTCGTTCGGCGCCCGCAAGGTCATGGGGTGGCTGTTCGGTGGGCAGCTGTTCGACCGTGACCATCCGCCGGTGCTCACCGTGCTGGTCTTTCTCGGATTGCTCGTGGTTTTGCTCAAGGCTCGCCGCGATCCGTTGTGCCGGATGCTCGCCGGGTTCTTTATCGGAAGCGTGGTCTTGTTCTGCGGCAAGGACCCGTTCGGGCCGGTGATCTCGTTGTTGCCCGGGATCAGCTCGCTCCTGTTGCACCGCTTCATCAGCGGCGTGCACATGGCCGGCGTGCTGATCGCGGCGATCGGCGTGGTCGAAGGAAGCACCTACCTGTGGCGCGGATTGCGCGACTGGCAGCCCCGGCTGCGGCACGCCCAACGGCCGGCGTACGAGCTGGCGCTCGGCATCGTGGTCATCCTGGCGTTCCTCCCCGCCATCAACGTGACCGACTCGCACGAGCGTCAGGCCGCCGGATGGATGGAGGCACAGAAGACGTACGACGCCACCGAGGGCGCACAAGTCGATGCGCTCGTGGCCACCTCGTTCGCCCAGGGCGGCGGACGCATATACGCAGGCCTGCTCGGCGACAACGGCGGCGAGTACTACGTGGGTGGTTCGCGCACGCAGACGCGCATCCAAGAAGCCGGTCCGACCGATGTTCTCGGCTACTCGTTGCGCGTCCCGTCGCTCCTCGCCGACGTCGAAGTGCGCTTCAACCAGAACAACGCGTGGCACTACGAGCTGTTCAACGTGCGCTGGGTGATACAACCCGCAGAGCGCGCGGGACCCCCGACCGGCACCCTCGTCGAGACCCAGGGCCGCCACGCGCTCTACCGGATCGAGAACGCCGCGGGCTACGTCGGTGTGGTCGATATCGAAGGTTCGTACGCGGCCGAGCGCGACAACGTGGGCATCGGCGCCGAGACGGTGCTCGGCGAACGATCGGCCAGCTCATCGCCCGTGCTGGCGGCCGTGACGTACGAGAACTTGAAGCCGGTCGCATCCACCGTGGTGCCCGGGGTGATGACATCGCCCGGCACGGTGATCGACCAGACCGCTGACGGCGACGCCGGTCGATACACCGCACGTGTCACGATGGCTCGCCCCGGCTACACGATGCTGCGCGTTGCGTATCACCCGCGCATGGAGGCCACGGTCGATGGCGTGAGGCGACCGACGGTGATGGTCGCCCCGGCGTTCGTGGGCGTGTT
Organism: Actinomycetota bacterium; assembly: GCA_009699605.1. GTDB lineage: Bacteria > Actinomycetota > Acidimicrobiia > Acidimicrobiales > WLNW01 > WLNW01. The sequence goes on along the minus strand of WLNW01000013.1, from coordinate 12,578 downwards.
GGTGCCTGCGGGAACGCACGAGATCGCGTTCACCTACGAGCAGTACCCGAACTACGCGCTGCTGTTCCTCGCGGGCCTCGCCGCAGTTGCTGCGCTCGTGTACCTCGATCGACGCTGGCGCGGCCGTTACCTCGCGCCGATCGCGACGCCACCGATGTTCCCCGACCGTGAGCCTGAACCAGAGCTCGTGGGGTCAGAGGGCGACGCGGTAGATGAGCATCCCGTCGCGTTCGGTGGTGGTGGCTTCACCGGCGATGCGTAGGTGTTCGAGGTGGGCGAACGTCTCGCTCTCGGCCATGTCGCCCCAGGAACGTTCGCGGAAAAGCCGGCGCATGTAATCGGTGACCGTGCCCTCGGGCAGCTCGTCGGCCGCGTGGCGGATGATGTCGAGCCGCTCGTAGTGGTGTTCGAGGATGTGGTCGGCGCGACCCGCGAGGTCTTGGAACGGGTGACCGTGCGCCGGCAGTACGAGGTCGACGTCGAAGTCGTGCATGTGCTTCAGCGACTCGAAGAACCGGGCGAGCGGATCGGTGATGACCCCGCCCGGTGAGTGCCCGGCGATGTGCGGCGTGATGGTGGGCAGCACGTGGTCGCCCGAGATGAACAGCTTCTCGACGGGGTCGTACAGGCAGAGATGATCGCTCGTGTGGCCCGGGGTGTGCACCGCGATCCACTCGCGTCGCGCCAGCTTCACGATCTGCGTGTCGGCCACGGTGATGGATGGGTCGGGGACCTGGAACCGGCGCGTGCGGCGGCCCATCTTCATGAAGAGGCGCAGGTCCTCGTCGCTCGGCGGTGACCAGCGGCCACCCCATGGCTTGGGGCGACGCATCATCTCGCGGATGCGATCGAGCTCTTCCTCGGGGTTGAGCTCGAGGATCTCCGAGTCGTGGCTCTCGAATATCTCGGAGGAGTCGAAGTGGTCGCGGAAGCTCTCGTGGGTGAGGATGTCGGCGCCGGCCTCGTCGCGCAGTCGCGGTGCGCCGCCGAAGTGATCGAAGTGCGAGTGCGTGACGACTGCGGTGTGCACGTGGCGCAGCTCGAAGCCGGCCCGTTCGAGCCGGTCGAGCAGGGCATTCCATGACGCCGGGCCGGGCAGGCCGGGGTCGATCACGGCCACGCCGCGCTCGTCCTCGAGGAGGTAGCAGTTGACGTGACCGAGACCTGGCAGCTCGACGGGCAACTGGGTGCGCAACACCCCCGGCGCCACCTCCGTGATCTCGTCGGTGGCCGGCTCTTGTTCCTGCTTGGTGATTTTCCGCTCGCCCGTCATCGGGGCCACCCTAGGCCGCCCTAGGCGGAGGACGGCGACCCGTCGATGGGCGGGGTCATCGTGACCGAGGCCGGTGCGGGATCGGCGGCGGTGCGGAAGACGAACTCGCGGTAGAAGCGCAGCTCGGTGAGGCTCTCGCGGATGTCGTCGAGGGCGCGGTGGCCGCGGGCCTTGCGGGGGGCCTTGGTGAGCGCCGCAGGGTTCCAGCGCTTCGTGAGCTCCTTGATGGTCGACACGTCGACCGAGCGGTAGTGCAGGTAGTCCTCGATCTCGGGGAACCACTTGGCGAGGAAGCGGCGGTCGGTGCCGATGGAGTTGCCGCACAACGGCACGGTGCCCGCTTCGGGGATGTGCGTGCGCAGGAACTTCAGCGTCTCGGCTGCGGCCTCCGCCGCCGAGATGGTGGAGCCTTCGATGAGGGCGAGGAGTCCGTTGCGGGTGTGCATCTCGCGGACGTAGTCGTCCATCAGGGCCATTGCTTCGGGCGGTTGGTGGATGACGAGATCCGGGCCCTCGGCGATTAGCTCGAGGTTGTCGTCGGTGATGAGCGTCGCGATCTCGACGATGACGTGACGATCGGGGTCGAGACCAGTCATCTCGAGGTCCATCCAGGCAAGCATGAACGACGATGGTACCGATGCCGGACCGTGGGTGTCGCGGTCGGGCGCCGGTGATCTATCGTGCCCCGGTGCTCGAGATCCCCATCCTTCGCCTCGACCCGGACCTTCCCCTACCGGCGTATGCCACCGAAGGTGATGCCGGTGCCGACCTCGTGGCGCGCGACAACGTGGTGCTCGCACCTCGTGGCGGGCGGGCGCTCGTGGCCACCGGCGCGGCCATCGCCATACCCGAGGGGTACGCAGGATTCGTGCAGCCGCGCAGCGGTCTCGCGCTCAACCACGGCGTGACATGTCTGAACACACCGGGTCTGATCGATTCCGGTTATCGCGGCGAGCTCAAGGTGCTGCTCGTGAACACCGACCCCGAGACGCCGTTTCATGTGGTGCGCGGCGAGCGCATCGCGCAGCTGGTCATCCAGCGCGTCGAGCACTGCCGCTTCGCGCTGGTCGACGAGTTGCCGCCTTCGTCGCGCGGCGAGGGCGGGTTCGGCTCTACCGGTCGTTGAACCTTGTCGGTAGGATGCGCGCGTGGACGACGTCACGCTCCTTCGTGAACTGACACCGACGGCCGAGAAGCTCTACGAGCGCCATCTCGCGCAGACCAAAGAGTGGTTCCCGCACGAGTACGTGCCCTGGGACCGCGGCCCGTCGGTGGTGGTCGACCGTCCGTGGCGCCCAGAAGATTCGGGCCTGCCCCAAGCCGTGCGCAGCGCACTGTTCGTGAACCTCCTCACCGAGGACAACCTGCCCTACTACCTGCGCGACGTGCAGCGGCTGTTCGGCGACAACGACGTGTGGGGCCAGTGGACCCGCCGTTGGACCGCCGAGGAAGCCCGCCATTCCGTGGTCATCCGCGACTACCTCACGTTGTCGAACGCGATCGATCCGATCGAGCTCGAGCGCGGCCGCATGCAGCAGATGAGCACTGCGCAGGTGCCCGATCCGCCGACCACCGCGCAGGGCCTCGTGTACCTGGCCTTACAGGAGCTGGCCACCCGCATCTCGCACCACAACACCGGCAAGCTCATCACCGACCCGGCGGGTCAAGAGGTCATGAAGCGCGTCGCGTTCGACGAGAACTTCCACTACCTCTTCTATCGCGACCTCGCCTCGGCCGCGTTCGAGCTCGACGCGTCCGCGCTCACCGTCGCGCTCGAGGCCGAGGTGCTCGGGTTCGCCATGCCCGGAACCGGCATCCCCGACTTTGCGTCGCACTCGCGAGCCATCAGCAAGGCCGGCATCTACGACTTCCGCGTGCACCACGAACAGATCCTCGTGCCGGTGGTGCTGCGGCACTGGGGCATCGCGGGCCTGCGTGGACTGTCACCCGAAGGCCAGCGTGCCCAGGCGTCGATTGTGGCCTACGTCGACAAGGTCGGACGCGTCGCGTCGCGTCTTTCCGAGCGCGCCCTTGAGGTACCCACCGACGTATGAGCGTGCTCGTCGACGAGGCCGACTGGCCGTGGCGCGGCGATCGGTGGGCCCATCTCGTGAGCGACACCTCGCCTGCCGAGCTGCACGCGTTCGCGAACCGGCTCGGCATACGCCGGCTTGCCTTCCAGGACGATCACTACGACGTGCCCGCCGCGGTTCGAGAAGCGGCGATCGAGCTCGGCGCCCGACCCGTGACCAGCCGGGTGCTGGTCGAAGCCCTGGTCGACTCAGGTCTGCGGGTGCGCCGCCGCGCCGCGTGGAACGACGCCTTGCTCGACGACCTCGTCGTCGTGAGGGCGCTCGCGTGGCTCCATGACGCGTGGCCGGCGAGCCAGGTGATCGGCTGGACGACCGCGTTGTGGCGCCACGGCTCGGTCGGCCTGAGCTCGGTGCTTCAACGAACCGATCTGGTCGATGCGCGAAACCCTCCGCACGCGGTGGCCCACGTTGCGTTCACGGTCGAGCGCCCCGAAGGCTTGATCCTCGACGTGGTGATCGCAGCCCCGCCGCTCGATTAACGCTCGAATCCCTGGCCGAACCGTCGGTGTGAGCGTCGTACGGTTGCGGCTCGTTTCATTTTTTGGCATGCGTAAGCTCTGACATCGTGCGACGGACGGCGAGGGTGATCGGACTTCTGGCGGCGTTCGCGCTGGCTGCGTGCTCGGGGGGTGGCGTGAAGCCGTCCCTCGATGCCCGCGCTTCGAGCGCCGCGGTCGCGGTGGCGAACGGCACGATCGTGATCGGCACGAACACCTATGTCTTCGTCATGACCTGTTATTCGCCGGGCACCGGGGCGGTGGTCGCGGTGGGCGCCGGCATCGACCCGGTCTCGGGTCACCCGACCCGGGCGTTGGTTCAGGCCTTCTTCGACGACCCGTACGTCGGGGTCACCGTGGGCGACAAGGAGTCGGTGTTCGAACCGACCCTCGCCGAACCGGTCGACCTGTCCTTCGCGGACAACGTCGTGAGCGGCAACGCGATCCAGTTCGTCCGCAACCTCGACCTGGCCTCCCGGGTGGGCGAGCCGGTGGGCACCGGCTCGGTCACCGTGACGTGCTCGAGCTACAACGCCGGCCTCCCGCCGGGCTACCGCAGCTGAGGATCGGCTGAGCGGAGATCAGCCGCAGGGGGCGAAGGGCTCGACGACGCCGACCCGTCCGGCGCGATAGCTGGTCACGTTGCCGGCGAGGTCGAGCTCGAAAATGATGCGGAAGTTCGCGTTTGCCGCATCTTGGGGCGTGTAGGTCGCCGTCTTGCCGGTGGCGGTGGACGCGATGGTGAGCCGGTCGGCGAAGAGCCCCTTGAGCTGCGCCTCGGAGCTGGCGATGCCGGCGCCGGAGCGGGTCTTGACCTTGCCGGGCGGGCGCACGTCGAGCCGTTCGACGGCGCCCTTCGACACCGTGAACCACACCGCGTCGGCGCCGGACTCGGGTTTGACGACGATGCACTCCTTGGCGGCGGGGAACGCCGCGTCGGGTAGCAGGCGTGTGCCAAGCGCCTTTTCGGCATTGGGCACGGTGAGGCCGAAGGTGAGCGGACCGACGCCCGCAGTGGAGACCGCTGAACTGTCGACGAGCTTGGCCGGCCCGGGCACGGACCCAGGCGGCGTGGTGGTGAAGACCGTGGGGGTCGTGGGAACGCCCGTGGTTGTGGGGACCGCGGCCTTGCTGGTGGTGACGCCACTGACCCCGGTGCCGGTACCCGTCGCGCCCGTCGCCGCCGAGCTGGTCGTGGTGGCGCCGGGCAACTTTGGCCGGCTGGTCGTGGTGGCGCCGGGCAACTTTGGCCCGCTGGTGTCGTCACCCCCACCGCACGCGGTAGCGAAGGCCGCCAAAGCGACCAGGAAGCACACGGTGCGCGCTCGGGTGTGCACCCGCCCAGACTACCCACACCGCGAGGCGGAACCCGCGGGGCCATACTCCTCGACATGTCTTTCGAAGCCCCTACGGATCAACACCGCTCGGCCGAGCGGTGGATCATCCAAACCCAGGGACCGAACGAGCGCCGGCTCGGACAGGTCCTTTGCGACGAGCCGGGACGGATCGTCGTCAGGTTCGAGAGTGGTGACGAGTTCGAGTGGGCGGAGTTGCCCAAGAGCGCTCGACCGATCACCCCGGGCTCCTTCGAGTGGCGGAGCGAGGACGCGAGCGAGCATGAACTCCTCATCGAGCAGGTTCGTAGTCAGCCCGCGCGGTTGCTGGCCGACGTGCTCCGCGAAACGCGAGCGCCGCTCACGCCCGATGACCTCAAGCGCCGGCTCGAGGCGTGGCGGCTGATCGCACCCAAAGGCACCAGGAGCCCCACCAACCTGCCGGGTTGGGAGGACGTCTGGAAGACCGGGCGCAAGGGTCTGCTAGCCGACGTGCATGTTGTCCTCGATCAGCTCGCGAAGACCTATGCGTGGTCGGACGCGCCCGTCGAGAAAGCTTCGATGTCAAGCCGATCGGCGGGCCCGAAGAGCGCGGGCAAGGCTGGCGCTGACGTGGCCGCCGCGCTGCGCCAAGTCGCCTCCACGGGGTTGACCACATCGCGCAAGGACGACGCAAAGGCACAGCTTCGAAGTGCGTATGGCCGGCGCGAGCTCAGCCCCAGCCAGACTGCGGCGGCAATGGCCGCGAGTGCCATCACCGCCGGTTCGATCGACTGGTCGGCGGTGCAGCTCGGCGACCAGATCCCCGACGGGTTGGTCGACTCGGTCTTCGGCCTCGCGGCACGACAGGGCGCTTTGCCGTGGATTCTCGATCAGCTCACCTCGTCGCGGTCGCAGTTGATCGCTGACGCGGCGGAGCGCGCGGTGAGCGCGATCCCGCCGGGTGTGACCCAGCGAGCGGCAGTCGATCTCCTCGGTTCGTTGCGGACTCAGCTCGGCGCGGACCGGCTTTCCGAGTCGCGGGCTGCGAAATCGGTGGAGGCAGTGCGCTCCATCCAGCTCGTGCCGACGAGTGAGACGCTCGTCGTATTGCTCAACTTGCTGGTGGACGTGGCACGCCGCGCCGATCGCGCTGGATGGGACCAACTTGTGGCGCAGCTGGGCCGGCTGCTGTCGGGAGCCGACCATGCGACACTCGCGGACTGCATCGTCGACCGTTCGGATGGTGTTCTCGTTCTGGTGGGCGAACGCCTCAACGAGCTGCCGTTCGTCGACGACACCGGCCGGCCGGCGTTCCTCCGAGCGCTTGCGCTCAGGCGCCCTGAAGTGTTCGACGCATCGGGCGCGATGCGATTGTGGGACGGGCTCACCGGCGAGGCGCTGTCGTCGATCGTCGGTGCCGATGACGCCTTGGCTCGAATGCTGACCTCACCCGATAGCGGGCTCGCTGAGCTGATCACCATCCCGACTCTGCATCGTCACTTGGCTCAGGCAAACGACGGCGAGGTCGTATCTGTTGCGTCGTGGCCCGAGCCACTGCAGCTGCTCGTCCCCCTCGACGATTGGCTCGACGCACTTCTCCGGACGACCCCCTCGTCCGGAATCCTGCGACGCGCCTTGGCCCACGCCGAGGCGCGTGCGACGTAGGTCTTGGTCTACGCGAAGTTCCGGATGCGGTCGCCGGCGCTTCGTCAGTAGCGCAGCGCCTTGTCGATGACGTACCGCAACGGTTCGCCCCGTACGAACCGCCGGGCGTTGTCCACGATGACCCGTTGGCGTTCGATGTCGGTGTCGCTGCCGAAGCTGCCGATGTGCGGCGTGACGATCAGGTTCTCGCACTGCCACAACGCGTGCTCGGGGGGTAGTGGCTCGATCTCGCTCACGTCGATCGCGGCTCCGGCGATGGCGCCATTCGAAAGTGCCGCCGCGAGATCATCGAGCTTCACCGTTTCGCCCCGTCCGACGTTGATGAAGAACGCGGTGTCCTTCATCGACGTGAAGCGCCCGGCGTGCATCATTCCCTCGGTTACCGGCGTGTGCGGTACGGTGAGCACCACCCAATCGGCGTCGGGCAACAGAGCGTCGAGTTCGTCGACATGATGCAGCGCGTCGAGTTCGGCCATGACCCGTTCGGGGAACGAGTCGACGCCGACCACCCGCATACCGAACATGCGCGCGCGTGCCGCGGTGAGTGCCCCGACCTCGCCGACGCCCACGACCAACATGGTGGTGGCCGCAAGATCGACGACCCCGATGTCGGCGAGGTTCCGGTTCCATTCGGCCCGCGCTTGTTGGGCCGTGTAGCGCGGCAACCCGCGGGCGAACGCGAGCACGAACGCCAGGATGTGATTGGTGAGGTTCTCGCGGTACACGCCCCGCAGGTTGGTGACCACCACCGGGTGCTCGACGAGCGCGGGGAAGAAGAACTCGGGCGGCGGCGCCGCGGCGATCGCTTGCAACCACCGCAGCCGGGGCGCCGCGGCGAGCATGTCGGGCGTGAGCATGCCGAACGCCGCGTCGGCTTCGGCCAGGGTGGGTCGCGGGTCATCGCCGGGGGCTACGACCACCACCCGCATCTGGGGCACCTCGGCGGCCACGGCGCGGGCCCAGTCGTCGATCTGCGTCTCGAAGTACCCGGCCAGCGGGATGAACACCATCGTGTGATCAGTCATCGCAGCGCACCTTATGTCGCAGGCGATAGAGACATCAGGTGCGCAAGGGCGCTACGAGGCGCGTGACCGTCCACACGGCGGGCCGTTGACTCATAGCGCCTCGGTCGAGCCGCGAGCTCAGCCCGGCGGGATCTCGGTGCCGGCGGGTAGCGAGATGGTCTTGTCTTCGCAGTAGGCGTGGATGCCTTCGGGACCGAGCTCGCGGCCGACACCGGAGGTCTTGAAGCCGCCGAAGGGACCGTTGAAGTCCATGCCCTGCATGGTGTTGACCGCGAACGTACCGGTACGCACGCGGCGGGCGACGCCGATGCCCTTCGCGACATCGGCGGTGTACACCGCGCCGGCGAGGCCGTAGTCGCTGTCGTTGGCGATGGCGATGGCATCCTCGAGGTCGTCGTAGGCGATGAGGGACAGCACCGGCCCGAAGATCTCTTCACGGGCGATGGTCATGGAGTTGTCGACGTCGGCGAACAACGTGGGGGCCACGTACCAGCCGGGGCCGATTCCGTCGGGCCGGCTGCCGCCACCCACGACGACCGACGCACCCTCGGCCTTGCCCTTCGCGATGTAACCCTCGACGCGATCTCGCTGGCGTTCGGCGATGAGCGGGCCGACCATGTTCTCGGGTACCGACGGATCGCCGACGGTTTGCGCGGCGACCGCGGCGGCGAGCGCGTCGCGGATCTCGTCGTAGCGGCTGCGCGGTGCCAGCACGCGGGTGAGGGCCACGCATGCCTGACCGTTGTTCATGAGGCCGCCGCCGACGACGTGCGGAATGGCCTCAGCGAGGTTGGCGTCGTCACAGATGATGGCGGCCGACTTGCCGCCGAGCTCGAGCGTGCAGCGCTTCAGCATCTCGCCACAGATCGCGCCGATCTTGCGCCCCGCCGCAGTGGAACCGGTGAAGCTCACTTTGTCGATAGCGGGGTGACGCACCAGGTGCTCGCCGACCTCGCGATCGGCGGCGACGATGTTGACCACGCCGGCCGGTACGCCGGCGTCGATGAGCACCTCGGCGAAGATGTTGGCATCGAGCGGTGTCTCGGGTGCGGGCTTGAGCACGATCGTGGACCCCGATGCGATGGTGGGGCCCACCTTCAATGCGGTGATGAACAGCGGGACGTTCCAGGGGATGATGCCCGCGCACACGCCGACCGGTTCACGCCGCACGAGGATGGTGCCGCCGAGCGAACCGGGGCGCTGCTCTTCGAAGGGGAACACCCGGGTGTGCTGGGCGAACGCACCGAACACCATGCTCGCGGCGAGCACCTGGCCGAACAGCGAGAAGTAGTAGGGGGCGCCGACCTCGGAGACGATGAGGTTGGTGAAGTCGTCCTGGCGGGCCGTGATGCCGTCGGCGATGCGCTGCAGCAGGTCGGCGCGCTGGGACGGCGTCCAGGTGGACCACTCGCCGGCGAACGCGGCCTGTGCGGCGGCGACGGCGCGGTCCATGTCGGCCGCAGTGGCCACCGGAACCGACCCGATGATCTCCTGCGAGGTGGGGGAGGTGACCTTCAGGGTCTCGGAGCCGGCCGGCTCGACCCACTCGCCGCCGATGAAGAACTTGTCGTAGGTGTGCACTTCGTCCCCTTGCGCCGCGGACCGGAGCATGCGCTCGCCGCAGGCCGAAATGTACCCGGCTTACGGTGTGGCGTCTTGTCACCGCCGCCCGACGTGACGTCTCCTTCGGCCCGGCACGACGGATCGGGTCAGCCCTGGGGCAGTTGCACGCCGGTTCGGGCGGTGAAGTCCGCGAGCGACACGGCTACCGCCTGGTGCTCGGCGTCGGTCAACGGGAGGAACGGGTCGCGCAGGGTGCTGCCCGGCAGGCCGAGGTGCTGCATGGCGCTCTTGAGGAAGCGCATGCTCCCGCCCGCGTAGCGATTGAGCGCGAAGAACCGCATCTGGGTGGCGTACGCGTCGAACATGGCAGCTTGGTCGCCGCGCGAGAACGCGTTGATCACCTCCATGCACACCGCAGGGATGATCGCTCCTTCGGTGCACAGAAACCCCTGACCACCAAGCGCCAGAATGGTGAGCGCTTGCATGGCACCGCCCACGTGCACGTCGCAGCGGCCGTCGACGGTGTCGACGAACCGCGTGACGTACGGGATGTCGGTGTGGGTCACGTTGAACCCCGCGATGTTGTCGTAGCGCTTCAACAAGCGATCGACCATCTCGAGGGGTAGCACGTACCCGTTGAAGATGTGGCTGGAGATCACGGCGGGGATGGTGATGGTGTCGAGGATCTGGCAGAAGTACGTCTCGAGCTCGGTCTCGCGGGGGACGTTCCCGTGGCCGCAGTCGAGGGAGTAGATCTGCATCGCCTCCATGCCCGCCCGCTCGGCGATGTGGATGATCTCGAGCAGCTGGCGGGCATGGCGCGGCTCGACGCCCATGGCCCGCACCGGTGCGACGCCCTTGAGCGTGTCGACCGCGGTGCCGTAGAGCGTCTCGGTCTCGGCGAGCGTGAGCGAGTGACCCTCACCCGGTGACGCACTGCCGGCATAGACGCCCATGCCCGTCCCGCCGATGCGGCGCAGCATTGCCTTCCAGGCGCCCTCGTCCAGCGCACCGGTGTCATCGAACGGCGTGATAGTGCAAGTGAACGCATTCAGCTGACGGCTCATGGCACAGGACGCTATGTGCTGCGGGAAGCGAAGCGCGACGCGTCGGCGTAGGCCGCGGCGATGAGGTCGTCGACGACCCCGGCGAGCCAGGTGCGCACGCACTCGACCACAGCGGAGCGCAACATGTCGCGCTCGGTGTCGATCGCGCCGACCAGACCGTCGACCAGTGCATGGCCCGACGGCAGTTCGACACCGTTGACCAGACGGTCATAGTGGGGGACGAGTCGTTCGCGCACGGTCTCGACGATGGCGGCGAGCAGATCGGGCTCGACCTCGCGCGCAAACCGTTGCGCCTCGCGGTAAAGCATCACGGGACGTGCGCCGGTGAGCGATGTGAGCTCCTCGAGCATCGGCGTCATGATCGCCGGAAGGTCGACGCGGAAGTACTGCACCCACGCGTGTTGGGCCATAACGAAGAACGACTGCCCGATGTCGGCATTGCAGTCGTAGTGCGCGCCGCCGCTACCGGTGAAGAACCCGCGTCGCAGCGCTATGGAGTGCAGCACGATCGGGCTCAGCGATTCCCAGCTGCTCCGTAGACGAGCATCGTCGGCGAAGCTGTGGTGCGCCGCAGCCGAGGTCTGGTCGACGAACGCCGCCGTGAGCCCGCGCAGATCGGCCGCGAAGGAGCGCAACTGCGCGAGGGCGCCGGGTTCGATCGCGTCGGCGGTGTCGTGCGCGGTTGTTTCGATGGTGTCGCCGCGCTCGATGGCCGAGACGATCGCGGCGACCCGATCGACCGCGTCGCCGAGGGCCTGCAATGCGTCTGCCGGCACGAGCTGCGTGCCGATCGCGACCAGTTCCTCGGCGAGAGGCGAGATGCCTGCGTCGGCGTCGTGGCGCAACGAGTCGTGCGCGGACACCAGATGCACCGGTGCTTCGCGCACGATGCGCGTTGCCTCGACGGCCAAGTCGCCGAGCCGGCGACCGAGCGGCCGCACGAGCAGGTCGACCTTGCCGGTGAGCTCCTCGAGCGTGGCGGCGTCGCGCACGGCGCGGCGCTCGGTGTCGCTGGTCTCCGGTAAGAGTCCGAGGCGGTGAGCGGTGTCGTCTGCAACCCCTTCGTTCTTGGTGCACACGAAACGCAGCCGGGTGGCCCGTCGGTCGAGGAGGAGATGGTGTGCCGTGAGCGTGCTCTGCACCGCACGAATCGTCGACGTACCGAGCCCGGTGTCGAGGGGGTACACCACCCACACGACGTCGGCATCGGCGATGGCCTGGCGCGCCGCGGCAGTGCGGCGGGCGTCGGGATCGTTGAGCCCCGGCAGGTCGAGCAGGGTCACACCGGTGCGAAGCGCGGGGAAGTCACCGGCGATGTCGACCCGCTCGACGAGGTAACCGATCGCGGCCGACGCGTCGGCGTGCGCGAGCAACGTGCGGTGGACGTCGTCGGCGCTCGTGCTGTCGACCACGCGTCGACCCTCGGCGACTATGGCCGCAGCTTCGGGCACCTCGTGCAGCACCGACACGCGGCCCGTGGCGAGGTAGTCGCGCAACGTGGCGCCGAAGACGCGCCCGAGGCGGCGCCGGGAGGCGTCGACGAGATCGAGGATGTCGAGGTCGATGTCGATGTCGTCGGGTTGGTCGCGCAGCGCGGCGAGCTGATCGAGCAACTCCTGGCACGCCCGCCGCAGGTTCGCACCGGTCGCGAAGAGGATCTCGACGGTGATCGTGGGCCCGGGCCGGTGGCGAAGCGTGGAGACGACCGCCGTGCCAGGGCCGCTGCTGCTGCTCGGGAGGAGACGTTGCCCGAGCACCGCGTTGACGAGGGTGCTCTTGCCGGCATTGGTGTCGCCGAGCAACGCGACGCGGACCTGCTGTCCTTCGAGAGCATCCTCGAGCTCGTCGAGCAACGCGCCGGCTTCGTCGACGGCGTCGAGATCGATGTCCTTTGCGTCGATGTCGTCGTCGATGTCGTCGGCATCGACGACGGCGTTCTCGAGGGCGTCGAGACGGTCGCGAAGGTCGGCGACTGCGACATCGAGCGCCCACAGGTGCACGTGGTGCTCGGGCTGCTCGGGCTGCTCGTCGGGGTGCATCCGAACAGGTTTGCCGCTCGGCGGCCGAAGGGCCAGCCGC
>WLNW01000129.1 GCA_009699605.1 Actinomycetota bacterium | reverse complement strand
TGGTCGACCAGACGCGGGATGTCGGCCACGAAGCGATTCGACCCCATCATCGACTGCTGCACCTTCTTGCCCATCATGAGGTCGAGGCCCGACACGGTGAACGACGCCCCGGTGTCGACGATGCCGACGACGGTGAGCGTCCCGTTGCCACCGGTCATGGCGAGCCCGTGCTGCACGGTCGTTGCGTTGCCGATCGCCTCGAAGACGTATGAGGCGCCTCCCCGCGTGAGCGCCACCACCTGGGCGACCGCGTCGACGTTCGATGCATTGACGGTGTGGGTCGCGCCGAGTGCTGCGGCGAGCGCGAGCTTTTCGTCGTCGAGGTCGACCGCCACGATCATCGCAGCGTTCGCGAGTCGGGCGCCTTGGATGACCGAGAGACCGACCCCGCCCGCGCCGATCACCGCGACGGTTGCGCCGGACGGTACCTGAGCGGTGTTGAGCACGGCACCGACGCCGGTGAGCACACCGCACCCCAGCAGGCATGCTCGATCGAGTGGCATGTCGTCGCGGATCTTCACCAGGTTGTTCTGGCCGACGAGCATGTACTCAGCGAAACCGGCGAGGCCGATGTGCTGATGCACCACTTCGCCGTTGCGCGACAGACGCGAGGGCTCACCATCGCGTCGTGCGTACTCATCGGTGAAGCATTGGAACGAGCGACCGGTGACGCAACGCTCGCAGTGACCACAGAACGCCGACAAGCACGCCACGACGTGATCGCCCGGCTTGAGGTGTCGTACACCGAGGCCGACCGCCTCGATGACCCCTGCAGGCTCGTGCCCCAGTACGAACGGCGTCGGGAATGCCATGCCGCCGCCATGTAACGCATGCAGGTCGCTGTGGCACACGCCGGTCGCGACGGTTCGCAACAAGACCTCGCCGATACCCGGTTCGCCGATCTCGACGGTGCCGATGGTCGCGTGTCCGGGCACGGCCTCGACCACGGCTGCTCGCATGGATCGCATCGTGTTTCCCCTAGTTTGCGTCAGATGCTCGCAGTGGTTTGGCCAGGCCGTCGCCGCTCTTGAAAATCAGGATCGCTTCGCAACCGTCGGGCCCTGCGCGGAGTGGACCGTAGCCGGTGCCACCGTGCGCGACACGCACATCGCCCGGGCCATACGTGGTGCGCCCCACTGTGATCTCGCCAGCCAGGATGATCTCGGTGTAGTCATCGGTGTGCGTGTGCGCCGCCGTGGCCCAGCCGGCAGGGAAGCTCATTTTCACGACCAAGGGTGCACGCTCGTCGGCGTCGTCGGGGCCGATCCGGTACATGTGCGCCTCGGCCCCGCTCGCGAGCAGTCCGGGGCCTGCTTCGGTCCAGTTGAACGCACGATGCCAGTGGACGACGTCCATGTGGTCACTCCGAGAGAGGCTTGTTGAGCGGGTTTCCGGCGCTTGTCCAGTCGATCATCATGCCGATGAACTCCTCGCCCATGGGGTCCTTGTCCCGCATGCGCATCGAGCCGCGTCGGATCGTGAACTGCGCGGGGGCAAGTGTGCCCGCGCGATCGAAGTGCGCGGCAGCAGCGTCGTCCGCGCCAACCGATGCGAGGTGGCGGCCGAGGCCGAACTCGGCGCGCGCGAGCTGGTCATCGTCGGTGGGAAGCTCCATGTTGGCGAGCACCCGATCGGGTGCGAGGTGTTTGTCCTCGCGTACCCACTCGTGCAGTAACCGGAGATGCACTGCCGAGTCGATGCCCGTGTACTGGATGAAGTCGTTCGAGCCGAAGGTGACGTCCTTTGGGCGAACGAGTCGCCCTTCCTCGTCAATCCATAGCACGGTCGGTACTTGGTCGATGTTGTACAGGTCTGCGAGCAGCCATGTGGTGTCGATCAGGGCCGGATGCGTCGGCGCGGCTCGTTCGATGAACGGGCGTGCTTCCTCGGGATCGCGGTCAATTGCGACCGTGATTACGGTGAAACCCAGGGGAGCGAGCTCTTCGTGCAGCGCCTGCCAGACCGGCAGATCTTCACGGCAACCTCACCAACTGGCCCATGCGACGAGGAACACCTTCTTGCCGCGGTGCTCGGCGAGGGAGTGCGAGGCGCCCGCGAGGTCAGGCAGCGTGAAGCCGGGCGCGTCGAGCGAGGTCAGCGCGTCGGACCTCGCCGAGGCGCTCTCGCCGAGGAACCCGGCACGCTCGATGAGATCGAGGGCGAGTGGACGGCGCAGCAACCTGGCGAGCTCACCGAGGTCGAGCAGTTCGCCGACATCGAGGCCGCTAGAGCTCGACACGAAGAGGCACTCGTCGTCTCGGCACAGGCCCTCGGGCTTTCGTACCCAGCCGAGCGCGGCCGCGACGTCATCTCGCTTCAGCAGCACTCGATCACCGTCGATGGTGGCGACCAGATCATGCGCACCGGTGGGCTCGAGCAACGTGAACGTGTCCATGCCGTGGACGGTAGTCGCGCTCAGCGATCGACCGCTCGGAAGCGGACCATGGTTCCGGGCGCGAGCAGCGCGGGTTGTGGCCGGGCGAGATCCCAGAGCACGACGTTGGTGTGGCCGAGGATGCGCCAGCCGCCGGGCATGTCGTTTGGATAGACCCCGGTGTACTCGCTTGCGATGGCCACCGAACCGGCCGCGACCCGGCCCCGCGGTGCGTCGAGCCGGGGCACGAACAGTCGGGGGTCGAGCCCGGTCAGGTAGGCGAACCCGGGGGCGAAGCCACAGAACGCACTGCGGTACAAAGGCGAAACATGCCTTCTGATCACCTCGTCGACGGTGATCGCACAGGTCCGTGCGATCACCGCAAGGTCCTCGCCGTCGTAGCGGACGTCGACGGTGACCAGCGCCGAGTGCGCGTCGACGGCCACCGATCTCGCCGACGTGAAGTCGATCGCCGCGAGAGCCCCTGCCAGTGCGTCGGCCGCGGTTCCCCGCAGATCGTGGCGTACGAGCACCGTGCGGGCAGCTGGTACGAGCTCGGTCACTCCGGCCGGCGCGTCGTCGCGTAGGGCATCGGTGAACATGACCACGTCGTGGCTCGTCGCCAACTCGACGAGGAATGCCTGATCGCCGTATGGGAGCACACGCGGTGCATTCGTCGCGGCGGCGTCAGAGGAAGGCACGAAGCTCGATTCCGGCGGCCAGCAGCCCGCGACGCACGGCGGCTGCGGTCTCGAACGCATGCGGCGTATCGCCATGCACGCACAAGCTGCGTGGCGCCAACACGACGCGAACGCCTTGCTCGGCGGTGACCTGGCCGTTGCGTACGATTTCGACCGCCTGTGCGACGCACGCGTCGATGGTGCCGTGGACCGCATGTGGCTCGTGGCGCGGCACCAACGTGCCATCCGCTCGGTAGGCACGGTCGGCGAAGCCCTCGGTGAACGTGGGTACGCCCGCCGCGCCGGCCAGCTGCACCAGCACAGAAGCCGGTGCCGCGAGCAGCGCCAACGGCCGGGGCGCCAACTGCACGGCGCGCACCACCGCTGCCGCATGCTCTCGGTCGTGTGCGGACCGGTTGTACAGCGCTCCGTGGGCCTTCACGTAGCGGACAACCGCGCCCGACGCGTCACCGATCGTGCTGAGCGCGCCGATCTGTTCGAGCAGTTCTTCGACGAGCTGCTCGAACGGTACATCGACGTCGCGCCGACCGAACCCTTCGAGGTCACGATAGGAGACGTGTGCGCCCACGGTGACCCCGCGGGCCACCGCTTCGTCGCACGTTCGCCGCATGACCTCGGCGTCGCCGGCGTGGTACCCGCACGCGATGTTCGCGCTGGTCACCACGTCGAGGAGCAGCGCATCGTCGCGCCGGGCCGATTCGCCGACGCCCTCACCGAGATCGACGTTCAGATCGATGACACCGAGGGCCTTGGCGGGCACGGTGCAGGACCTCAGCTGACATCGATGCGGTACAACTCGGCCGCGTTGTCCTGCAGGATCATGCGCATGATGTCGGGCCCGAGCCGGGGTTCGAGCTCGGCGACCTGACCCAGAGGGTCGGGGTAGAGACACGTGGGGTGGGGGTAGTCGGTCTCGAACAGCACGTGCCCTGCGCCGAGTGACTCGATGGCCGGCGGCACCGAGTCACGCTCGAACCAGAAGCAGCCGTACACCTGACGGCGGAAGTAGTCGGACGGGCGCAACGACAGCGTGTCCATCGATCCGGGCGCGCTCTCGCGCTGCTGGTAGTCGAGAGCCTCGAGGAAGCTCGGGATCCAGCCGACACCGCTCTCGACCGAGACGAGCTTGAGCGCCGGAAAGCGCTCGAGCACGCCCGAATAGATCATGTTCGCCAGCACCCGCGCGTTCGAGAGATACATCATGCTCGAGCCGATCGCGAGGCGGTTCTCGTCGTTTTGCGACGGCCACGGTGAGCTGCCGAACCAGGTGAGCGAGGTCTCGCTGGCGCCGATGTGGAAGTTGATCGGCAGTCGCTCGGCGGTGCACACCTCCCACAGCGGATCCCAGGCGCGGTCACCGAGATCGGGGAGCCCCATGGTGTGGGGGTCGCTGTGCATCGTGACGCCACGGAATCCGTCGTCGGCGGCCCGCCTCGCCTCGACCACTGAGGCCGCGATGTCCCACCAGGGCAGCAGTGCCATGGGGTAGAGGCGTCCGCCTGAGGCCTCTTGGATCTCGAGCATGCCTTCGTTGAAGAGGGACGCGCAGAGCCGGCGGAGCTCCGGGTCGGCCACCTTGCCGAAGGCCTGGCTCCCGAAGCCGGCGGCGTTGGGATACAAGATCTGGGCCCAGATGCCGAGGTCGTCGAGCACCTTGACCCGCTCGACCATGTCGTAGGACGACGGGTCGCTCTCGTCGGCGTCCCAGCTCATGAACGAGATGCCCGGCACCTTCTTGCGGCCCCGCGCGATGACGCTGCCGCCAAGCGCCCGGCCGAGCATGACGCCGTCGACGGTCCAGAACAATCCGTTCGGCGTCTCGACCACGCTCGGCACCCGATCGGCGTAAGCCGCCGGTGCCCGCGACGTCCAGAGATCGGCCGACTCGGTGATGTGCGCGTCGACGTCGATGACCTTGAGGTCTCCGATGATGCTCATGATGCGATGTCGTCCAACTTGAAGACCCGCACGGCGTTCTCGCGGAGGAACTTCGGCCACACGCCGTCCTTCAGCGGAAGGGTCGGGAGCTCGGAGAAGCTGCGCTCGATGGTGAGCCCAGCGGGGTAGTAGCCGGCATACATGACCTTCTCCGATCCACGCGAGTTCGCGAAGTCGACGATGACCTTTGGGTAGTACTTCGGGGCGAAGGCGCTGGGCATGTAGTGCAGCCCAGGCCACTTCAACATGAGTTTCATGGCGAGGGCCTCCCACGGCTCGGCTCCGTGGCGCATCACGATGCGCAGCTCCGGGAAGTCGTAGCAGACCTGATCGAAGTGCATCACGTGCTGACAGGCCGCCGGCACTCGAGGGCCTGGAATGCCAGCGTTCGCGATGATCGGGATGTCGAGATCGATGCACGTCTGATACACGGGGTAGTACCGCCGATCGCTCACCGGTACCTGCGGGTTGCAGCCCGCAGGGAACGTGGTCACGGCCTTGATGTCGTGCTCGGTGTGCGCGTCGCGGATCTTGCGAACGGTCCCGGTGATGTCGTTGGGATCGACCTCGAGGCTCAGGTATACGCGCCCCGGGTAGCGACGCCGCGCCTCGAGCGCGACCTCGGAGACGCCGAACAGCCCGGCCGTGATGTTGTGGGCGTTCATCTTGGCGAACGTGACCTCTATGGGGTCCGCGTCTCCGGCTTCGTCGGGCACGTCCTTGAACATGTACTCCACCGGGAACGTGAACTCGTCCTTCGACTGCGTGTCCTTGATCCCGACGCGCAGGTAGTCGTAGACCGCGCGCTTGTCCTGAAACGGAAACCCGATCATGAGGTCGACGACGCCGACATCGGAGGGAAAGCCCATGCGGGGAAGCTCCTAGGGTGGGGGACTGCGCCATCATCGCACCGGCGGCGGGGTGCTCGCTTACGCTGCGCCATGGAGGCCCAGATGCAGCGAGCGGTCAGTGGACGGTGGTACGAGGACCTCGTGCCCGGCATGGTGATCCCACATGCGGTCACCCGCACCATCAGCGAGGCGGACAACACCTTCTTCAGCGCCCTCACGATGAACCCTCAGCCATTGCACCTCGACGCCGAGTTCGCCGCCGCCTCGGAGTTCGGCGAGCGCGTCGTGAACAGCCTTTACACGTTGGGCTTGCTGGTCGGGCTGTCCGTCTACGAGACCACGCTCGGCACGACGATCGCGAACCTTGGCTTCGAAGAGACCGCGTTTCCCCGACCGATGTTCCACGGCGACACGCTCCGAGCCGAGACCGAAGTGGTCGCGGCGCGCCCCTCGGCGTCGCGGCCCGGCGCGGGCATCGTCACGTTCGAACACCGGGGCTACAACCAGCGCGCCGAGCTCGTGGCGCGCTGTCTGCGCAACGCGCTGATGCACCGCCGTCCAAGCCCCGATGCCGCAACCACGATCGCCGGCTCCGCCCCCGCGTAGCGAGCGCATCGCATTTTCTGTGCCGACGGTGACGAGGAGGATCACCTCGGCCGAATCGTCGCGCGCACACGACTGGAACGCACCGTGAGTCGTAAAGCGTGCGACTTCGCCGTTGCCGCAGTGGCGCTGCTCACCTTTGCGGTCGACCACCGCCCGGACGAGTCGGGCGCGCTGCTCGACTCACGAACGCGGCCGGTCCGCGCACGTATCGAGCCTGCGGACCTGCCACAATCGACGGAGTCATGAGTCGAGGCGTCGTCCGCGTGTATCTCGGAGCAGCTACTGGCGTCGGCACAACCTTCGCAATGTTGGCCGAGGGTCGCCGGCGAGCCGACCGTGGGGCCGACGTGGTGGTCGGTGCCGTCGACACCCACGGGCGGGGTCAGACCACGGCGATGCTCGAGCGGTTCGAGCTGGTGGGCGATGCCGCACATGGCCTCGATGCCGACGCCGTGCTGGCCCGTCATCCCCGTGTGGTGCTGATCGACGACCTTGCCGGCACCGGGGGCCCCGACCAGGTACGAGGCACACGGTGGCGCGACGTGGATCGGATCGCCGCGGCGGGCATCGACGTCGTCGCCACACTCTGGGTCGGTCACATCGAATCGGTGCGCGACCTCGTTGAACGAATCACCGGTCGGGCGGTCCTCGACCCCGTCCCCGACACGTTCCTGTCGCGGATCGATCAGGTTCAGCTGGTCGACATCACACCAGAGGCGCTCCGGCGCCGACTGGCTCACGGAGATATCTACGCGCCCGAGGAGATCGACGGCGAGACGCTCGACTTGTTCCGACCCGGAACGCTCACCGGGCTCCGCCAGCTCTCACTTCTCTGGGTGGCCAACCGGCTCGACGCGCCGTTGCTCAGCTACATGGACGCGCACGGCATCGCCGAGCAGTGGGAGACCCGCGAGCGGGTCGTGGTGGCCGTCACGGGCGCTCCAGGCAACGAAGGCGCGATCCGAAGAGCGGCACGGCTCGCGAGGCTCGGCAACGGTGAGCTCATCGGTGTGCACGTCACACCCACGGTCGGCGTGCTCGACGCCGCAGATGCCGAATTCGCGGCCCAGCGCGAGCTTCTCGTTCGACTCGGCGGTCGCTACCACGAGGTCGTGGGCAACGACATCGCCCGCGCCCTGATCGAATTCACCGCAGCCGAACGCGCCACCCAACTCGTGATCGGCGCGTCGAATCGCGCGCGCATCGACACGTTGCGGCGGGGCTCGGTGGTCAACACCATCACTCGGGAGCTGCGGGGCGCCGATCTGCACGTGATCGCCGCGCCACATGCCATCGCTGACGATCCACTGCCGCGGTCGTACGGCCGGTCCGTGTCGCAACGACGCGAGCGCACAGGTGCGCTGCTGGGGGTCATCGGCCTGCCGGGGGTCGTGGTGTTCGGCATCGCCGGACAAGCAGAGGTCTCATCGGCGAGCCCGCTCTTCGGCCTCCTGGCCATCGTGGCCCTTGCTGCGGCCGTCGGTGGCGTGCGGGTCGGGGTGGCGGTGGCCATGGCTGCGACGTTCCTCGCGAACTGGTACTTCACCGCACC
The DNA here is from genome assembly GCA_009699605.1 of Actinomycetota bacterium. Lineage (GTDB taxonomy): Bacteria > Actinomycetota > Acidimicrobiia > Acidimicrobiales > WLNW01 > WLNW01. The sequence goes on along the minus strand of WLNW01000129.1, from coordinate 2,300 downwards.
TCGACACACCCTGCGCGTCGCTCGAGGGGACGACGTGGTCACGTTGATCGTGTTCGTCGCCGTTGCCGCGCTCATCGCAACGTTGGTGGGTGCGCTGGGTCACCAGACAAGCCAAGCCGACAGATCACGGGCTGAGGCCGAGGCGCTCGCTCGCAGCACCGGCACCCTCATCGGGGAACGCGATCCCTTGTCGGGTCTGCTCGCGCAGATCCGGACCACGTTCAAGCTCGATGCGGTGGCCATCCTCGAGGCCGACGACGACGCATGGCGGGTCGAGGCATCGGCGGGCGAACCCACGCCCCAGGTGCCGGCCGACGGCGAAGCCATAGGTCTGGGCACGACTGCACAATTGGTGTTGGTGGGACCGCCACTCGGCGTCGACGATCTGCGGCTGTTCCGCGCGCTGGCCGATCAGCTCGGCGCGGCGCTCGCCGCCCGCGGCCTCCACGAGCGGGCCGCCAAGGCCGAGCTGTACTCGGCCGCGAGCAACCTGAGGGCCGCGATGCTGCAGTCGGTCTCTCATGACCTCCGCACACCGTTGGCATCGATAAAGGCCTCGGTCACCAGCCTTCTCGAAGGGGACGTGGAGTTCAGCGATGACGATCGGATCGACTTGTTGCAGACCATCGACGAGGAGTCCGACCGACTCGATCGCGTCGTCGGCAACTTGCTCGACATGAGCCGGCTCCAGGCCAACGCATTGTCGCCCATGTCCGAGATCGTGGACATCGAGGACGCCATCGGTGCGGCGCTCGGTGCGATAAACGCGCCGACAGGTGGCGTACGCATCGAACTACCTCGCGACCTCCCCGCGGTGACGGCTGACCCGGGCCTGCTCGAGCGGGTGCTGTCGAACCTGCTGTCGAACGCACTCGCGTGGTCACCGCTCCATGACCCGGTTCGGGTCGATGCACGAAGCTCTGACGGACACGTGATTGTTCGCATCGCGGACCGCGGTCCGGGGATTCCCGTGGCCAAGCGCGCCACCGTGTTCGAGCCCTTTCAGCGCCTGGGAGACCGGTCGCGCGAGGCGGGCGTGGGCCTTGGCTTGGCGGTCGCAAAGGGCTTCGTCGAGGCAATGGGTGGCCGGCTCGAGCTCGATGACACCCCAGGTGGTGGGCTGTCGGTGTTCGTGTCGCTACCCGCGATCGTGTCCTCGCCGATCGTCGCCACATGACACTCATCGTCGTGGTCGACGACGAACCGCAGATCCGTCGGACGCTTGCCACCAATCTTCGCGCCCGCGGCTTCGACGTCGAGCTCGCAGACTCGGGGGAGGTCGCGCTCACGCTGATCAGGTCGTGCAAACCCGATCTCGTGCTCCTTGACCTCGGGTTGCCCGGTATCGACGGAGTCGACGTGATCCGCGAAGTGCGACTCACGAGCGACGTGCCCATCGTTGTTCTGTCGGTGCGTGATCTCGAGCCGGACAAGGTTCGGGCGCTCGACGCTGGCGCGGACGACTACGTGACCAAGCCCTTCGGCATCGACGAGCTGTTGGCACGGGTACGTGCAGCCTTGCGTCGCCGCGTCGGGGTGCCCGAGCTGCGCGTCGTCGATGGTGAACGTCTCCGTCTCGATCTCGATCACAAGGTGGCCACGATCGACATGGTGCCGGTGCACCTGACCCGCATCGAGTGGCGCATCGTCGAGGTTCTCGTGTCCAACGCAGGCCGGCTCGTGAGCCAGAGGGATCTCTTGCAGCAGGTCTGGGGTCCCGAGTACGGCACCGAAACGAATTACCTCCGCGTGTACCTGACCCAGGTGAGACGCAAGCTCGAGCTCGACCCCGCTCGCCCCCGCCACTTCATCACCGAGACCGGTATGGGGTATCGGTTCGTGCCCTGACCCGCCGCGTGGCGCGCTCGTCAGTACCGCAGCTTCTCGTCAACTGTGGCGGTGACACCGTCGCTTCGTTGCATCACCGCCACGAGGTCTTCGAGCGGCTCGAGCGCTTCGAAGAGCGACGTCGGACCGAAGCAGGCGTACACGGTTCGTCGCGCCCGCTCGTCCCCTGTGAGCCCGCCGGTAGGCGGCGGAGCGCCGTGCAGCGTATGGCTGTAGTGCACGGTGCAATCGCCGGGCTCGGTGTCGAGCACCACGATCGGCCAGTCGTCGACGGCGACCACCGCCGGGTCGGGCGTGGTCACGACATGCGATCCTGCAGTCATGTGCATCTGACCGCCGCGGACGCTGCCCCGTTCGAGTTGCACGCCGACGAGGACCATCTGGCACGCAACCGGATGAAAACCCATGCCGCAGTCGGTGTGCAGCGGCAAGTCGGTCAGGCCTTCGGTAGC
>WLNW01000128.1 GCA_009699605.1 Actinomycetota bacterium | reverse complement strand
GACGCCACCTGGTAGTTAGGCAGCACTCATCATCAGCGGCTGGGCGTCCCTCCGCTAGCGAATTCGCTGAGAAGTAGGCTCGGCCGATCGCCGAGACCGCTTCTGCGTGGCGGCCCTAATCCGAAAGGTGGCCGTCATGGGTGCTCCAGAGCTCCTGATTCTTCTCCTTGTTGCCGCACTAGTTGGAACTACATGGGCGCTAGTTGATGTTTGTATGCGGTCCGCTGGCGCCTTCCGTGCCGTGGGCCAGGAGCGCTGCGACGCAGGCGAAATCCGGTTCTGACCGTCAGGTCGGACCGGTAACCTCAGAGCCCATGAGAATCGGAGTCTTCGGTGCGACCGGACAGGTCGGTGCCGTCATGCGCACGTTGCTCGTCGAACGCGACTTCCCGGTCGACGAGATCCGCTATTTCGCGTCCAGCCGGTCGGCGGGCACCACGCTCGACTGGAAGGGCACCGACATCGTTGTCGAGGATTCCGAGACCGCCGACTTCTCGGGCATCGACATCGCGCTGTTCAGCGCGGGCAAGGCCACTGCGCTGGCACTCGCCCCACGCGTCGCCGCCGCCGGCGCCATCGTGGTCGACAACAGCTCAGCTTGGCGTATGGATCCTGACGTACCGCTCGTCGTGCCCGAGGTCAACGCGCACGCACTCGATTCCATCCCCAAGGGCATCGTCGCCAACCCCAACTGCACGACGATGGTCTTCATGCCGGTCATGAAGCCGCTCGACGTCGAGGCCGGCCTCCGCACTCTCGTCGTGAGCACGTACCAGGCCGTATCGGGCGGGGGCCTCGCCGGTGTGGCCGAGCTCGACGAGCAGATCCAAAAGACCGCATCGGGCGCGGCTTCGCTCACCTTCGATGGTCGCTCGGTGGCGTTCCCGCCGGCCAAGAAGTTCCCCAAGACCATCGCGTTCAACGTGGTGCCGCTCGCCGGTTCGCTCGTGGACGACTCCTCCGAGGAGACCGACGAGGAGCAGAAGCTCCGCGACGAGAGCCGCAAGATCCTCGAGCTGCCCGACCTGCTCGTCTCGGGTACCTGCGTGCGCGTGCCGGTGTTCACCGGTCACTCGCTGGCCATCAACGCGTCCTTCGCCCGTCCGATCAGCCCCGACCGCGCCCGCGAGCTGTTATCCACGGCGCCGGGTGTCGTGCTCGACGACATCCCCACGCCCATTGACTCGGCCGGTATCGATCCGTCGCTCGTGGGCCGAATCCGTCGCGATTCCACCGTCGAGAACGGCCTCGCCCTGTTTGTCTCAGGCGACAACCTTCGCAAGGGTGCGGCCCTCAACGCCATCCAGATCGCCGAGGCGCTCATCGCACGCGGCATCCGCTGAGCTCTACAACGGCGGGTTGTCGCGGTAGCGGGCCATGGCGTCGTCGAGCGTGAGATCGAGCTGGTTGGCGAGTGACGCGAGCCAGGCGAGCACATCGCCCAGTTCGTGCAACTGCTGTTCGCGGGTGCCTTTGCGCACGGCTTGCGCGAGCTCGCCGAGCTCTTCGCACAGCCACGCGACGGTCGCCGGGATACCCCGCTCGCGGTCGCTCGCGCCGTAGAGGGTGTCCATCAGTTCCTGAACGTCGCGCAGTTCCACGGCGCGCACGCTACCGGTTCGACCAGATGGCTCAGGCGGTTTCGGCGACCTGCGGCGGTTCTGGCGCCAAGGCCCAACCCAGCACACGGAGCAGTGCGGTAGTGGCGGGCCGCACCACCAGCGTGTCGGCACCCGGTGCGACGGGCAACCACAGCATGCGGCGGGCCCAACCCGGCAGCAGGCTGACGGCGGCTGTCGAGATGACGCCGTATGCCGGGCGCGTTGCGAGCGGTAAAGGCGGGAGCAGCAAGAACTTCACCGCGTCGCGCGCTTGGCCGCCGACGCTGAGCTCGGGCCGGTACGACTGGACGGTTTCGTGCATCTCGGCGCGAGTACGCGGGGGCGACTTGACCCCGATGCGTTTGGCGACGACCGCCATCTCGGCCACGTACTGGTCGGCGTCGGCGTCGCTCAGCGGTCGTACTGCATAACGCTGGTACGCGGCGAGGAAGCTGTCGACCTCGGTGACGTGCACCCACCCGAGCAACCGTGGGTCGCGTGCGTCGTATGGGCGACCGTCGGGGGCGATACCGGTGACCCGAGTGTGGATCTTGCGCACACGGGCGATCATTGCTTTGGCTTCGGCGGTGGTGCCGTAGGTCGTGATACCGACATAGCCCGCGGTGCGTTGCAAACGACCCAGTGGATCGTGGCGATAGTCGGAGTGATCCGCAACGCCCGCCATGGCGAGCGGGTGCAGGGTCTGCAGGAGTAGCGCACGAAGGCCGCCGACGAACATGGACGTGTCGGCGTGCACGCGCCAAGCGGAGCTTGCGGGGCCGAACAAGCCGGGGTCGACACGCTTCGGGTCGTGCACCGGTGGCGTTGCGCTGCCGGTGAGCATGAGGCGCATACGACGCTGCAGTTCGCGGCGGACGTGATCGACCGAGTCGGCCGGTTGGACCATGCCCGCTACGTTACGTGCGAGGAACGGGGTCGCGGCCGTCGCGCGGAAGGCGGGACCAATGGATCATGCGACACAGGTTGATGTGATCGAGCGCTGGCTCCAGATGCACCGCTCCGGCGCGACCCAGCTGGCCGACGACGTCCTCGAGATCGACACGTCCGTCTACACCTCGGCCGACTGGTTCGCCCGCGAGCAACAGGCGCTGTTTCGCGAGGGTGCGGTGGTGGCGTGCCTCACGGCCGATGTTCGTGAGCCGGGGGACTTCGTCACCCTCGACTCAGGTGGCGTGCCGATCGTGATCGTGCGCGACGATGAGGGGCAACTCGGCGCATTCGTGAACGCGTGCCGGCACCGGGCCACCCAGGTGGTACACGGCTGTGGCCAGGCGAAGAACTTCGCGTGTCCGTTCCACAACTGGACGTATGCCCGCGACGGTCGCCTGCTCGGGCAGCCGCGTTCGCAGGGCGGATTTGCGTCGTTGTCCAAGGACACGCTCGGACTGGTCGCGCTGCCCGTGGCCGAGGCCCATGGCTTGGTGTTCGTGCGTCCCGGTGGCGGAGACACCCCCGACGTCGACGCGATCATCGGCGCAGAGATCTCGCGCGATCTCGATCGGTTCGACCTCGCGGGCTATCACGTGTGGGATCGCATTCAGCGCGAATGGCAGTGCAACTGGAAGCTCATCCTCGACACGTTCACCGAGTCGTATCACGTGTTCGCGTTGCACGGCGCGAGCGTCGGTCCTGACTATCCCGGCCACGTGATGATCTACGACGAGTTCGGACCGCACCTGCGCATCCCGGTTCCTCGCGCCTCGATACTCGAGTTCGACCACCGGCCGCAGGAGGAATGGGATCTGCTCGCGCACGCCACGGTGCAGTACCACCTGGCGCCGAACACCATGGTCAATCACACCATTGACCACTTCATCCTGTGGAGGTTCGAACCGGTCGGTGCCGACCGCACCGTGGCCGAGATGACCATGTACACCCCCGAACCGCGGGCTGCTCACGACGCGAACGGCGAATGGGCCAAGTCGATGGAGGCCTGGTTCGACCTGCACGATGCCATCACCCGCGACGAGGACTATCCCGAATCGGAGCGCATCCAGCGCGTGCTCGGTTCGGGTCGCGTACCGACAACGGTGCTCGGTCGCAACGAGGGCGCGGTGCAGCACTTCCACCGGGCCGTGCGCGCCGCGGTGGGCGGCTGACATGGCCGATGCCGCGACGATCCGCCTCGCGTTCGAGCGCTACTGCGGGCGCCTGACCGCGCACGACGCATCGGGCATCGCCGCGCTCTACGCCGTCGACGCTGTGGTCGAGGATCCTGCGGGTTCCACCCCGGTGGTCGGCCGCGCGGCGATCGAGGCGTTCTACGACGGAGCACTCGGCCGCGTGCGACCCGAGAAGGTGGAACTGACCGGTCCGGTCCGCGTGCTCGCTACCGGCATCGCGGCTGCGGCGACCCTCCGGTCGACGAGCCTGCGCGACGGTGTGCGGGCCCAGGTCGACATCATCGACGTGATGACCTTCGCTCCCGACGGGCTCATCACCTCGATGCAGGCTTACTGGGGCCCCGACAACCTGACCGTCCTCGACGCGTACTGACGCAGCGAGCGGGGCCGCGCCCATGGTCTTCTCCGGCGGCGGCGAAGCAGCGGGCCTGTGCGCCCGAAGGGCCGACGAGGCGTCAGGAGCCTCCGCGGCTCGAACGGCCGGAGCGGAACGGAGAGCGTTGCGAGCCTCCCGGCCGAGCAGGCATGCGAGATCGCGAGGATCCACACGTCGGGTAGGCGGGATTCGAACCCACGACCTCCTCGTCCCGAACGAGGCGCGCTACCAAGCTGCGCCACTACCCGTGGCCCGGAGATGTTAGCGCGGCCCTTCCGGAACGCGGCCAACCGGATGTTCAGACGAGAGGAGGCGGCGCGTCCGCCGGCAGACCCTCGGTGTACTGGCCGTGTTCGAGCACCGTGGTCACGGCCCGGCGGAGGCGGAACGCGTCGAGCGGCTTGATGAGCCAACCGTCGGCCTCGGCCCGCCGAGCGAGGAAGATATCGGCCTCGCGGTCGAGCAGGATCAAGATCCGCCGCTCGTCGAGGCGACCGGCCCGCTCCTCGAGGCGCAGGTCGAGGCACGCCGCGATGCCGCCCATGTTGCCGATCTGCAGATCGAGCAGCACGACGTCGGGATCGACCTCGGCGACGGCGACCCGCACGTCGGCACCCTTGCGCACCCGGAAGACCTTGTAGGTGCCTCCGAGCGCGGCGTCGATCGCGTCGAGAATCGAGTCGGCATCGGTGGCGACGAGCACGCTTGGCACGGCAGTGGAGCGTAGCGGACGCCCCTCCGCCCGACATCACCGTGCCGTGAAACGCGTCGGTGCTCCGCCATCACGTTGGAGCGAACAACAGCCCGGCGATGGTGAGCAGCCCGTCGAGATCGTGGATGTCGTGGGGGAGCATCGGCACCTGGACGACCGTGGAGCGGGGCACGGTGGCGACGAAGCCGGCGATCTCCGCTGCTTCGCGTTCGGCGAGTGCCCGGAAGTCGGCGAGTGCCCGTGCCGCGCCCGAGCGGCCCTGGGGCACTGCGGCCGAACCGAACGAGGGTGTGACGCGGTTGACCACCACGGCCCGCACGGCCATGTCGGCGTCGCCGAGGATGCTGGCGAAGCGGCTGGCTTCTTCGAGGGTGTCGGGGCGTGGGGACACGACGAGCACGAACGCGGCTTCGTCGGACTGCAGCATCCGGTAGACGTCGGCGGCCCGGAGGCGAAAGCCCTCCTCGATCCCATCGAGAGCCCGGAAGAACGCGATGGTGTCCTCGATGACTGCCGCGCCGACGACGCGTGTGAGTTGTCGGGCCACGGTGTGGGCCCCCGCCGCGGCCGTGCGGGCGAACCCGCGACTCGGCGTGACGAGCAGCTTGTAGAGCCAGTTGTCGAGCAGCCGTGCGAACATGCGCGGCGCGTCGAGGAACGCGAGCGCATCGCGGCTTGGCGGGGTATCGACGACGATGAGGTCATAGGCGCCGGTGTCGGCCAGTTCGTGCAGTTTCTCCATGGCCATGTACTCGTGGGTGCCCGCGAGGTTGCCGGCGATGGTCTGATAGAAGTGGTTCGCGAGGATGCGGTCGCGCTGCGCTTCGTCGAGCGCGCAGCGAGTGACCATGGCGTCGAACGTGGCGCGCGGGTCGAGCATTGCGGCGTGCAACGAGCCACCGTTGCGCCCGGCGCCGTCGACCTCGCGGGCTTCGTTGCCGAGCGATTCGAGACCGAGCGCCTGCGCGAGTCGGCGCGCCGGATCGATCGTGACTACGACGGCACGGCGGCCCTCGCGCGCTGCGGCCAACGCGATTGCTGCGGCGGCGGTGGTCTTGCCCACCCCACCGGTACCCACGCACACCACGATGCGGGCCGGTCCGATCGTGCCGGCGAACGAGTCGCGCCGGTCAGCCATTCTTGGCCACCGCGCGGTCGGCCAGGCGCCCGATGCCTTCGAGGATGGCATCGGCGAGCTCCGCCGACTCGGTCGCCCCGATCGTGGGGGTGAAGAGGAAAGGCAGCGCGACCTGTTCCAGAGGCAGTGCCGCCGCGAGCCGTTGCCGCTCGGCGTTTTGGTGCAACTGACGGTGCCTGCGCAGTTCGGCTGCGGCGGTTAGCGCCGCTCGAACGGCCGCGTCGCCGGTGCGGGGTACGCGTTCGAGACCGGTAAGCGGCTCGTACACGCCGTTCACGACGATCGGTCCGAGCGCCACGCCGACCTCGTCCTCGAGCGCGTATGCGGTCTCGGTCGCTTCGTCGACCGGGGTCTCCTCGGGGATCGTCACGAGCACCACCTGACATCGCATCGGGTCCTGCAACATCGCCATGGCCTCGCGGGCCTGATGATGGATCGGCCCGGCACCCGCCAGGTCGAGCAGCACCGACGGTGCCCGAAGGAACCCGAGTGCATGGCCGCTCGCGGGGGCATCGACGACCACGAGGTCGCGTTGGCGGGCCACCTCGAGCTGTTTGATCTTGCCCAGCACGAGCAGGTCCTTCAGCCCGGGTGTGGCAGTTGCCACCACTTCGAGCGCGCCGCTCTTCTGCAAACGATCCGCGATGCGGGCCAGGCCGTGATCGTGGAGGTATTCGACCAGCGCGCGATCGGCGGTGATCGAACGCCCTCGGACCCGTCCCGCACCTGGGGCGCGCCAGAGATCGCGCTCGTGGTATTCGAGCGGTTCCGCGTCGAACGAGCGGTGGCTCGAGGCTCGGCCGTCGATCTCGACGAGTACCGTGTCGAGGCCGACGATGGCCGCGGCGCGAGCCAAAGCTGCGCTCACCACGGTTTTGCCGACGCCGCCCTTCCCGGCCACGATGACTACCCGGCTTGCAGCGAAGAAGCTCGCAGGATCCACTCGTTGTTACCTCGGAGGCGCCAGGTGCGCAGACTATCCATCGTTGGGCTCGTACTCGTTGCGCTCGGGGTTCTCCTCGGCATGCCGGGCGCGTCGGCCCAGACCTCCGGGGCGACGTCCGGGCCCACCGGCTCCGTTTCCGAGGTGCTCATCGTCAAGGTCACCGGATTGCTCGACCCGAACCTGGCCGAGTTCATCGAGTCGCAGATAGCGGCCGCCGAAGAGGCCGGCGCGATCGTGGTGTTGCAGGTGAAGAGCGGCAAGTCGGTCCTGTCCGACGCTCAGTTCGGAAAGCTCACGTCGGCGGTCCGTGACGCGAAGGTGCCGGTGTACGCCTGGGTCGGCCCTTCCGGGGCCAAGGTGCGCGGTCGGGTCGCGCAGCTTGTGTCGCTCACCGATCTCGTCGGCATTTCTGCCGGCTCTCGGCTCGGTGACCTGGGCGAGCTTGCGGTTGACGGTGGCGATTTCGGTGGGAGCATCCCCAAGCTCATCGATGAAACCGTCGGCGCCGACGAAGCAGTGACCCTCGGGATAGCCAAGGACGCTCCCGTGATAGGCAACTTCATTATTGACCTTCCGGGCGTCGAGACCCGCACGGTCGATACCGACGAGGGTCCCCGTCGCGAGCCCGTCACGCCGATCTTGTTCAGCGAGCTCACGATCGGCCGCAAGATGATGCACACCGTGTCGAGTCCGCCGGTGGCGTACCTGTTCTTCGTCGTCGGCCTGGGGCTGCTCATCTTTGAGCTGTTCACCGCCGGTGTCGGCATCGCTGGCGTTCTCGGAGCGTTGTGCCTGATCCTCGGCAGCTACGGCATGGCGGTGCTTCCCACCCGCCCTTGGGCGGTCGCGCTGCTCGTGCTCTCGGCAGTCGGCTACGCGGTCGACGTGCAAACCGGCATCCCGCGCTTTTGGACCGGCGTCGGGCTCGCCGCGAGCATTCTCGGCACGCTCTACCTCTACGACGGCATCGCGGTGCCGTGGCTCACCCTCCTGGTGGGTGTCGGCGGGTTGGCCGCAGGCATGATCACCGGTATGCCGGCGATCGTCCGCACCCGCTTCTCGACGCCCACCATCGGTCGCGACTGGATGATCGGCGAGCTCGGCGTCGCAGAGTCCGCGATCGACCCCGAAGGTCTGGTGCGGGTGCGCGACGCGCTGTGGCGAGCCCGGACGAATCGGGCGACCCCGATTGCGGCCGGCGGCCAGATCCGCGTGGTGGAGATCGTGGGGCTGCTGCTTGAGATCGAGCCCGACGAAGGCGCAGCGCGTGACTATCGCGAGCATCGGAGTGCGTCACCGGCCCGATAGCGTGAAAAACGGGGATGGGGACTTTAGCGCGTGGGGCAGGCCGACTGGCGGATGGGGTTTGTCAGACGCTGACCTGCAGGGCTAAGTTCCGATCGAACTGGGGGAAATCGTTTTGACGGCACAACTATCTGACCACCAATGGCAGGTACGAGCCGCTTGTCGGGGACCACAAGCGGTCATGTTCTTCCCGCCTGCACAGTTCGAGCGCAAGGACGAGAAGCTCGAACGGGAACAGCGGGCCAAGGGCATTTGCGTATCGTGTTCGGTGCGCAAGGACTGCCTTGACTACGCGCTTCGCATACGCGAACCGCACGGCATTTGGGGCGGCCTCAGCGAGGTCGAACGGCGAGCGTTGCTCGCCCGCGAATCTGTCTGACCTGACGGTTTCGCGGCCCGACAATCGATCAGATCGCCGGCAGGCGTGGGCCGCCGATGCGTACATCGCCGCGCCGCCGCGTCACGCCGGTCTCGTCGAGGCGCCCGAGCAGCGGCAGGGTGTGCTTGCGCGAACTCCCTGCGGCGTCGCGGAAGTCGGCCACGGTGAACCCGTCCGGTTGCGCGCGCAGCAGCGACGCACACAACGTGGCGGCCGCGGCGAGCGCGCTGGTCGCGTAGAACACGCCGTCGATGTCGGCGACCTTGCCGTGTCTCACTAACTCGCGTAGCTCCGCGCGGTCGACGCCCACAGGGTCTGGAGGCGTGAACGGTGCGGCTTCGAGGGCCGCGACGTAGGGATGATCGAGCAGCGGGTCGGCCACCGACGCGAGCCGGACACGGCCGCCGTCGACCGTGACGCTGTCGAGCACGCTGAGTACGAGGCGTCCGCGTTCGTCGAGCCGGGCCAACTCGAGGCCCAGCGTCCCGGCACGCTCGACGGCCTCGCGTAACGCGGCCCGAGCTGCCTCCAGTACCGAGGGGTCGACGACGTAGTGGCCGAGCGTGGGTGCAACCGTCTGGCCGACCAGCAGGCGCAGCTCGTTCGCGTCGGTCCACCCGCGCTCGGCGACGACTCGCGCGATTGATCGGTCGGGTTTGGCACGAGAGGCCGGTAGCACCGGTGCCACGTCGAGGATCTCGCCGCCGCCCACGGTTTCGTTGCGACCGCTTTCGCGCAACACGTAGCGATCGCCGGGAAGCATCGGCAGCGCGACGGGTAGGTGCAGTCGCACGAGCCCGGCCTGGCCGGGGTGAATGGATGACGGCCCGAGGATGCGGACCTTGACCGAGTGTTCACCCGATCCGATGTATGCGAGGTAGGCGCCGCGTCGCGACACCACGTGGTCGAGTGAGCCGAGCACCTGGAGCGACGCATCGACTCGCGACGTGTGATGCCATTGCCCGGAGGCGACGAGCACGTCGCCTCGGGCGACGCCGTCTCGGGCCACGCCGCTGAGGTTAAGGGCGACGCGATTGCCGGGGCCGATCTTGGTGCGCTCCTTGTGGAGCGACTGGATGCCGCGCACGCGCACTGCGAGGTTGCGTGGCCCGAGCGCCAGCGTGTCGTCGACGCGAACTCGCCCACCGGTGAGCGTGCCGGTGACCACGGTGCCCGCGCCCTTCGCCGCGAACGAGCGGTCGATCCAGAGGCGTGGACGACCCACATCGTGGGCGGTGGGCGTGGCATCGAGGAGTCGATCCATGGCGGCCTGCATCTCATCAAGGCCGGTGCCGTCGATGGAGTCGACCTCGACGAACTCGGCGTCTTCGAGGAACGTCCCGGCCACGTGCTCCTCGACGTCGAGGCGTGCGAGCTCTCGTAGCTCCGCGTCGGCGATGCCGACCTTCGTGAGCACGATCACCCCGTGGGTGATGCCCAGCAGCTCGAGGATGCGCAGGTGCTCCTCGCTCTGGGGCTTCCAACCCTCGGTGGCCGCGACGACGAAGATGCACGCGTCGACCGCGCCGATGCCGGCCAGCATGTTGCGGAGGAAGCGCACGTGTCCCGGAACGTCGATGATGGCTACCCCGCGCCCGCTCGGCAGCGTGGTCGACGCGAAACCCAGATCGATGGTGAGGCCGCGGGCCTTCTCCTCGGCGAAGCGATCGGGGTCGGTGCCGGTGAGCGCGCGCACCAGGGACGACTTGCCGTGGTCGACGTGGCCGGCGGTGGAGAG
>WLNW01000127.1 GCA_009699605.1 Actinomycetota bacterium | reverse complement strand
TTGCCTCCCCCGCCCAAGCAGCCGCGATCCTCGACCTGCCGCGCGGAGCACGGCCGTGAGCGTTTCGAGGTAGGCGCCGAGGTTGGTAGTGTTCTGCGGGTCGTGACGGTCTGCACTCCCGAGACCCGACTCGTCAGCTTTGGACAGGTTCGTGTGATCTCCTGTTCAGAGGCGTTGCACCGGGGGACGTAGCTCAGTTGGCTAGAGCACCTGCTTTGCAAGCAGGGGGTCGTGGGTTCGATTCCCATCGTCTCCACCAGTGTTTGCAAGGGTTTTGGTGGTGTGTGCCGATTGCGGCGCGGCGTGGGCAGCCAAACCTTTCACGGGTGGCTCGCCGCGACCCGTAGCCGAGCCACTTCCAGCCCTGCGCGGTCGAGCGAATGCGATACTCGCCTCACGGAAAGTGTCTCCTGGTTGGTCGAACGATGCGGCGTCAGATACCGACATCGTCCCAGTCCAGGGGGCTTTTCGGGCGGATACGCGACCTACCTCACACTCGAGCAATCGGTGGATCAAGGCTCAGTTGGCCCATTGAGGACGCCCAGTCGTTCGAGTCGCCGAGCACCCGGTTCGCCTCGGGCAACGCATCGAATGCCGTGTTCAGCACGACCGTGCGATAGAAGCTCGGATCACGCAGCGATGGTCCGGCGAGCAGTAGGCGGCCGCCGGTAGAGCGCATCGCGACCGTCTGTCGCGCATGATCACGGCTGGGCACACGGCGGTCGGCGCTTGCCGGGGCGTGGTGCACGAGCGCCGCGTACGGCGCACGTGCACCACCGATGCTTCAGGCGAACGCGGAATTGCTGCGGCGCCGGCCACGAAGGGCGAGGTACACCGCACCGACGCCGCCGATGGTCAGCACACCGAGGGTGAGCGGGCCTTCGGGAACTACTGGCGAAGGTATCGCCTGCACGGTCTGGTCGACGACGGAGAAGGTTGCCGGTGTCCCAGGAGTACCGCATGTCGCGGTGACCTTCTGCCATTTGGTCACGGCCAGTACGCCACCGGTGTTCGATCCCCAGTTTTCGAGCCGCGCGATGTTCGGCGCAGTCGAACCACCGTAGTTGGGTTGCCACAGGTTGTTGTGCTGATCACCGTGCGCAATGACGACCTGCATGTTGGGGTGCGACGCCGCGAGCGCATAGATCTTGTTGTGGATGTCCACGAACTCAGTGCCGAAGACCTTGTCGTTGTCGACCGGGCCGAGCGATGGTTCGGCTTGCATCATGAGGAACACTGCGTCGCTGACGTTCGCGTCGGCCGCGGCGAAGATCGCGTCAAGCCAGCGCACATCGGCGGCGATGCGAGCGTCTACCTCAGCGTAGCGTGCGGCCTTCTCGCCCACTGTTTCCACGGGGTAAGTCGACGAGTTGGTCGCGTAGTTCGGATCGAGGTAACCCTGGTTGCTGCTCACCGAGTGGATCGCACCGAAGGTCACGCACTTCTTGTTGAACCAGGTGTTCTCGACATGCACGTTGTCCGCGACCACCGCGGAGTTGGCTTGGGTGGTCACCGCCATCGGGGTACCGCCGGTAGTCTGGCCGGGAGTCGCGAAGTAGAGCGATCGAACCTTCGCCAGGCGATTCGCTGGTTGGAAGTTCCCGTTGTTGTTCCGGTGGCAATCGGTCCAGTCGTTGTCGCCGGGCGTGTACCAGAACGGATCGGCGAAGGTCTGGAACGACGCGAACGTACTGTTGAACGCGGCGTCGGTACACACGTCGCTTCCACCCTTGAAATCGCCGGAGTGGGCGACGAACGAAACGTCCGGATCGGCGTTGATGTGCGCCGTGAAGTTCGCCATGAGCGCGGTCTGCGCCGAGGTGTATGGGACATCCCCGATGTTCGCGAAGGTGACGGTGTCACCTACGGTTGCCCCGGCGTCGGGACCCGAGAGTCCGACGACGGTAGCGCACAGCGCCGCAGCGACTATGCGCCCCGACACACGGCGGAATCTCCGCTTTGATGATGTGGACACGATCTTCTCCCAGTTGGTCGTCAGAGGCATTTGTATGGTTCCAGGCGAAGTTGTCTAGGCCGCGTCGGACAGCAGGCCGACCGGCGAACTCTTGGGGCAGATGCGAGGAGCCGGTGCGCTAAGTGCGTCTCGGCGGGCGTCGAAGGTGAGACAGCGGCCACGATCGGACGCAGCCGGGATCTGCCGCATGCCACGCGTGGCAGCCAATCTCTCACTCTGCGAGAGATACGGGGTTTACGGGGTCAGGGGTCGCTGCGGGCGAGCGAAAGAAACGGTGTTTCGCCATCTCGCGCTGCGAGAGAGTCGCAAAGCACGGTCCAGGGGTTGGTTACGTCTCCCAAAAGAAAGGTTTGAGGTGTTGGGAGGCGAAGGCGATCAGCGGACGATTGAGTGGATCCGGACCGTGGATAGCGGCAGGCCCGATCGATCAAGGTGAGGCCGGGCGCGGTCTCACCAGACGACGAAACTGCGTTGGCTCGCCCACTGAGCAAGTCGATTGTGTGGCAAAATCACACCATGCAACCAAAGGGTTCGACATCGCAATGGCATCGGCATGCCGGCGTCCGCTCCGGCGAGCAGCTGACACCGGGCGAACGCGCCGCCGATCGCATGCGCAACATCATGGGCTCGTGGCCTTTCGTGTTCAGCTTCTTCGGAATCATGATCCTGTGGGCGATCGTCAACTCAATCTTCTACCTCGGGGGCAACAACGGTAAGCACGGCTTCGACCCCTACCCGTACATCCTTCTCAACCTCTTCTTGTCGATGCTCGCAGGCGTTCAAGCCGCAGCGTTGCTGATCGCCGCGAAGCGCGCCGACGCGATCTCATCGGAGATCGCCATACACACCGAGAAGAACACCGAAGAGATCAAACGCCTGCTTCAGGAAAACACCGAGCTCACGATCGCTGTGAAGCACAACACCGATCTCCTCGAGGAGATCCATCGCCATGTCTCCCTACTCACCCCATAGGCAAGTGTCGATCACATTGGCCGAGAAGTAGCTCACTGGCCGACAGCCAACCGGTCGAGCTCGAGCGGCTTGAAAAATCCAATCCGACGAGCACACGTCAAACCCAGGCCGAATCACATCTGCGATGAGTCGCGCTCTTGGGCCGCGTCCAGTAGGTCGTTCCCGGTGATACGCGAGCCGAGCGACGGTCCGATTCGTTGCCATAGCTCGAATACGACCATCACGGTCAGCGCCACGAGCACGTAGAGGTTTTCGGTGAGCCACGAGACACTCCAGGTGCGGCCCAGGCGGTCGGCCCGCTGTGTCAACCAGATCACGCCGTACGGCATGGTGATCGAAGTTGCACCGCGCATCGGCCACGCGGCGAACGTCGCGGCCGTACCGAGCGCGAGCAGCGCGGCGCCGCAGCGACGTTGCATCGCACGCATGGCCGCCCACGCGATGAACGGCACGACCCACACCCAATGGTGCGACCACGAGATAGGCGAGACCAGCAAGCCGGTGAAGCCACACCAGCAGAGGGCCGGCACCACATGACCCGACCGGTGGATACGCACCGCCTGACTCATGCCGAGCACCAGGACCGCGGCGGCGACCGAGAAGTAGAGCGACGGCACGGCGAATCGTCCGCCCATCATGCGTGCTATAGCGCCGTAGGTCGACTGGTTCGCAACGAACCGGATGCTGCCGACGCGCGAGCTCTGAGCGAACCGATGCTGGATCCAGAACGCGTACGAAGCTCGCGGCAGCAGCAACCAGCCGACGATCACCGTGAGGGCGGCAGCCGCAATACCTCGTCTCGCGTCGCGTCGCTGACCGCTCACGATGAGGAACAACAGAAATATCGCCGGCGTGAGCTTGATACCGGCCGCGATCCCGACGAAGGCACCACGCCACCGGGAGTCTTCCGGGCGAGTGAGGTCGGCGAGCATGGCGACCATCAGGAACAGGTTCACTTGACCGAATCGCAGTGTCTGCTGCACCGGCTCCATCCAGACGCACACCGCGAACAGCAGCCAGCACACGTCGCGGCGAGCCGAACTCGACAACCGTGAATCACCGCCCGAGTGCTTTGTGACGACGTCGATCGAGAAGAACAGCGCGCCGAGATTCGCGAGCGCGCTGCCCCAACGAAGAACGCGGAGGTTCACGAGATGCAGCGGCGCGAACAGGACCGCCGCGAAAGGGGTGTACGTGAAGCTCAAGAAGCCCGAGTACTTCGCGGTGTACAGGCGTTTCGTGCTCACGACCGGCATACCGCTCCACCGATACACGTCGAGGTCCACCATGAACCACATGCGGTTCAGACGCCCGTGGGTGTGCGCAAGCACGAGGTAGCACACCGGCGACGCGAGGCCGATCGCGATCGCCAACGCGCGGGTGCAACGGGACTTCTGCTCGCTGGTCATGGCCGGTAGCACCGACGGCTCCCCCACCTCGCAACGCGATGAACCCCGCCGACGGCGACGATCAGCGTCTCGGCGGTTACCCCCCGACGAACGCGACGGGCGCCGTGCACCAACACACCCTAAACCAGCCGCCGACACCACCCTGAACCGCCGTCGCTATCGGACGGAGCCGGAATCTGCCGAATGCCACGCGTAGCAGCCAAACTCTCACTCTGCGAGAGACACGGGGTTCAGGGAGCCAGGGGTCGCTGCGGTAGGCGAAAGAAACGCTGGTCGGTGGGAGCCAAACGGGGAGCCAAACCCCTCCCGCACGACCCTACACAGCGACGCACACCGATGCCCGCTTGCCCTACTGCTGCCTGGATTCCAGCGTATTCGCGTGCACGTCGCTGCACGCATTGAACTGGTTGGCAAGCAGGGGGTCGTGGGTTCGATTCCCATCGTCTCCACCAGAAAACCTTGGGCGCCGGAGCGGGTCTGATCCAGCGAGTCACGACGGGTCTGGCGGCTGCGTCTTCCAGTCGATGAAGTCGCTGCCGGTCTCTTCGACGAAGGCTCTGATCGCCTCACCGATGGTCGGAAAGAAGCGGTCGGCGCCGATCAGCGCGACGGTGCCGCCGGGCGCGATCTGGTCACGTACGACACTCTTCAATCCGGCGAACCCGAGCTCGATGCCGCGCTCGGCAAGATCGGCGTGAAGCTCGTTGATCATGGCCTCGGCCGTGGCATCGATGCGAGTGATCGGCTCGGCCGTCACGATGACCCAGCGGACATCGGATGTCTCCTCGACCCGCTGGATGATCTCCGACCGAAAGCCGTCGGCGTTGGCGAAGAACAGCGGCGCGCCGAAGCTGAACAGCAGCAAGCCGTCAATCTGGGTGCCCTCGGGATGCTGGTCGATGTCGTGATAGCCGCTCACGCCTTTGATGCGCACGAGCGTCGTGACGTGCGGGCGCCAGGCTTGTGACACGAACGCGAGGAGCGAGACCGCGACGGCGATTCCGATCCCCCACAGCACGCCGGCGATGACCACCCCGACGAACGCGATCATCGAGAGGATGAACTCGTTCCGCCGCCCGCGGGCGAGCGACACCACCGTCGGCACGTCGATCAGGTCGATCACCGCCAACATCACGATCGCGGCCAGCGCGGCGATCGGGAGCGACGCGAGGAGACCCGGGGCCGCCACCAGGAGCACGACGATCAGAATGGCCGCGACGACGCCGGTCAGCTGGGTCTTGGCCCCTGCGGCCTCGGCGACCGGGGTCCGAGACTGACTGGCCGAAACGGGAAAGCCCTGAAAGAAGCCGGCCGCCACATTGGCGGCACCCAGCCCGATGAACTCGGCGTTGGGGTCGACGCCTTGACCGAGGCGCTTCGAATACGCCCGGGACAACACGCTCGTATCGGCAAACGACACCACGGCGATGGTGAACGACCCGGCAGCCAACTTGCCGAAATCCGCCCACCCGACCCTCGGAAGGGCGGGGAACGGGAACCCGGCCGGAAGCGATCCCACCAGCACGAGCTGGCCTTCGAGGCCGAAGATCTTGACGGCGATGATGCTCCCGATCACGACCAGCAGCGACCGCGGCACGCGGGGGGCCACCAGTCGCATCACGATCATCGCAGCCAGAGACACCAGCCCGACCATCACCGGCACACGGTCGACATCGCCGGCGGCGCGGATGAGGTCGACAAACGCGCTCACCGGCGCGCTGTGCTCGACCGACACGCCGAGCAGCTTCGGCGACTGCCCGACGATAACGACAACAGCGATGCCGTTGAGGTAGCCGACGCGCACCGGCATCGACAGCAACTCGGTGACGAACCCGAACCGACCGATGCCCGCAGCGATAGCGATCAGCCCTGCGCCGATCGAGAGTGCACTGGCCAACGCCACCGCCCGATCGGGGTTGCCCGCTGCGAGGGGCACGATGGTCGCGGCAATGAGCGGCGCCAGCGACGAGTCGGGCCCCAACACCAAGATTCTCGAAGGTCCGAACGCTGCATAGACGAGCAGCGGGATGATCGTGGCGTACAGGCCGTAGACCGGCGGTAGGCCGGCGGCCTGGCTGTAGCCCATGCCCACGGGGATGAGGAACGCAGTGATGACCACGCCGGCCACGAGGTCGCCCCGGAGGTCGGCACGCGAATTCGGTCGCAGATTATGTAGCCCGGGGAGGCGAGGAACTTTCACAAGACCACTGTGTCAGCCGAGGTCAGTGGATCCGCACCGGGAATGCCGCTTCGGCGCATCAGGAACGAAGGCTCGGGGATGGTCTCAGGCGCTGGCGGCACAGAGCACCCGTAGCGCGCCGATCACGAGCACGTCGTGTTCGTAGGTGAGCACCTCCGTCGCCTGATCGACGCGCAGCCAACGCACTTCGTCGACCTCGTCGTTCTTGCGGAAGGTTCCGTCCTGCACCTGCATCGACCAGTAGCGAACCTTGCGGACGCGCCCTTTGCGCCCGCGGTACATCGCCGTGGGCAACTCCTCGCCGGCCACGCAGACCAGACCGGTTTCTTCGTACACCTCGCGCAGCGCACAATCGAGGGCCGACTCGCCGGGCATTCGCTTCCCCTTCGGCAATGACCAATCGCGATGCCTCGGGCGATGCACGACAAGTACCTCGATGTGCCAACGGTGCGCAACGCGCCAGATGACCCCTCCAGCGGTTTGCGCCATCCGACCACCGTAGACAGTCACTGCCGTTGAACCGCGGAGCCTCGGTGAACGCCACATGGCGAAGCTCTGAACTTACGGCGACCCGTTGATGAACTCTTCCGGCAGTCCATGGCGCGCCAACTGCGCGTTGCTCCACCGGTCGTCGCCCGTGAGCTCTCGACCGAACCAATGCGGAGGCACGAACTCCGCGGCCGATGACTCGGACGCGAACTCGACCTCGGCCACAGACAAGCCCGCCAGGCTGCCGTGGTAGATGTCGACCTCGGCGACGTCGGCGCGGCGATCGAGGCCGGCTCCTGCGAGGTCGATCCGGTAGCGGGTCTTCTCGATTCTGCGGCCCATGGTGTGGATCCACAGCTCCTCGGCTTCGTCAGCCGCAATCGGCATCTCGACCTCGGTACGGACAACGCCGCGCCCGGCCTTGACCGTGACGGCCGCCGATTCGGAGCCGATGCGCACCCGCACCTCGACGGCCTGATCGATGGCGAGGTAGCCCTGTCGAAGATGCTCGCCGACCTCGTTTCCGAGCCGGGAGGCGGGATCCCCACGGAGGAGGAACTTGCGTTCGATCTCAAATGCCATGGTCAAGTATGACCAACGCCGCTACGTTCTGGCTGGTGACGGGCCTGATGAGCACGACTTTTGCTGCCGCGCAGCACACGCCCCACGACGTCGCCACGGCGTTGGCGAACGCGGGGTTCGTACTCGAACCAGTACGGACCATCGAGCGGACACTGCTCGACACCTTCGATGGACGACTGCACACCGCGGGGCTCCGGCTGGAAAGTCGCGTCGGACACGCGACCGAACTGGTCCTGTCGGGCGTCGATACGGCGACCGCAGTGCTCCTCGTTGCCGCCGCGCCGAGCGTGACCGACCAACTGCCGGCCGGTCCGTTTCGCCGGCGCGTCGCCGAAGCGGCGGAGGATCGGGCGCTGCTCGCTGTTGTTCGCGTGCGAACGCGATGCACGAGCGCATCGCGTCGCGACGCCGACGGGAAAATCGTTGCCGCCGCCACGATCTGGGAGCAACTCAGCATCGATGGTCATGACGGTCTCACGATGGTTCCGTGCACGGTCGAGGTGGAGACGCTTCGCGGTTTCGAGAAGCACGCACGAAAGACGTTCGCAACGCTCGCCGGTCTCGGGTTGGCACAACTCGATCACGACACGCTCGCCGAAGCTGCCCGCGTCGCCCAGATACACATCGGCGGGTACCCCGGGCCGTCCGACATCGTGCTCGATCCAGCCATGCTGGCCATCGATGGTTGTTGCGAAGTGCTCACGGGCTTGGCGAACACGATCGCCGCGAACTGGCAGGGCACGATCGATGAGACAGACATCGAGTTCCTCCACGACCTTCGGATCGCCGTGCGCCGCACTCGCACCGTGCTCGGCGAAGCCAAGAAGGTGCTGCCGAGCCACATGCTCAGCAAGGCCCGTACCGAGTTCGCCCAACTCGGATCGGTGACCGGACCGTCGCGTGATCTCGACGTGTACATCGTCGAATGGCCGACCTACACCGACGGGCTCGCCCCCGACATCGTGTCCGCGCTCGAGCCGGTTCGGGCGCTGTTGCGGCAACGACAGATCGCCGCGCACCGCGAACTCAACGACGCGTTGCGCGCGCCCACCACCACCGCGTTCGTCACGCAGTGGCGACTCTGGCTCGCCGGCCCGATCGACGATGGCGACGAACCAGCACCGGCGGCCCACGATCCCCTCATCGACGTGGTCGCGAAGCGCATCATGAGTGCACACACTCGCCTGGTGGAGGCCGGACGTTTGATCCGATCAGACACGCCAGCCGAGCACGTCCACGACCTCCGCAAGGACGCGAAGAAGCTTCGCTACCTCATCGAGTGTTTCGGATCGGTGCTGTCGGAGAAGCCCCGCAAGACGTTCGTGCGACGGCTAAAGGTCCTGCAGGACAACCTCGGTGTGCACCAGGACGCGGAGGTCCACGTCGCCACGCTGCGCGAGATCGCCGACGAGTTGCACGAGCGGGGCGAAACGTCGGCCACGATGTTGGCCGTCGGCCAGCTCACCGAGCGCATCGACCAGCGGCGCCGAGCAGCCCGCGCCGAGTTCGCGGAGCGGTTCGCCGCATACGACATTGACGACACGCGCGACGACCTCGAACGCGCCCTGGGACGTGGACCACGATGAAGGTCGTCGCCACATACAACATCAAGGGCGGGGTCGGGAAGACGGCCACTGCGGTCAACCTTGCCTACGAAGCCACGCGCGCCGGGAACCGTGTGCTGCTATGGGATCTCGATCCGCAATGCGCGGCAACATTCTTCTTTCGCATCAAGCCGACCGTGAAGGGTGGCGCGAAGCGACTGATCGAATCGAACGGGTCGCTCGCCGCACACATCCGAGCGACCGACCATCTCGGCCTCGACCTCGTGCCGGCCGACTTCTCCATGCGCAACCTCGACCTCCACCTCGACACGCGCAAACGCCCGACACGGCGCATCACGACACTCCTCGAGCCGTTGGCCGACCAGTACGACATCGCCATCCTCGACTGTCCGCCGGGCATCACGCTCACCAGCGAGAGCGTGTTCGCCGCGTGCGACGCATTGCTCGTACCCACCGTTCCCACCACGTTGTCCATGCGGACGCTCGATCAGCTCATCAGCTTTCTCGCCGACGCCGATCGCCCCCTGGTGCTGCCTTTCGTCTCGATGATCGACCGCCGAAAGAAGCTCCAGCGCGACTTCCTCGCCGAGATCTTCGAACGTGTACCGGCTCATCTACCCACCGTGATTGCGAGCACCAGCGTCATCGAACGCATGGGCATCGAGCGCGCGCCAGTCGCCGTGTTCGCGCCTCGGAGCCAATCCGCGCTCGCGTACCGCGAATTGTGGGCCGACGTCGCCCGCCGACTCTGGGCGTGACGCGGCGCGTGTCGTCGTTCTGCAATACCGATTGCGCGCAAATCGTCGCCTATGCGCCAATGGTGGCCGAGCGTGCAGCCAGGTCGACGAACGCAAGATGAACGCGGGGCAACAGTCACCGGAACAGACGGGGACCAGCACGCGATCCGCATCCGCTGAGCGGTGCCGCAACCCCGAACGTGCCGAGACGGGCGGCGATTCGTCAAGGCGTTGCGTCGCTCCGCATGCTCAGCGATCGTCCGCGAACAGCCACGCTCCTGGTGCACGCGATCCGCATCCGCTGAGCGGTGCCGCACGCCGTTCGCGTCAGATGCGGGCGAGCGCAGTGATCACGTCACCGCGGCCCGCGACGTTCAACCGGTAGAGCTGGTGCAGTACGCGAGCGGCGCGGCGTTCGGAGCGGCTCAGCTCGCCAACCGGCGGACCATTCGGCAGCCACTCGCTC
>WLNW01000126.1 GCA_009699605.1 Actinomycetota bacterium | reverse complement strand
TCGCCCGAGGACACGACCTCGAACGAGTTCGCCCAACCGAAGGCGTCACGCCGCACGGCCTCAGCGCCACCCACGTCGAGCCGCCAGTTCGCCGAGGACGTGGTGGCGAGATACATCCGGTCACCGGCATCGAGGCGGCCGGACGCGTCGAGGCCCTCGGGCGCGGTTTTGGCGAGCGCCGGTTCGGACCCGCCGAGCTCAACCAGGCCCTGAGCTCGCGCAAAGGGGTTCGTCTGCAGATCGACGGCCGCCGGGACCACCGCCCGAATGGGTGACCATGAGTTGTTCCGATAGACGGTGACCGCCTCGTTGACGCTCTCGACGCGCTCGAGGTCGAGCTGCGCTTCGAACGTGCGGTGCAGTGCGTCGGAGACCGGGCGCACATCGCCGCGGTACGGCGCGGGCACGAGATGGTCGGTCACCACGACGAATCGGATCGCCAGTACCGACAGGAGCGCACCGAGGCGGCTGGTGTCGCCCGCAGTGGCCCGACCGATGGCGTCGCGCACCAGCTGCGCCCCCGGCGTCTCGGGGCCACCCCAGCGATCGAGCAGCGAAGGCGGGCGACCGTCGGTTGTCGCGAACGCCAACCCCGAGGCCGGGTTGGTCGGGTCGTCCTGCGCGAGCTCGAGCCCGCCGAGGGGCAGCACTCGGGAGTCCCCGATCCACAGCACGCGGGGTTCACCCTCTTCAGGACGCGCGAACAGCCCGGCGTACGAACGCGAGAAGTCGCGTCGAGGCATCTTCCAACGGCCGTCGGCCGCGCCGGTCGCAAACGGCACTAGCAGCAAGCCGATCGCCACGGCCGCGGCGAAGGGCGCGAACTGACGCCACCCGAATCGATGGCGCCGCAGATCAACTTCGAATGCCGCGACGCCGAGCGCGGTGGCGAGCGCGAGACCCGCGGCCGCGGGCGCGAACAGCACCCCCGGGTCCGGCAGGCCGCGGCCGAGCAAGTCCTGCTGGCCCGCGAGCACCAACGCCCAGCATGCCAAGGCCACGAACCAGCCGCGCACCGCCCACGCGAGCCGCTCACCTTGCGCCAACAAGAGCGAGAACGCGGCGGCGGCTAGCACGGCGAACGAGATCGCATGCGAGCCGAACGGACCAGTGTGGAAGCGGAGGATGTCGCCGACGTCGTACCCGTCGTTGTCGAACGAACCGGCGCCCGCGACCGACGCCCAGCTGCGATCGTGGCCGAGGAACGTCAGGCTCCACGGCAGGTGCATCACGAATACGAGCGCCGACGCGCACACGGTGCCACCGAGCAGGCGGCCGAGCCCGCGACCGTCGCCCGCGACGAGCGACCCGATGAGCAGCCCCACCATCACGACCGCCGTGACGATGGCTGCGAACGGCACGAACGCAACGGCGACCGCGACGAGCAGGGCGAGGGCCATCACACGATGCTCGAAGGACCCGCCGCGATGGCCCGCCGAGACGAAAGGCGCGGTGCCGACGAGGCGACCGAAGGCACCGAGCAGCCAGGGCGCCGCGGCGTACATCGCCAAGACCGACAGCGAGCCCTGCGCATACCCGTTGTAGACGACAGGC
The DNA here is from genome assembly GCA_009699605.1 of Actinomycetota bacterium. GTDB lineage: Bacteria > Actinomycetota > Acidimicrobiia > Acidimicrobiales > WLNW01 > WLNW01. The sequence continues at coordinate 8,876 of WLNW01000126.1, read as the reverse complement.
ACGGCGAGGTAGACCGCCGCACCCGCAACGTTGGCTCGCCGCGAGCCGAACGGTCGGGTCAGGCGCCACATGCCAAGGCCGGCGAGGGGCAACGGCATCAGCACCAGCAGGGTGCGCAGCAGCGCGACGTGGCCGAACAGGGGCACGCTCGCCAGCGCGAGCATGCCGTACGCAGTGGGCGATGCAGCGTCCGAACCGAGCGCTCGCGGGTGCCAGCCCCGCCACCACTGTTCGAACAGGTCGCGCCCGCCGCCCTGCAGCGGTTGCAACTCGCCGACCGCCGGAATCGCGCTGGTGAAGTAGTGCCGCGACCCGACGAGCAAGACGAGCAAGACCAGACCTAGTCCGACGACCGTCAGGCGAGTGGTCGCGGTGCGGAGCGACGACGCGATCTCGCGACTGGCCGAGGTGAGCGACGCCATACGCTCGTCGTCCCGTCCGAGCTGGCCGCGGAAGTACATCCTCAATCGAGCGCTGCCCCGTACCTGGAGACGATGCACGTCGGCGTCGCTGGTCTGGCGGTACACGGCGATGGCCTTGCGGCGGCGGTGGATGCCGGGGAGGCGGCGCAGGTTCCAGGTCCATGCGTCCATGAGCTCGCGGGCGTGACGGAATCGTCCGTGCACGATGGCGAAGATGATCTCGACGATGGTGAGCAGGATCGCCTGGGGCAGTATCCGTGCGAGCCTCGCGAGGCCCCAGCACGACAGCATCGACCGCGTGGCATGGCGCAGTTGCAGGCGGTGGGTGTCGTCGATCACGCTGCGGTCGGCGAGCATCTCGCGGTGGCGAGCGACCGCGAGAGGCACCACCATCACGCGGGCACCAGCGAGCTGCGCCCGCCAACAGAGGTCGACGTCGTCGCCCCGGAAACGCATCTCGGGGTCGAAGCCACCAACGGTGTGAAACAGGTCGGAGCGCACCAGGATGCAAGCCCCAGGCACCGCGAACACGTCGGTCACCGCGTCGCGTTGGCCCTGATCGATCTCGCCTTCGTCGGCGAGCGGTGCCGACATGCCGAACTTGTCGACCGAGAGGCCGACGTGCTGCAGCCGGGTCGGGTCGTCCCACATCAAGAGTTTCGGGGCGACAACCCCCGCGTTCGACCGGACGACCTCGTCGACGAGGTGGGTGACGGCCTCGGGCGCGAGCGCGACGTCGTCGTGGCACAGCAGCAGCAACGGGGCACGAGGGCCCTCGGTGAGCACACGGTTCGCAGCGGCGCCGTACCCCGCATCTTCGGGACCGGGCGGGAGCACCGTCGCGCCGGGCAGCACCGCGTGCACACGCGCCGCCACGTCGATAGAGGTGGTGTTGATCACCAACATCTGAAGCCGTTGGTAGTCCTGCGCGGCGAGCGCGGCGAGGACATCGTCGAACCAGTCGCCCGGGTCATGGGCGACCACGACGGCGAGGACCGGCGGTCCGGCCGCGGTCGACGACGTATCCGCAGGTGCGGACTCTTCGACGGGTGCGACGCGTGCGTCGTCCGCGCGGGCTTGGTCGACGTCCTCCACGAGGGCGCAACACTAGTCGCCTCGCGCGGTCGCCCCACTACAGCCCGGCCCATTCCTGAGGATCGTGGTGTGCGATGCTCCGAGGCCACGATCGACAACCGGACGGGGCAGCGACATGCGGATGGCCTACGACGCGACGTCTTTGCTCGGACCGCGCACGGGGGTCGGCCTCATGGCCACTCGGCTCCTCGAAGGCCTCGCGGAATCGTCCGATGTCGACGTCGTGGCTTTCGCGAACAGCTGGCGGGGCCGGGGTGAGCTCCGTTCACTCACCCCCGCAGGGGTCACCGTGGTCGACCGGCCGCTCCCCGCGCGACCGGCGCACTTCGCCTGGCGCCACAGCGGGTTCCCGCCGGTCGAATGGCTCACGGGTCGGGTCGACCTCGTGCACGGCCCGAACTTCCTGGTGCCACCGAGCCGGCACGCGGCGCGGATCATGACGGTCCACGACCTCACCGCAGTGCATCACCCCGAGATGTGCACCCCGCACACCCGGACCTACCCAGCCGCGATCCGACGCGCCCTCGCGCAGGGCGCGTTCGTCCACACGGTCTCGGAGTTCGTGCGTCGCGAGGTGCTCGACGTCTTCGACGCCGACCCGGCACAGGTCACCGCGGTCGCGAACGGCGTCGACGCCATCCCCGAAGCCGACCCGGCGATCGGCCCGCGCCTCGCAGGCGGCCGCGACTACATCCTCGCGATCGGCACGATCGAGCCCCGCAAGGGTTTCCCGACCTTGATCCGGGCGTTCGACGCGCTGGCGGCCGCCAACCCCACGCTGCGCCTCGTGATCGCCGGCCCGAACGGCTGGGGTCAGGCCGAGTTCGACCACGCCATCGAGCAGGCCACGCACCGACATCGCATCGTGCGACTGGGCATGGTCGACGAAGCGCACCGAGCGTCACTGCTCCGCGGTGCACGGGTGCTGGCATTCCCCTCCCGCTACGAAGGCTTCGGCCTGCCCCCGCTCGAGGCGATGGGCGCCGGCACCCCCGTGGTCGCCACGCGCGCCGGCGCGATCCCCGAGGTGTGCGCGGACGCGGCCGAGCTCGTCGACGTCGACGATGCCGACGCGCTGGCCGGTGCGCTCGATCGGGTGATCCACGACGAGGCGTTGCGCGAGCAGCTGGTCGCACGAGGCCGCGCCCGGGCGGGTGCGTTCACGTGGCCCGCTCACGTATCGGGCGTCCTCGCGATGTACCGTCGCGCCGCTGTTGCGTCCTGAGCCAGCCTGTGTGCGCAGAGAGAAGTCCATCGGCATGAGAGCCCTCGTGATTGGTGCCAGCGGCTTCGTCGGTCGCCACCTCGTGGCGCACCTCCGCGAGATCGGCGACGAGGTCGTCGCCATCGATCGCGCATCCGGCGGGCCCGACATCTGCGATGCCTATGCGATCACCGCGCACGTGCACGCGGCCCGCGCCGATGTCGTCTATCAACTCGCCGGACAGAGCGACGTCGGTCGTTCGTGGACCGACGTCATCGGCACCTACCGGGCGAACGTCGAAGGACTGGTGAACGTGCTCGCCGCGGCACGAGCGGCCGACGTGCAGCGCGTGGTCGCCGTGCTGTCCGCCGACGTGTACGGCCGGGTCGCCGAGAGCGAGCTCCCGCTCAACGAGGACACGCCATTCCGTCCAATCAGCCCCTATGCCGCGAGCAAGGCCGCGGCCGACCTCGTCTGCCTCCAGGCATTCCTCGGCTACGGGCTCCACGTGATCCGAGCACGTCCGTTCACCCACATCGGCCCCGGGCAGGGGCCGGGCTTCGTGGCCAGTGCGATCGCGTCGCGCGTCGCCGCCGCCGAGCGCGACGGGGGCGACACCGTGGCCGTCGGCACGCTCACGACACGCCGCGACTTCACCGACGTCCGCGACGTGGTCCGGGCCTATCGCCTGCTCGCGGAGCACGGTGCGCCCGGCGAGGCGTACAACATCTGCTCGGGCACCGAGGTCAGCGTGCAGTTCGTGGCCGACACCCTCACCGGGTTGGCCCGCCGCCCGCTGCGCCTCGAGCAGGATCCTGCGCTGTCACGGCCGGCCGACGTCCCCATTCTTCGCGGCGACCCGGCTCGCATCCACGAGCTCACCGGCTGGAAAGCCGAGATTCCGATCGTCTCCACGCTCGCCGATCTGCTCGACGACTGGCGCGAACGCATCAACCGCTACTAGCGGTACACCTGCTCCATTGGCGCGAATCGGGTGAGTCGCGGTGCTACAAAGAACGCATGCCACGCGCGTTGATCACCGGTGTCACCGGTCAAGATGGGTCGTACCTCGCCGAACTGTTGCTGACGAAGGGGTACGAGGTCGTCGGCATGGTTCGGCGCTCGAGCACGGTGAACTTCGAGCGCATCTCGCACATCCAGGACGACATCGAGTTCGTTTCTGCCGACCTACTCGACGAGATCTCGCTCATCGAAGCGCTGCGGGTGCATCGCCCCGAAGAGGTTTACAACCTTGCCGCGCAGTCGTTCGTGCAGACGTCGTTCGGCCAGCCGGTGCTCACCGGCGAGACCACCGCGCTCGGCGTCACCCGTCTCCTCGATGCCATCCGCATGATCGACCCGGGCATCCGCTTCTACCAGGCGTCATCGAGCGAGATGTTCGGCAAGGTGCAAGAGGTACCCCAGGTCGAATCGACGCCCTTCTACCCGCGCAGCCCCTATGGCGTCGCGAAGCTCTACGGCCACTGGATCACCATCAACTACCGCGAGAGCTACGACCTGCACGCGTCGTCGGGGATCTTGTTCAACCACGAGAGCCCGCGCCGCGGCTTCGAGTTCGTCACCCGCAAGATCTCGAACGCGGTGGCCAAGATCTCGTCCGGACTCGCCGACGAGCTCCGCCTCGGCAACCTCGACGCGCAGCGCGACTGGGGCTTCGCCAAGGACTACGTCGAGGCAATGTGGTTGATGCTCCAGCAGGACACGCCCGACGACTACGTCGTGTGCACGGGCACCACGCACTCGGTGCGCGAGTTCTGCGAGGTGGCCTTCGGGCATATGGGCCTGAACTGGGAGGACTACGTCGTCATCGACGAGCGGTTCATGCGACCGGCCGAGGTCGACCTGCTGGTCGGCGACGCGAAGAAGGCCGAAGCCTCGCTCGGATGGACCCCGAAGACCACCTTCGCCGAATTGGTCACGCTCATGGTCGAGGCCGATGTGGCGTTGCTCCAGAGCAAGCTGCGCTCGCTGGGCTGAGGCCCCACGCGGGTAGCGTGCGGCCATGATCGTGACCCTCGCGGGCGGCGTCGGCGCCGCTCGATTCCTGGCCGGACTCGTGCAGGTACGCGACCCGCGCACCTGCACCGCCATCGTGAACGTCGCCGACGACATCGTGCTCCACGGCCTCGCGGTCAGCCCCGACCTCGACACGGTCACGTACACGCTCGCCGGTGAGATCGACCCCGAGCGCGGCTGGGGTCTTCGGGGCGAGACGTGGCAGGCCATGGACTCGGTGCGTCGCTACGGCGGCATCTCGTGGTTCAACCTCGGCGACCGAGACCTCGGCACGCACCTCTATCGCACCCACCGACTCGGTGAGGGTGCCGCCCTCTCGGAGGTCACCGCCGAGATCGTGCGCGCCTGGGGACTCGAGCTCACGGTGCTGCCGGTGAGCGACGATCGCATCGAGACCCGTGTGGTGCTGCGCGACAGCGATGCCGAGACTGCGGCCGGAGGCGAGGTCAGCTTCCAGGAGTACTTCGTGAAGCGCCGTCACGGCGTCGCCGTCTCCTCGGTGCGCTTCGTGGGAGCCGCTGCCGCGCAGCCCGCGCCGGGGGTGCTCGACGCGATCGGCACCGCCGACCTGGTCGTGATCGCGCCGTCGAACCCCATCGTGTCGATCGGACCAGTGCTCGCGGTCCCTGGGGTGCGCGACGCGCTGATCGCGCGACGCGAGCGCGCCGTTGCCATCTCCCCCATCGTGGGCGGTGCCGCCTTGAAAGGCCCCGCCGATCGGATGCTGGTCGAGCTCGGATACGAGTCGAGCGTCGTGGGCGTGGCGCGTCTATATCGCGAGCTCGCGTCGGTCTTGGTGATCGATCACGCCGATCGCCATCTGGCGCCAGCGGTCGAGGATGCCGGCATGCGGTGCGTCATCACCGACACGATCATGGCTTCGCCCGATCGCTCTGCCGCGTTGGCCCGCACCACCATCGGCGTGCACGAATGAGCCGCCTCGAGCTCTTCGGCATCGAGGGCGTGCCCGTGGTGAAACCAGGCGACGATCTCGCGGGTCTCCTCGTCGCCGCGTGCCCCGACCTACGCGACGGCGACGTACTCGTCGTTGCGTCAAAGGTGGTCGCCAAGGCCGAGGGCCAGCTCGAAGCCGTTGACCCCGACGATCCGCTCAGCCACAAGCCACTCGTCGAACGCGAGGCGGTGCGCGTGCTGCGGCGCCGCGGCGACCTCCTCATCACCGAGACCAAGCACGGCTTCGTGTGCGCCAACTCCGGCATAGATCGTTCCAATGTCGAAGACGGCATGGTGGTGTTGCTACCCGAAGACCCAGATCGCTCGGCGCGGCGCATGCGCGACGCCATCCGCGCCCGGGCGGGGGTCGAGGTCGCCGTGATCGTCTCTGACACGTTCGGGCGCACCTGGCGTCGGGGCCTCACCGATGTCGCGCTTGGCTGCGCAGGCATCGGCGCGGTGCTCGACCTGCGCGGCAGCACCGACACCTACGGTCACGAGCTCCAAGTCACCGTGGTGGCCGTGGTCGACGAGATCGCCGGTGCGGCCGAGCTCGTCATGGGCAAGGCCACGGGCATCTGTGCTGCGGTAGTACGCGGCGTCGACCCGGCGTGGTTACGCCGGGGCAGCGTGCGCGAGGAGATCGTGCGCTCGCCGCACGAGGACCTCTTCCGCTAGATCAGCGTTTGGTGCGGAACCATTCGAGCGTGGCTGCGGCACCCGAGGGCAGATCGGTGGACGGACCCCAGCCGAGCACCTCGGACGCGAGCGCCGCAGACAGCGCGGAACGGTGCAGCTCGCCGACGCGCGCCTCCCCATGGTTGGGCGGCGCATCGATGCCCGCGGCCTCGGCGATGGCGCGGTACAGCTCGTTGACCGATGTCTCGACACCGGTGCCGATGTTGACAATGAGGCCACTGGCGATCCCCTTCGCGCCGGCTCGTTCGAATGCCGCCGCGACGTCGTCGACGTAGACGAAGTCTCGGGTCTGCTCGCCGTCACCGAAGATCGTGCAGTCGTGGCGGTCGAGGAGGCGCCCACAGAATATGGCCACCACGCCGGCCTCGCCGTGGGGGTCCTGTCGCGGGCCGTACACGTTGGCGAGCGCGAGCGCGGTGTAGTCGAGACCGTGCATGGCGGCATACGCATGCAGGTAGTCGACGACGACCTTCTTCGCCACGCCGTAGGGCGACAGCGGCCGCTGCGGGTGCGACTCGTCGACCGGCAGCACAGACGGATCAGGCTCGCCGTAGAGGGTGCCCCCGCTGGATGCGAACACGACCTTACGCGCCCCACCGAGCCGGGCACCTTCGATCACCCGCAGGGAACCAATGATGTTGATCTCGGCGTCGAGCACCGGTTGCAGCACCGAGACGCGGACATCGATCTGCGCGGCGAGGTGAAATACCACCTCGGGGGCAAGCTCGGCGATGAGGTCGGTGCAGCGCGTGTCGCGGATGTCGATCTCGTGAACCACCAACCGATCGGCGGCTTCGGCGGCGGCGTCGCGAAGGTTCTTGCGCGACCCGGACGAGAGGTTGTCGACGACGTGCACGACGTGACCGGCGCGCACCAGGCGATCGACGAGCGTCGAACCGATGAAGCCGGCGCCGCCAGTGACCACCACCCGCATCAGGAGCCCGCCGGAACCTTCGCGTTACGCAACTCCTGGCCGGGGGCGACGCGCTGGCCACGCCCGACGACGCAGTGATCCTCGAGAACGGCACCGGCCCCAATGTGAGCGTCCTCGGCGACGATGGCGTGGTCGAGGCGTGCGGCGGCGCCGATGTGCGCTCCGGCGAGCACGACGGAGTCGGTCACCTGCGCGGCGGCACCGACGCGGGCACCGGCGCCGATCACCGAGCGGATGACCTGCGCGCTCGGGTCGATGCGGGCATCGGGGTGCACACCGACCTCGGGAGCCCCCCGACGCGACCCGAGCAGATCGAGTTGCACCTCGAGGTAGGTGGCCGGCGTTCCGGCATCGATCCAATAGCACTCGTCGCCGAGCGCGTAGAGCGTGCCATCGGCGACCATGGCTGGGAACGTCTCGCGCTCAATCGAGACCTTGCGCCCGGCGGGGATGCGGTCGAGCACCGACGGCTCGAGCACATAGGTGCCAGCGTTGATCCAGTTGGTAGGGGCCTCGTCGCGGGGCGGCTTCTCGATGAAGCCCAGCACGCGACCGTCGTCGGACGTGGGCACCACGCCGTAGCGCGACGGATCTTCGACGGGGGTGAGGTGGATAGTGCCTTCGGCACCTCGTGCCCGGTGCAACTCGAGCAATGATCGGAGGTCGAAGTCGTTGAGGACATCGCCGTTGACCACCACGAACGTCTCGTCGATGCCGGCCTCGAGCGCGGCGAAGCGGATCGCGCCTGCCGTGTCGAGCGGCTCGGGCTCGACTGCGTAGCGAAGCCGCACGCCTGCGCACTCACCACCGGGATAGGCGTCGATGAACGCGTCCGGGCGAAAGCCGAGCGAGAGGATCGCTTCGTCGACGCCGTAGCGCGACAGACCGGCGATGACGCGTTCGAGCATCGACACGTGAACGACCGGCAGCATCTGCTTCGGGACTTCGGCGGTGAGCGGTCGGAGGCGAGTGCCGAAGCCACCGACCAGGACGACCGCCCGCATCAGGGGGCCGTGGTGGTGGGGGCCGACGAAGCGACGGTCGTCGACGCTCCGGTGGCGCCAGAGGACCCGCTACCACTGGCGCCCGTCGAGCCACTGGCGCCGGAGGACCCCGTAGAGCCGGTGGACCCCGCGGCACCGCTGGCGACGTCGCTCAGCGCGTCGAGCAGCGGAATCGAGGTGGGACGCGGGACCTCGGCGCCCTCGGGCACGATGGCGACGGTGAACGCCTCCCGGTCCTTGCGGTATCGCACGTTGTCGAAGTCCTTCAGGACGACCTCGCCCGGCGTAGCCGAGTTGTCGGCGTCGAAGCGGACGACCTGCAGCACCCCCGGCTTGTCGCCGCACATGGCGCCCTTCTTCAGCACGACGCCCGTCGGGAACTCGATCTGGTCGTTGCTGGCCTTGACACCCTCGGTGTCGAAGAACATGCCGAATGTCGCGTTGGACCCTGCGGCGCTCGAGTCGAACGGGTGGATGTGCATGATCCCGCCGTCGGCGGTGGAGTCCTGATCGTGGGTGTGGATGCC
>WLNW01000125.1 GCA_009699605.1 Actinomycetota bacterium | reverse complement strand
TGACCCGCGTGCCGGTATCTCGCCCGAAGAACGTGGCGCCGTCGAACGCGAGCTGTTCGCCTACGCGCAGCAGTTGGGCGACGAGAAGCGTCGCCACCCGGCCGATGACGTGTGGAGCCTTCTGGCGGTTGCGGAGATCGATGACGAGCTCGGTTCGCGTGGTCGGCTCACCAACCTCGAGCTCGACATGTTCTTCCTCATCCTCTCGCTCGCGGGCAGTGAGACGACGCGCAACGTCATTTCGTCAGGGCTGCGGCTCTTGCTCGATCATGACGATGAGCGCGAGCAGCTTCGCGTCGCGGGCACCTTCCCCGACACCGCAGTCGATGAGCTCATTCGATGGACGAGTCCGGTCACGAGCTTCGGCCGGACCATGACCCACGATGCCGAGCTTGGGGGCCAACACCTCGAAGCCGGCGACCGGGTGACGATGTGGTTCCCCAGCGCGAACTTCGACGACCGGGTGTTCGACGATCCCTTCCGGTTCGACCCGATGCGCTCGCCGAACCGTCACGTTTCGTTCGGCGGCGGGGGAGTTCACTATTGCCTCGGTGCTCACCTCGCCCGCCGCGAGGTGAAGGCCATGTTCGAGCAGCTGCTCGCGCGCTTCGACAAGATCGAATTGACTGCAGAGCCCACCTGGATTGCGGCCGGTCCCGATGCCACAGTCGCGCTCTCGCTCGATCGCATGCCGGTGCGGCTGCATCAGCGAACGTCATCGGCAGCCGTTATCCGATGAGCGCCGATCGCCAACCCGTCATCGTCGGTGTCGCGCAGCATCGCTGGCGAGCCATCGACCCTGCGACCGGACCGGATGTCGCGGTGCGCGCGGCCGCGGTCGCACGCGCCGCGGCGGCCGACACCGGTATCGGGCATCGCGCGATCGCCAGCGTCGATGCGTGGGTGCACACCGTGGGTTGGGCGGCGGCCAACCCGGTTGACCTCATCGCCCGAGCCGCGGGCGCGAAGGTACGTCATTGCTGGTCGTCGGGCAGCGGCGGGGAGGTGGGCGTCGCGGCCGCGAACTGGGCCGCTCGCGCCATCCTTGCGGGCGAGCTCGACAGCGTCGTGGTCACCGGCGGCACCGACTTCCGGACCCGTGCGCGCGCCGAGCGGCTCGGTATCGCATACTCGCCACCGTCGGGGGGTGAAGGCGCGTTCGACGTGCTGGTGAAGGGCAAGCCTGCGTCGAGCGAGATCGAGCTCGCGCACGACATGGCGATCCCCATTCACGTGTACCCCATCTTCGAGAATGCGTTACGGGCCGCGCGAGGGCTCGGGATCGACGAGCACCGGGACCGCATGGGCGCCCTCATGAGCTCGTTCACCGCGGTTGCCGCGACGAACCCCTACGCGTGGTTCCCCGAATTCAGAACGGCCGATGACCTCACCGCACCCACCGCTGACAACCGCATGATCGGCTTTCCGTACACCAAGCGGCTCAACGCGATTCTCGATGTCGATCTCAACGCGGCCTACGTGATGATGTCGGCCGCCCGGGCATCGGCGCTCGGGATCCGGTCCGATCGATGGGTTCACTGGTGGGGTGGGGCATCCGCCGATGAGCAGGCGTATCACCCGAGCACGCGTCCCGATCTCGCGGCATGTCCGGCCATGCAGGATTCGCATCGGGGTGCACTGCACGAGGCCGGTATCGGTGTCGACGACATCGCGATGTTCGACTTCTACTCGTGTTTCCCGGTGGCGGTCGAGATGGCCTGCGAGATGCTCGGCCTCGACGATCGCGACCCGCGCCGCTTCACGCTCACCGGTGGTCTGCCGTACGCGGGTGGCCCCGGTTCTGCGTATACGTTGCACTCGATCGCGGCCATGGTCGACCGTGTTCGTGAGCAGCCACACGAGACGGCGCTCGTCACCGGTAACGGGATGTTCCTGAGCAAGCATGCGTCATCGGTGTGGGGCGGCCGGCCGCGTCCTTTGGCGCCAGTCGGGTCAGCATCGGCGCCCAGAACCACGCTCGCGCAGATGCCACTCACGGTCGACGAGGCGCCGACCGGCCGCGGAACCATCGATGGCTATACCGTGCTGCACGATCGCGCGGGCGAGCCTGCGCGCGGGCTCGTGGTGGGGCACCTCGCGAACGGTCACCGCTTCGTCGCTCACGTCATCGAACCGGAGGCACTTGTGGAGCTCGAACAATACGAAGGAGTGGGACGCAACGGCGACGTACGTCGCGGCGAAGGCGTCAATATCCTCGAGCTGGCATGAACCGCGAAGGACGGCGCATCCCCTTCCCGTCGCGCTTTTGGCAACTCGTCGAGGACACGGCGGCGGAGCACCCCGAGCGGGCGCTCGTGAGCGACGACTACGGCCGCTCGTTCACCACGTCGCAGTTCCGCGACGCGGCGCTCGAGGTGGCCGCTGGACTCGCCGGGTTCGGCATAGGGGCCGACACTGTGGTCTCGTGGCAGCTTCCGTCGCGGGTCGAGTCGCTCATCTTGCTGGCGGCCCTCGCCCGACTCGATGCAGTGCAGAATCCGATCATCCCCGTGATGCGCGAGCGCGAGGTGCGCTACATCACCGGCGAGGTCGACACCGACTTCCTCATCGTGCCCACGAACTGGCGCGGCTTCGATCACGAGACCCTGGCCCGCGAGATCGCGACCGAGCGCGGGTTCGACCTGCTCGTCGTCGATTGGTCGAAGACACCGGCGGTGGGTGAGCTGCACCTGCCTGTGGGCGACCCGGCTCGCCTGCCGCCGCCGCCCGAAGAACTCGCGGCGGTCTCGTTGCCGGTGCGCTGGATCTACCACACGTCGGGCACGACCTCCGATCCCAAAGGCGCACGCCACACTGACTCCACCGTGATGCACGGTGCGTCTGCGCTGATCGAGCGGCTCGACATCGATGACCGGGATGTCTACCCGGTGGCGTTCCCGGTCACCCACGTCGGCGGCGTGGTCATCCTGACGACGTTTCTTGTGACCGGCGCGCACCTTGCGTTGTTCGACACGTTCGATCCCGCGACGTCGCCGGCGCGGTTCGCGGCCCACGGCGCGACGTTGCTCGGTACTGCGGTGCCGTTCTTCAACGCCTACCTCGCCGCGCAGGCGGAGGCCGGCGACACACCCATGTTCCCGAGGCTGCGGGCCTGCATCGGCGGCGGCGCACCGGTCCCGACCGAGATACATCTCGCGCTCGAACGTACCTTCGGCGTTGCGGGCGTCGTCGGATCATGGGGCCTCACCGAGTTCCCCAACGCCACCTGCGCCCGATGTGATGACCTTTCCGATGTGATGACGGGCTCGGTGGGACGTGCCGGCACTGGCGTCGAGGTGCGCGTCGTCGACGAATCTGGTGACGACGTCGCGGCAGGGGCCGAAGGCGAACTCGTGCTCCGTGGGCCCCAGCAGCTTGTCGGCTACGTAAACCCCGAGCTCGACGCAGCGGGCTTCTTCGCCGAACGGTGGTTCCGCACCGGCGACCTCGGCCGCATCGATGACGGTGGAAACGTGTGGATCACCGGCCGGCTGAAGGACATCATCATCCGCAACGCGGAGAACATTTCGGTGCTCGAGATCGAGAACGTCTTGTCGCGACACCCTGATGTGCTCGAGGCCACCGTCATCGGGTTACCCGACGTGCGCACCGGTGAACGGGTGTGCGCGGTGGTGGTCAACCGAGCGGGCGCGCACTTGGGCCTCGACGCGCTGCGCGCCCATTGCGACGCACTCGGGCTGGCCCGCCACAAGATCCCCGAGCAGATCGAACACGTCGAGGTGCTGCCGCGCAATGCCATGGGCAAGGTGCAAAAGCCGCAGCTCCGCACGCGCTTCGAGTAACGACCCCGTTGCTCAGGGCCCCACGTAGAGATCGGGATAGCGAGTCTTCGCTGTCCGTTGGAAGCCGTCCTTCCAGTGAACGCTGCAGCCACCAATGAGCTCCTCGCGGCGTGTGTTGTCGATGGCGCGACCCGCGATCCCATCGGGCACGTAGACGAACCGCGGGGTCTTGCCGACGAGCGATCCGAGGTAGGTCACGTACTCCTCGGTGCTGACCGCGTCGTCGCCACCCCAGTTGCAGATGGTCGCGGGCACCGACGCGACGTCGAGCAGTTGGGGTACCTGCAGATTGATATCGATCTCGTCGATCGGATTGAACGACGAGCCGCCGGCTATCACCGGCACGTCCATGTCGGCCACCAGCATGTCGAGCTGCATCACGGGGAGCCCACCGAGCGGGCTGTAGGACACGTTCATGCGCGCGATCGTCGTGGGCAGGTTCAGTACTCGGGCCATGCTCCGTGCCACACCTTCTTGCGCGATCTTCGAGATGCCGTAGGTGGGGGAGTAGGGGGCTCGGTTGTCGCCGAGAAGGTCGTTCTCGCGGTAGAGGTACGCGCCATCGGGATTGGAGTCGTACACCGCAACCGTGGAGACGATGAGCACCGAGGTGCTGTTGGCGAACCGGTGCATCAACAGCGCGGTTCCCTCTGCATTCACCTTCAACGCGTAGTCGTAGTCAGCGGACGTCGCCTGGAAGATCGCGAGGTGCAACACGTGGTCGAACCGATCGGGTAGATCTTGCCAATCGGGGTTTGCGAGGTCGACGACGCGGGTGATGCAACCGGTCTCGTCAACCTTGGCGCGCGACTCGGGATCACCGAACCGGGCAATGCCCCACACCTCGTTGTCGCGGACGAGATCCTGGACGAGCGGGAACGCGATCTGGCCGGCGGGCCCCGTCACGAGGATACGTTTGCCGGTGAGTGTGGACATCGTTGACCCCCAGGTCGCAACCGCGCGGGCGATGGGCGGCCGCGCCGTCGCCAAGTTAGTGCGGGCGCCGCGGGCCGCGTGCGAGACCCCGAACATGTCCGAACACGCACCGACGATTGCGAGGCTGCGGCGCCCGGGGTCATCAACAACGCGACAACGGAGTTCGGTAGCGACCGCGTGGTCACCGGTGGCGATTCTGCAGGCGGCAACCTCGTGTTGCGGACCGCGCTCGCAGCGCGCGACGCCGGCCGTGGCCCACGCGCGTACGGCTGCGTCGCTCCGAGTGAAACTTGGCGTCTCGCCAGCTCGAACAACTGTTTGAATTCCTGCTAACCTCGCCTCACAACGAGCCGCGGTAAGCGCGGCCCAAGGTCAACTCGGGGGCTGCCATGCGCAACGGCTTCAAGGTGTTCGATGCGGACGCACACGTCGTCTATCCACGCGACCTGTGGTCGAGGTACCTCGACGACAAGCACAAGCACCGCGTCGGCACCAAGCAGCCCATGCCCGGCTTCGAGACGTACAACCCGGTCACCGTCGACGGCAAGTGGACCCAGCACCCCACGGTCCTCTACGGGCGCTTCCAGGAGCTCATGGACTGGACCGCCGACGACATGATGGCCAAGTACGGCGCGTGCGTCACCACGGGCTTCCGGGGCGACTCCGTGGCCGAAGCGCTGGCAGTCGACGGCATCGACCTGTGCGTCATCTATGGTCCCGAGTACGACATGTGGTTCGAGGGCATCGACCCCGAGATGCAGGCCGCCATGGCCCGGGCGTACAACCGCTGGGGCGCCGACATGCGCGAGATCTCGGGTGGGCGCATCAACGTCTCCGGTCCCGTGCCGCTCAACGACGTCGGACGGGCCATCGAAGAGGTCCAGTACGCGTTCGACCACCTCGGCACCAAGTGCTTCTGGACCCGCCCCGACCAGTTCAACAAGCGCACCCTGGGCGACCGCTATTACGACCCGCTTTGGGAGCTCATCCAGGACCTCAACGTCGGCTTTGCCACGCACGAGTTCATGGGTCTCAACGGAACCTCGTACGGACACGACCGCTACACCGGCTTCGTCGAGTGGCACGCCGTCGTGCACCAGTTCGAGGCTATGGGCGCGATGATGGCCATGATCTGCCACGGCGTGTTCGAGCGCTTCCCCAAGCTGCGCGTGGCCTACCTCGAGGCCGGCTGCGGTTGGTTGCCGTCGTGGCTGCACCGCATCGACGAGCAACTCGAGATGGCCTACAAGGAGTTCCCCGAGCTCACGATGTCGGCCACCGACTACTTCAAGCGCAACTGCTGGATCTCCACCGAGTGCGAAGACCCATTCGTGGCCGACGTCATCCGTTGGTTCGGCGACGGCCACATCCTCTGGGAGAGCGACTTCCCGCACCCCGACTCGAAGTATCCGACCACGGTGCAGCACTTCCTCGATCTGGCCCCCGACATGATCACCGACGACTCGAAGCGCAAGATCATGTGGGACAACGCACTCGACTTCTACCGCTTCCCCGAGGGCTACCTGCCCACCGTTGGCGAACCCGCAGCCGCGACCACGGCGTGAAGGCCGTCTGAGCTGCGCTGACCAACCGATTGCGAACTGGTAGTGCAGATGCGCGGCCGACCGCGCATCTGCACTACCAGAACCTTGCCGCGTCGGCTCAGGTCAGGTCAGAGGCCCCATGGGCTCATGTCGACACCGAGCTCCTTGATGCGCGCGATGAGGCGCTCGGGGTTCTGTGACTGCGGCGGCCAGTGATAATCCCAGCCGCGAATGCCCACTGCGGGTTCGACGTACTGACGCACCTGGTCGAGCGTCATCACGATGCCGCGCCGGCCGATCATCTTCTCGTATTCGAGCGCGTGGTCGAGGTCCTTCACGAGGTTGGTGTTGTCGCACATCGCCTTCATGTCGTCGTGCACCCAATCCCACAGGGGCATCGCGATGTGCACCAGCGGATCGGCCGGAACGCTGCGTGACAGCGAGAACGATGTCGACCACAACGTGATCGGTTCGAGGCAGCACGCGCAATACGACTCGAGCCGGCACTCGGTGCCTTGGAACTGCGGCATGTTCGACACGGCAACCGCTTCGTGCGCGCAGCCGATGAAGCTGTGGAACGTGTCGTCGATGTACATCTCGACCTGGCTCGGGAAGGCCGAGAACGGTGGGGCCTTCAAGATGTCGCAGTTCGGCGAGTCCTGGTCGACGACCACCACGATGCCGGTCTGCAGCAGCTTCAGCGCTTGAACGATGCGTCGTCGCGCAAGCCCGGTCCCTTCGTGCATGTGGCGGAGATTCGGGGCGCGCCCAGTCTCGGCCCAGAAGTCGAAGATGAACTTGCGGACCACGAGCGACTCTTCGGTCCACTCGAAGCCCGGTACGTACTGTGCCATGCGGTTGTCCCACTGCTTTCTTTGATGCGGTCGATTGCCTAGAGGTCGAAGTCGATGACGGTGCGGGTGACGGTGCCCTTGCGCATCGCGTCGTACCCCTCGTTTATGTCGGACAGCGGCCGGTGGGCCGACACCATCTCGTCGAGCTTCAAACGCCCGTCGAGGTAGAGCTCGACGAACCACGGCATGTCGGTGCGGAACTGGTTCGAGCCCATCATCGAACCCTGGATCTTCTTCTCGTTCATGAACAGCTCGGCACCCGAGATCGCGAGGTCGATCCCCATGGGAACCATGCCGATGATCGTGGCGGTGCCGCCTCGACCGAGCATGGCGAAGCACTGCTCGGCGGTGGCCTTCGTGCCGATGGCCTCGAACGAGTAGTCGACGCCACCACCGGTGAGATCCTTCACCGCCGCGACTGCATCGACCTCGCGGGCGTTCACCACGTGCGTCGCACCGAGCATCTGCGCGATGGCGAGCTTCTCGGCGGTGACGTCGACCGCGATGATCGGCGCCGCGCCGCATAACTTGGCCCCCTGCAACGCGGCGAGGCCGATGCCGCCGCAACCGACGATGGCCACCGAAGAGGCAGGCTTCACTGCTGCGGTGCGGAACACCGCACCGAGCCCGGTGGTGACGCCACAGCCGATGAGCGATGCCTTGTCGAGCGGCATCTCGTCGCGGATCTTCACGACGCCGTGCTCGTGCACCAGCATCTGTTCGGCGAACGCGCCCAGGGACGCGAACGCGGAAACCGCCGCGCCGGCCTTGTTCGTGATGGCCGGTCGCGGACGGGCCATCATCGAACGGTCGGTGCACAGGTTCGGTCGCCCGGACAAGCAGTACTTGCACTGACCGCAGAAGATCGACAAGCAGGTGATGACGTGATCACCCGGCTTCACATACGTGACATCGCGGCCGACGGCCTCGACGATGCCAGCACCTTCGTGGCCCATGACCGCGGGTGGCGCGAGCTGCCAGATGCCGTCAATGAAATGCAGGTCGCTGTGGCACAACCCGGCGTGCGCGGTGCGTACGAGCACTTCGCGCGGGCCGGGCTTGTCGATCGAGACCTCCTCGATTTCGAGCGTGCCCGGAATGCGGTTCAAAACGGCTGCCAACATCATGATCCCCCTGAGGCCCGAGGCGAACCGTAGCGCAGGATCAAAAGGCTCGATCAAGAATGCTGAACCAAAAATGCCGACCGGCGGCGCCGCTCGAAAGCAACGCCGCCGGTCAGGACAGTCTTATCGCCGAGGCGACTACTTCAGCAGGAACGCCTTGTCGAACAAGATGTTCGCACCAGCGGTACGAACTGCGCCCTGGAGCTTCGAGGTGGACACCAGAGCCGACGGGGCTGATGACGTCACGACTGCGGGCATGTCGCGGGTCCAGATCTGGCTGACGGCCGCGTAGGCGGCGATGCGCTCAGCTTCGGTGCCTGCGGTGCGCATCAGGTCGACGGCCTTGACCATGTCGGGGCTGCTGTAGCCGTAGCGCCCAGCCGGGGCGGCGAACGTGCCGGCGAGCTGGACGTAGTTGGCCGGCAGCTCATCGCTCATGCCGTAGGCCCAGGTGGTCAGGTCGTAGTCCTTGTTGGTGAGGACTGCGGTGACGATCTCCGAGATCGGCTTGCTTTGCAGACTGACCTCGAAGCCCGCTGCGGTGAGCATGGTGTTGACGGCAATGCCCCAGTCAGTTACCGACGAGTCGGCGAAGAGGCGGATCTTGCCGCTGAAGCCGGCGGCCTTGGCCTGAGCGAGCAGTGTCTTGGCCTGAGCCAAGTCGTACTTCACGCCGGCTACCTTCGGGTCGTACTGGACGTTCGCGAACGGCGCCGAGTCAGGGAGTGCGTTGCCCTGGTAGGCGCGATCGTTGACGACCTTGCCATCGATGGCTGCCGCGACCGCTTGGCGCACGGCCAACGGGATGGTCGCCGAGTTGATGTTGATGATGTTCGCCGCGGGGGTTGGCATGTCGATGTGGCCGAACTTCTCAGCGATCGCGTTCTTCTGCACCGTGGGGTCACGGAAGTACGCGGCCTGTAGCGTGCCGGCCTTGATCGCGTCGAAAGCGGCTTGCGGGGTGGCGAGCTGCTTGAAGATGATGCCGTCGAGGTAGACGTCGCCGCCCCAGTACGTGGGGTTCTTCACGAGTTCGAGCGCTTCGCCCGGCTTGTACGACTTGACCTGGAACGGGCCGGCGCCTGCGGGGCCCGGGTCGGCGTTGAACTTGACCGGATCGCCGACCTTCGCGAACTGCGTGGGCGAGTAGATCCAGCCCTGCACGTTGGCGAACATGTACGGGAAGTCTGCCCAGGCGAGCTTGAGCGTGAACTCGACGGTGAGCGGATCGACGACCTTGATCGACTTGGTCGTATCGGCGTCGAGGAAGGTGAGGAGCTGACCCTTGGGCGAGCTGTTGCCTTCCTTGATCTCGCGTGCGACGACGAACCTGACGGCTTCGGCGTTGTAGTCGGTGCCGTCGGCGAACTTGATGCCCGGCTTGATCTTCAACGTCCACAACGTCTTGTCGGCGTTGGCGGTGAAGGCACCGGTGCGGGGCTCGTAGGCGCCGGTGACGTTGTTGTAGCGCACGATCGTGTCGTAGAGCGCTGCGTGTTCCATGCCGCCCACGGTGCCACCGCCGGCGATCTTGGCCGGGTCGAGACCGACCGCGTTCGAGTACGTACCGACCGTGATGGTGCCACCCTTGACCGGGGCAACGGTGGTGGTGCTCACGGCGCCGGTCTTGCCGGTGCCGCCCGTGGAGCTCGCCCCAGTTGTGCTGGCGCCTTTGCTACCGCCGCCATCGTCGCCGCAGGCTGCAGCTCCAAGCGACAGCAAGAGCGCCATGGCGACCAGCTGTACGCGTCGTCTATTTCTTCCGTTGATTTTCGCTCGCATGTTTCCCCTCCATGTGGATTGCGATTGTTAATTGTAGTCGCGCCTGTGACGTAAGGCAGTGACGGGCGCAGGGCCCAGGGCGGTGTCCGAGCGGGCTTCATCGGAGTTCGCGGTGCGTGGACCGATTGGATCCGCTCGGTGATCGCACGGAAGAACGCACGCGATATGAGCCAAAAGGCTCTCGGCGGGTGCGCCGGCCGCGACTAATCTGGTTCGACTACTGCGAGTACGCGAGCGCCGAAGTCAAGAACAGCCGCCAACCACGACAGGAATATGTTGAGACTACGAAACCCGGACCAGCTCACGTGCGCTCGACGATTCGGCCGGTCCACCCGGTCGATCGCCGCACTCCTCACGACGTCGCTGCTCGTGCCTGCGGCGATTGCG
>WLNW01000124.1 GCA_009699605.1 Actinomycetota bacterium | reverse complement strand
CGCGATCATGATGACCTTGGCCGTGGGCGGGATCTGGGTCTCGGGCGCGGACTCGGCCTTGTTCCAGCGGGCTTTGGCCATGGCCGCGGCCTTCTCGTCCTGGGTGAGCTCGCCCCAGTCGATGCCCACCGACGTGACCCCGGGGAGCGAGGCCACGCGGGCTTTCACGTCTTTTTGGATCTGCGCCCGCAGCGGGCAGCCCGCCGTGGTGAGCGAGATGCGCACCCGAACGCCACCGTCCGGCGCGACGGTGGCGCCCTTGGCCATGCCGAGCTCGACGATGTCGCTGCCGAGCTCGGGGTCGATCACCCCGCGCAGCAAACCCATGACCGCTTCGGGTGTCGGGGGCGTGGCAGAGGACATGGGGGCCATTTTACCGGTTCCGGCCGTGTAATCTTGGCGTGTGGCCTTTGATCCCGAGATTCCTGACCGGCTGGTCGACGACCCCGGTACCTGCGTCGGTACCGAGCCGGCGCGGCTGGCGGTGCTGAAGGCCCTCGGCGACAACACCCGCTACGCAATCTTCCTCGAGCTCGCTCGGTCGCCGCGCCCGCTTGCCACGAACGACATCGCGCGCACCCTCGGGCTTCATCCCAACACGGTACGTCCCCATCTCGAACGGATGCGCGAGGTCGGGCTGCTCGAGGTCCGCGTCGATTCGCGCGGCGGTGTCGGCCGGCCCCAGCACGTCTATTCGATGTCGGCCGATGCGCCGTCGCTCGGCCTCGAGCCGCCGGCGTTCCCGTTGCTCGCCCGCATGCTGCTTCGCGTCGCGTCCGAGGCCGGCATCGCATCCGACGACGCCCGCGACGCTGGCCACGAGCAGGGCCGCTCGGCCGCCCAACGGGTTCCCGTCCAGCTCGCCTGTACCGATGCGTTGGTCACCGATCTCCGCATGCTCGGGTTTGATCCCGCCGTGGTGCACGAGCCCGCCGCCGCGTCGATCGGTTTCATGCACTGTCCGTTTCGCGAGCTGGCCGAAGCCAACCCGGCAGTGGTCTGCGGGTTGCACCAGGGGATGATTGAGGGTTTCGTCGAGACCCGAGGTGGGGCGCGGGTGCGCGAGTTCCGAACCCTGGTGCATGGCACCAACCCATGTCAGGTCGATCTCGTCGTCGATGCGGGCGCACGTTGACGAACGGGCCTAGGAATGCGATGACCTACCTCGCGGTTCCATTCGGTACACTGCCGCCATCGGGGACCTATCCACAGGGAGGCATCTCGTGATCACCATTACGGAAACCGCAGCACACAAGGTGAGCGAGCTCATCAAGGCGGAAGGTGACGACGCCCTCGCGCTGCGCGTCGCCGTGCGCCCCGGCGGGTGCTCAGGTTTCAGCTACGAGATGTTCTTCGACACCGACATCGACGCAGAAGACGTGCTCAGCACCTTCGGCGAGGTCAAGGTCGTCGTCGACCCGTCGAGCGCTCAGCTCCTCACCGGCGCCACGCTCGACTACAAGGACGGCCTGCAAGGTGCAGGCTTCTCCATCGACAACCCCAACGCCCAGCGCACCTGCGGCTGCGGCAACTCCTTCAGCTGACCAACGCCAAGGCCGACTTCAGCTCGGCGCTGTCCCAGCTGAAGTCGAGCCGGGACCGCACGATCGCGTCCGCATCAGCCACGTACAACGATGGTTCGTAATCGAGCCCGTAGGTGGTGATCGTGTCCGTGGTCTTCGGTGCTCCCGAGCTCTTCTTGTTGGGCTCCACGTAGACCTCGGCGTGCACGATCTGGAAACGGCCGAGGGTGGGTGCCAGGTCAACCAAGAGCTCGAGCACTGGGCCACATATTGCGGTCTGGCAGAAGCCTGGGGTCGAGACCGCCAACACGATCGGCTTCTTTCTCGCAATGGCATCGGTCAGCGTGACTTCGTGGAACGGGCACGGCTTCGGCGACCGGGTGCACACGGGGTTGACCCCACGGGCGTCGGCCGTGGTGGGCGTAACCACCGGGCGCAGCGCGTCGCCGATCTGCACGAGCTTCACCGTGTCGCGCGTGGCGACCTTGAACTTCAAACTCCGGGCCGAGAACGCGGCACGAGCCGCGTACTCGCCGGCCTCGGGCGCGGTGAAGGTGAGCGGGTAGTAGGGGGTCGGGATGCCGGACGCGTGCCGGTTCACCGTGGCTGTGGCCACGACCGCGTCGTTGCGGTAGATCGACACGTCGATCGATTCGGGGCCACCGCTTCGCACCGGGGTGCCGTTCTCGTCGAACACCACGAGCGGCAGTCGTTGCGCGATGCCGGCGATGAGCACCGAGGGCGCGGCGAAGCCATCGGCGAACCCCGCGCCCAGCACACGCGCTCCTGAGCTGGCCGAGTCGGTGCCGCGTTGCGCTCCGGTATCGGTGTCGTCACCCCCGCCACACGCTGCGACCAACACGGCCGATCCGGCGCCGGCCAGGAAGACACGTCGAGTGAGCACCGCTCGAAGCTACTGCTCGACGTGCGAGGTTCTCGATCGGGAGTACGGTCGCGGCGTGGACGCTTCCCGGTTGCTCGACGTCGCGGACGACATCGACCTCATCGAGTACTGCTACGCCCAAGGCTGGACCGATGGTCTACCCGTGGTGCCGCCAACTCCTGAGAAGGTGGCGGCCGCGGTCGCCGCGTCCGGTCGAGCCGCCGACGACCTCGTGTGCACCTACGCCGAACGCCAGCGCGACGTCACGGTCGAGCACGTGGCGATCAATGCGGTCATGGCGGGGTGCCGGCCCGAGTATTTGCCGGTGGTGCTGGCCATCGTCGAAGCCATGGCCACCGACGCATTCGGATTGCACGCCGCGAACGCGACCACCGGTGGTTCCGCAGTGGGGTTCGTGGTCAACGGGCCCATCCGCCGGTCCCTCGGCATGAACTACCGCGGCAACGTCCTTGGCCCCGGGAACCGTGCCAACTCCACCATCGGGCGCGCGGTGCGCCTCACCCAGATCAACGCCTTTGGGTCGGTACCCGGCGCCGGCAACGAATCGATCGACCCGGGCGGCCGGCCGATCCTCGATCGAGCGGCAGTGGGTCAACCGGCCAAGTACGCCGGGTACCACATCGTCGAGAACGAAGAGGACTATCCGACGCTTCGCCCGCTGCACGTCGAGCGAGGGCACGCACCCGAGCAGAGCGTCGTCACCGTGTTCGCGACGGTCGGCCACCTGCAACTGTCCATCCATCACGAGTCGACCGCCGCCGAGATCGTCGAGACGATCTGCCACCACCTCGTGGGCACCGGACGCTTCGGGCGTACCGGGTTCTGCGTGCTCGTGATCCCGCCCGAGAACGCCGACATCTTCGTGCGCGACGGTTGGACCAAGGCCGATATCCGCGCCGCGATCTACGCCGGAACGTCTCGATCGGTCGCATGGGTGAAGTCCCACGGTCACTCGCTCACCGGCGGTCTCATGGATCGACGTGGCGCGCCGGTGCAACCAGGCGACGACGACCAGATCGTGGCCATCGCCGCCACACCCGAAGACATCCTGGTCACGGTGGCCGGCGGTCCGGCTGGCGCGTTCGTGCAGGTGCTGTTGCCCTATGGCGGAATGGCCGAACGCGTCGTTCGTGTCCCGTCACCATCTCCTGAGGAGGTCGTATGAAACTTGTGAACCCGGTGGTCGCGGCGAGCACCGTCGGCGCGCAACTCGCGCCGCGGTTGTCTTCGCTCGAAGGCACCACGATCGGCCTGTGGTCGAACGCGAAGCTCAACGCCGACGAGTTGCTCGGCGCGTGCGAGGCCGAGCTCCGCTCGCGCCACGACATCGCGGGCGTGGTGCGCGGTGGGTATCACCCGGCCCGAGTGCTCGGCGGTCACGAGTGGGGAGCCGTCGACTTGTGCGACGCGGTCATCCTCACCCACGGCGATTGAGGCAGTTGCTCGTCGAGCGGTCTGCTCAACCAACTCATGATCGAACGGCGGGGGATCCCCGCGATGCTCATCGGAACCGACCGGTTCCGGTCCGTGCTCGAAGCAACCCGGCGCATGACCGGCGTGCCCGATGTCCGCTGGGCGGAGGTGCCGCATCCTCTCGGCAGCCTCGTCGCACCAGAACTGCGGGACCGCGCTCGGCTCGCCATCGACCAGTTCGAGTCGATCGTCCTCGGCCGCTGAACGACCGTGACCCGAAAGCGGTGGAGTCCAGCCCGCTGATCGGGTCGCGGTCGTTAGCCTGCGGCCGATGCAACTTGAGGTGAACGGCTCCACGGTCGAGGTGGCCGATATGAGTGCGACGTTGCTTGATGTGTTGCGCGACGTTCGTCCTCGGCTCGCCTCGGTCAAGGACGGATGCGCACCGCAGGGCCAGTGCGGCTGCTGCACGGTGCTCGTCGACGGCGAGCCGCGTGTCGCGTGCGTGACACCGGCTCGTCGGGTCGACGGACGTGCGATCACCACGCTCGAGGGTCTGCCCGACGAGCTTCGCGACGCGTGGTCCGACGCCTTCACGGCCTGCGGTGCGAGTCAGTGCGGCTTCTGCACCCCTGGAATCCTCGTTCGCCTCGCGGCACGCGTCGACGGATCGACCTCGCTCGAGAACGCGCTGGCCGCGCATCTGTGCCGATGTACCGGCTGGCAGACCATTCGCGAAGCGGTGGTCGATGTTCGTTCGCCTTCACCGCGCGCCCCTCGCGATCTCGATGCCGCTTCGCGACGTGCGACGATCGAAGGCCGGACGCCCCAACATGTGGGCCGCGACGTCGCCCTCGGTTGTGGCGGCTTCGCCATCGACACGGTCCCCGATGGCGCGCGGTACGCCGTACCCGACGGTGACGGCGGCTGGGTCTTGGGCGACTCGCTGGCCGAGGCGCGTCGGGCGTCGGGCCGCATCCAAGGTCGCCGCACCACCATCGCCGCGACGGCGCCGTTGTCGTTGCCGCCCGGCGAGTGGACCACCACGCTGCGCACCTCATGGGTGGAACCGGGCTACCTCGAACCCGACGTCGCCTGGTGCGAACCCGGCGGCGAGCCGGCGTCTTCACTCGCGAACGGCGGCGCGTTCGGAGCCAAGCAGCACTCGATTGTCGGCGACGCCGCACGACTCCTGGCGGCGCGCGAAGCGCGGACCGTAGCGGTCGTGCTCGGCCGTGAGGACACCGTACGGCTCGGCCCCAAGCGCCCACCCATGGCGATCGGCCTTCGCGCCGACGGGTCGGGCGTGGTACGCGTGGCGCGCACCGCGGGCATCGCCGACGCGATTCGTGCCGTCGCTCCCGGGCTGGTGGTCGACGAGGTCGACATCGCTGGACCGCCGACCTCGGCCGACATCCGAGGTGCCGGCTGGGTCGAGGTGGCGGTCGCGATCGCTGCGGCAACGGGCGCGACGCAGATCACCGCGGCCAACGGAGCGACTGCTTCTTCCACGGTCGACCTCGACGCCGAGGACCGCGGCGTGATCGACGTGCGGGTTCGGTGTGGCGCCGTGCTCGACGAGATCGTGCTGCGGAGCTATTGCATCGGCGCGGCGCACATGGCGTACAGCTGGGTCACGAGCGAGCGATTGGCCGTCGACGCCACCGGCGCGGTGCACGACCTCACCATTCGCAGCTTCGGCATCGTCAAAGCTGCCGAGACCCCACGCATAGCCGTCACGATCGAGCCCGACGACGGGCCGCCGGTCAATGGATCCGACGCAGTGTTCGCCGCGGTGGCCCTCGCCGTGTGGCGGGCGCATGGGCTGCTATCCGAGTGGCCGTGCGGCCGGTAACCTCGGCCGGGTGACGGTGAACAAGCCCCTCGGTCCATATTCGCCTGCCGTGCGTGCGGGCGACTTCCTCGTGGTGAGTGGCCAGACCGGTTCGGTCGACGGCCGGCTCGTGGCTGGTGGGCTCGACGCCGAGTGTCGTCAGGTGCTCGCCAACCTCCGCGGCGTGCTCGAGGCAAACGGCGCGGCGATGTCCGACGTCGTCAAGACCATGGTGTTCCTTACGGACATGGCCGAGTTCGCGGCCATGAACGCGCTCTACGTCGAGGCCTTCGACGGCCATCGGCCGGCGCGCTCCACGATCTGCGTCGCCGGTCTGCCGCTCGGCGCCTGCGTCGAGATCGAGGCCTGGGCCTACGTCGGGCCGAGCTAGCGGTTCGACGCGACGCGCCCGGGTTCGGCCGGGTGGTGCCCCTCGGTTACCATCAACGCGATGGGTGGCACCGTGGTGATGATCGTGATCCTCGTCCTTTCCCCGATCGCCGTGTTCATGAGCGGCGCCGCGGGCGCTGCGCTGGTGAGCACCGTGCTCAAGCGCGATCGCGACGCGGCGTACCAGGACACCGAGCACCTCGCCATTTCCGAGAGCGACCCCTACCACCGCTGAGCGTGGGCGCCCGTTCGATGGCGCTCGTTAGATGGCCCAGCGGGATTGACCGAACGAGTACCCCACCGACCGCATGGTCTGGATGAGGTTGGCGTGCTCTTCGCCGAGCTTCGCCCGGAGGCGTCGAATGTGCACGTCGACGGTGCGCGCCCCGCCGAAGTAGTCATAACCCCACACTCGCGACAACAGGATCTCGCGGCTGAACACCTTGCCCGGGTGCGAGGCCAGGAACTTCAACAGCTCGTACTCCATGTAGGTCAGATCGAGCGGGCGTCCGTTGATGGCGGCCTGGTACGTCTCGAGGTTGAGCACGAGACCGCTGTGCTCGACGACCTCGGCGCGGGCGCTGCGCCCGCTGCGCCACAGCGCGTGCTTCAACCGGGCCTCGAACTCGCGGGGCTGGAAAGGCCACAGGCAGAAGTCGTCGTAGAGGTCGTCGCGCAGGTCGAGTTCGGCGAGCTGGGCGCCGCTCACCATCAGCATCAGCGGTTCGAGCGGCCGGTCGGTCTTGCGCAACGCTCGACACAACGCGAACGCCCCTTCAGGGTTCTTGTC
Organism: Actinomycetota bacterium; assembly: GCA_009699605.1. GTDB lineage: Bacteria > Actinomycetota > Acidimicrobiia > Acidimicrobiales > WLNW01 > WLNW01. The sequence continues at coordinate 3,583 of WLNW01000124.1, read as the reverse complement.
TGCGACCACGATCGCGCCGCCCCAGCCGTCGTCGGGCTCTTCCCGCCGCGCCGCGATGTCGTCGCTCACGGCGCGCCACGACCAACCGGTCAGGTCGAGCATCTGGATGAGCTCGGGCGGTGCTGGGTTGGGGAACACCAGAAAGGGCTGCATCGCAAGTCACCAGATTGGTAGATAACGCTTCAGCTCAAACGGGGTGACCTGTCGTTGGTATTCCCGCCATTCGGCCCGGCGGTTCCGGAGGAACCACTCGAAGATGTGCTCGCCGACCGTCTCGCGCACCAGCTCGCTGCGTTCCATCTCGACGAGTGCATTGTCGAGCGAGTCGGGAAGTGGACGGATGCCGAGATCGGAACGAGCGGCCGCGCTCATCTCGAAAAGGTTGCCCTTGGCCTCGAGGGGCAACGGGTAGCCCTCCTCGATGCCCTTGAGCCCGGCCGCGAGCAACACGGAGTACGCGAGGTAGGGGTTGGTAGCCGAGTCGATGGCGCGGTACTCGATTCGTGTCGAGGCGACCTTGCCCCGTTTCGGGACAGGGACTCGAACGAGCGCGCTCTGGTTGTTTCGGGCCCACGACACGTACTGCGGGGCTTCGTAGCCCTCGTTCAGACGCTTGTAGGAGTTGACGAGCTGGTTGGTGATCGCCGTCATCTCACACGCGTGTACGAGCAATCCGGCGATGAACGAACGGGCGGTGGCCGAGAGGCCACTTTCGTCATCGGGGTCGTAGAAGACGTTCTGCTCACCCCGGAACAACGACAGGTGGGTGTGCATGCCCGAACCCTGTACGCCGTTCAGCGGCTTCGGCATGAACGTGGCCCAGACGCCGGCGTCGAGTGCGATCTTCCGCACGACGAGCCGCAGCGTCATGATGTTGTCGGCCATGGACAGCGCTTCGCTGTACTGCAGGTCGATCTCGTGCTGGCTCGGGCTGTCCTCGTGGAAGCTGTACTCGACCGGGATGCCCAACGCCTCGAGCATGTGCAACGTGCGGCGCCGCAGATCGCTCGCGACGTCGGCGGTGGTGAGGTCGAAGTACGACGCGCGGTCGAGGGGCTGGGGTTCCTTCGACGGGTCGCCGTCGGCGAAATAGAAGAACTCGACCTCGGGGGCGGTGAAGAAGGTGAAGCCCTTGTCCTGCGCCTTCTTGAGGTTGCGCCGCAGCACCTGGCGCGGGTCGCCCGCAAACGGTGATCCGTCGAGGTTCTCGATGTCGCAGAACATGAGGGCGGTTGGCTCGTCGTCGCGGGCCCAGGGCAACAGCTCGAAGCTGCCCGGATCGGGACGAGCGAGCACATCGCTCTCCTGGACGCGACTGAACCCGTCGATGGACGAACCGTCGAACTGGAGACCTTCGTCGAAGACCGCGTCGAGCTCGGCCGGGGAGATCGCGACAGACTTGAGCTGACCGAGCACATCGGTGAACCACAGGCGGATGAGCCGCACGCCGCGCTCCTCGACGGTGCGCAGTACGTATTCCTGCTGGCGTTCCATGACCTCTATCTTGGCAGGCAGGGGAGCGTACGAGAGAAGCCGCGTCTGTCGTTCACACGCCGTTCACAGTGACAGAACGGGAGCGATACCGGCTAGCGGTTACCTTTTGGTGCGGGCACCGTGGTGTGCCGAGCTGGCGATTGTTCCGGTGAACCACAAGCCGAAGAGTTGGAGATGACCGTGGCATATCGCGCTGAATACATCTGGATCGACGGCACCAAGCCGATCCCGCTCATGCGTTCGAAGACCAAGGTCCTCGCCGACGGCGCGAAGCCCGGTACGTGGGGCTTCGACGGTTCGAGCACTAATCAGGCTCCCGGACACAACTCTGACTGCGTTCTCGAGCCGTCGTTCACCTGTCCCGATCCCCTGCGCGGGCCGAAGGACGTGCTGGTGCTGTGCGAGGTTCGTCTGCCTGGCACCAACGAGCCGCATGCCACCAACACCCGCGCGGCCTGCGTCGTGACGGCCAACAAGTACAAGTCTTTCGAGCCGTTGTTCGGCATCGAGCAGGAGTACACGTTCTTCAAAGAAGGCCGTCCGCTGGGTTTCCCGGTCAACGGCTATCCCGCACCGCAGGGTCCGTACTACTGCGGCGTCGGCGCCGACGAGGTGTTCGGTCGCGACATCGTCGAGGCGCACACCACGGCGTGCATGGACGCAGGTCTCGCGATCAGCGGCACAAACGCCGAGGTGATGCCCGGTCAGTGGGAATTCCAGATCGGCCCGGTGGGTACGGTCGAGGTCGCCGATCACTTGTGGATGGGTCGTTACCTGCTCTACCGCATCGCCGAAGACTTCGGCGTGAACGCGTCCATCATCGCGAAGCCCATGCGTGGCGATTGGAACGGTGCTGGCGCCCACACCAACTTCTCCACCAAGCAGATGCGAGCCAACGGCGGTTGGGATCACATCATCGCGGCGTGCGAAGCCCTCGGCGCGCCGGGCAAGCCCGCCGAACATATCGAGGCCTACGGCGTCGGCACCGAAGATCGCCTCACCGGCGCTCACGAGACGGCGCACTGGTCCACGTTCAAGTACGGCGTGTCCGACCGCGGTGCTTCGGTCCGGATCCCCTGGCAGTGCGCGATCGACAAGAAGGGCTACATAGAGGATCGGCGCCCCAACGCCAACATGGATCCTTACGTGGTGACTCGCCTGATCACCAACACGGTGTGCGAGGCGGCATCGGTGGCCAAGGCCGCGAAGCCTCAGGCCAAGGCCGGCGCCAAGAAGTAGTGATTCCGGTCGCCGTGCCCGATCCGGCGACCACGGACAATCGAGTGCAGTGGGGGAGGCTTTGGCCCTGACCTCGCCAAGTCCTCATCGTTTCCTAACATCGGTGGTCCAGACTGCGTAGCAACGTGAGCGAAAACCGCTTGCGACCTGTTCACCAGCGGGCCAGTCGAGGAGTATGCGCATGAGGAAAGCAGCGGTTGCCGGTATCGCGGCGCTGTCCATCACCGGAGGGTCGTTGGTGATCGCCGCTGTCGTCCCGGTCGCCGCCGCCTTGGCGCAGGACTCGGGGGTCACCACCACCGCCCCGGGCGCCACCCCCACTGCGCCGGGCGCCACCCCGGCCTCTAAGGCGGGGCGCCCCGCGGCCGGCCACCCGCGCTTTGGTCAAGCGGCGGCCAAGGCCCGCGACGGCATGGCTGACAAGCGCGACGCGGTGCGCGCGAAGTTCGGCGTCAAGGTCGGGGAGATCGCCACGTTCCTCGGGATCTCGGCCGACGATCTCAAGACGCAGCTCAAGACGAAGTCGCTGGGCGAGATCGCCGGCGACAAGAAGCCCGCGCTGATCACGCTGCTCACCGATGCGATCAACGCCCGGGTCGACGAAGCGGTCGCGAGCGGCAAGATCAGCCAGGCCAAGGCTGACAAGGTCAAGGCCGAGACCGCGGCCCGGGTCACCAAGCTCGTCGACGTCGTCGGCCGCAAGGATCTGGCCGGTAAGCCCGGTGGGATACACCCCAAGCGCGGCCGCTGAGCCCGCTTCCCCGCGGACGAGGCCGAGGCCCAAGCACACCAGCCGGGGCGGCGACCTCTAGTTTGGGGCAGTGGCCCTTGCATCGCCGAGCTCGTCGAT
>WLNW01000123.1 GCA_009699605.1 Actinomycetota bacterium | reverse complement strand
CGTCCGGCTCGAGGCGGCACTGTGCGAGCTCGACAGCGCGCTTCATTCGTTGATCCGGGTCGACACGAGAGAAGTTGATTCTGCGCTCGAAGTCGTGCGCGTGATCACCGCGACCGGAGCAATCGAAGTGCCCGAGGCGATCCGTCTCGCCGACGAGTATCGCGCAGTGCGATCACGGATCGCGGCGCTCGAGGAACGGGTCGCCGTCGGCGAAGGCGGCATGGTTTCTGTCAAGGGCCGTCTCGACCAGGCTCGCGCTCGTTTCGCGGCCGCGGAGGCCAAGCTGCTGCCCGCAACGACCAACGCCGAGGACATCGTCGCTTTGGAGCGGGCGCACGACTCGGCGCTCGAGGCGGAGCGACGGGTTTCGGGCTTGTTCGGCAGTCGTTGGAGGAAGCAACTCGACGATGCGCTCGCGGTCGAGCAAGTCGTGCTCGACCGGCTCGGGTACCCGACGTGGTCGGCGTTCATCATGGGCGCCCGCATGCTCGACAGCACTGCGGAGAACAAGCGCCAGCTCGAGCACGCCCGCCGCGAGCTCGAAGATATCGAACGAGTACGGGCGCGAGTGATGGCGAAGCTCGGCGACAACGTCGAGTTCTGCGCCTACTTCGATCGCCTCGAACGGCTGCAGGAAGCAGCGCACGCCATCGTGGGCGATGTCGACGACGTCGAAGCCGCCCTCCGTGCACTGCGCGTGGACCCGGGCCCGCGATCGATGACCGTCGAACAGGCACGCGACAATCTCGCGTCGAGCCTTCTGGCGGTCGGCTTCGGTATCGAGACCCACGCGACGCTCGAGGATCTGCAAGGAACAGCGCTCACCTGGCTCGATGAAGTCCACCAGATCTCGTGGCTGCACTCGCAACTCGAGGCCGATGCGAAGCACTGCGCACAGGAGCTCGACGAAGCACGCGAGACGCTCGAGCGCATCCAATTGGTAGGTGCGGTCGACGAGATCGACGGCTTCGGCGCCGACCGGTTGTACACCGCTCGTGAGGACGTGGCACGAGCCGAAGAATGCATGTGGCGCCACCGCGACGCGTTGATCCGTGTCGCCCAGCTGGTCGCCGAGTCTGAACGGGTCATGGAGCTCGCGTATACCGCGGCCACCGATGACGAACGCGACGAGGCGGGCGAAGCCGTGCCGATGCCGTCGCGCGTCGAGGCACTCACCGCGGTGCTCGAAGAGCGCATCAACGAACTGCGCGAGGCGGGGACCGAGGGATCGATTCCGCTCGTGCTCGACGACGCGTTCGCCGGCCTGCCGTCGACGGAACGAGCCGAGTTACTCGGATGGCTCGAGGGGTACAGCCTCTTCCTACAAGTGATCTATCTGACCGATGGTCCCGAGGTGGTGGCTTGGGCCGAAGGTCGCACCACGCCACGTATCCGCGTCGTGCGCGGCGAAGGGTTCTTCGGCTGAGCCTTCGGCACCCGTTGACGAGGCCGGTTCACGCTCCGGGCCTACCATGCCTGCCGTGACGGACGAGCTCGCGGTCGGTGTTGATGTCGGCGGTACCAAGGTGCTGGTGGTCGCGCTCGATGCCACCTCGAACGTCGTGGCGGAACACCGTCTCCCCACCCCCAAAGATCCCGACGCGCTCCTCGACACGATCGCCGCCGCAGTGGCAGCCCTCGGGGTCGAAGTCGGCAGTGTCGGCATTGGCATCGCGGGTCTGGTCACGGCCGCGGGTGCAGTGTGCGTATCGCCGCACCTGGCGCACCCCGAGCGGCTCGACCTCGTGGGCAACATCGGTGGCCGGCTCCACGTCCCGGTACGCGTTGCCAACGACGCGAACGCCGCGGCGTGGGGCGAAGCGTGCCTCGGCGCTGGTCGTGGGGTGCGTGACCTCGTCGTGGTCACCCTTGGTACGGGCATCGGCGCGAGCATCGTCTGCAACGGTCGGATCGTGGTCGGCGCCCACGGCTTCGGCGGCGAACCGGGTCACATGACGGTCAACTTCGACGGCGAGCGCTACATCACCGGCGCCCGCGGCTGCTGGGAGCAATACGGCTCGGGTTCGGCGCTGTACGCCGCCGACGGCACGATCACCGCAGCAGATCTGGCCACACCCGCCGGCGCGGCGACGCTCGCGCGCTATGCCGAGATGGTGGCCGTCGGACTCGGCAACCTCGTGAACCTCTTCGACCCCGAGGTCGTGGTGATCGGCGGGGGAGTGAGCGCGCTCGGGGAACCGCTGCGCTCGGCGATCGTCGCGCATCTCCCGGCCTGGGTGTTCGGGGCCCCGCAACGGACGAAGCTTCGCGTCGAGCTCGCTGAGTTGGGTGAACGAGCCGGAGCGATAGGCGCCGCACTGCTCGGCGCAGCACCGCCCGACTGACCGTCGGTACGCCTGCGCCTCCCGTCAACGGACGGTGAACTGCCCGAATAGCGGGCCGAGAAACGGCCCTGGGCGACTAGCGTTGACGGCCATGGAGTTCCGTCGCATCAACTCGTTGCCGCCCTACGTATTCACCATTATCGATGCGTTGAAGCTCGAAGCCCGGCGAGCCGGTCGCGACGTGATCGACCTCGGGTTCGGCAACCCCGATCTGCCCTCGCCCGACATCGCGGTCGAGAAGCTCACCGAGGCTGCGCACAACGCTCGCAACCACCGATACTCGGCGAGCAAGGGTATCCCCAAGCTCCGCGAGGCCGCGGCGGCGATGTACCTGCGGCGCTGGGGTGTCCATCTCGACCCGGCCACCGAGGTCATCAACACCATCGGCGCGAAGGAAGGGTTCACCCACCTCATGTGGACCCTGCTGCAGCCCGGCGACCTCGCGCTCGTGCCGGCTCCGTCCTACCCCATCCACATCTGGGGCCCCATCCTCACCGGGGCGGCCATTCGCGAAGTCCCGCTGGCCGAGGGCGACGAGTTCATCGACAACCTGCAACGCAGTTACGAGTACGCCTGGCCCAAGCCGCGCGTGCTCGTGATCTCGTTCCCGCACAATCCCACCACCGTGTGCGTCGATGTCGCGTTCATGCAGAAGGTCGTCGACTTCTGCCGCGAGCGCAACATGATCGTCGTCCACGACAATGCCTACGCCGACATCGGCTTCGACGGCTATGACCCACCGTCCATCCTCCAGGCCGATGGGGCCAAGGAGTGCGCCGTCGAGCTGTACTCACTCACCAAGTCCTATTCGATGGCCGGTTGGCGCATCGCGTTCATGTCGGGCAACGCCGAAGTGGTGGCCGCGCTCGCGAAGTTGAAGAGCTACCTCGACTACGGCACGTTCCAGCCCATCCAGATCGCGGCCACCGTGGTGCTAAACGAAGAACCCGAGTACCCGAAGCTGGTGCGCGACATCTACCAGTCGCGACGCGATGTGCTGTGCGACGGGCTCGCGTCGCTCGGTTGGGACGTCGGTCGCCCGAAGGGCACCATGTTCGTGTGGGCACCCATTCCCGAGCCGTACCGCGAGATGGGCTCGGTGGAGTTCGCCTCGTTCCTCGTACGCGAAGCCGGTGTCGCCACCTCGCCCGGCGTCGGATTTGGTCCTGGGGGAGAAGGCAATGTGCGGTTCGCGCTCATCGAGAACGAGCAGCGCACGCGACAGGGCATTCGCAGCATGCGAAAGGCCCTCACCCGACTCAGCTGACGCTCGTCGCTCGTCGCTCGTCGCTCGCGGCGCGTCGCGGGCACAGCAACGTTGCGTCACCCCACTCCACCGCCCCCGACTCTGTCTCGAGGACATCATGTATCTCGTTCGATTACGCGTTTGGCTGCCGGATCGACCCGGCGCCCTCGGTGCCGTCGCGAGTCGCATCGGTGGGGTCAAAGGTGACGTCATCGGCATCGAGATCCTCGAGCAAGGGGCCGGACGCGCGGTCGACGACCTGGTGGTCGCGCTGCCCTCGGCGTCACTCGTCGATCTGCTCGTCGCCGAGGTCGCCGAGGTCGACGGGGTCGACATCGAAGAAGTGGTCCCGGTCGATGCATCGGCGATCGATCACGATCTGCTGGCGCTCGAAGCGGCGGCATCCATCGTTGCGGTGTCCCGACCGGAACGGCTGATCGAGATGGTGCTCGATCGTTCGATGCAGCTGTGCAACGCCACCTGGGCCATTGCGCTTGACGACGACGCCACCGTGGTCTCCGGGGCCCGCGGCCCCACGCCCAGCATCGAATGGTTGCGGGTCTTCGTGCAGGGCAGCCAGTCGAGCGACCGCGTGCTGTCGGGCGAGGCGGGCCCCGAAGACATCCTTTGGGCGCCGCTCGGTGGGTACTCGTTGGTGATCGGCCGCGAGCACCGCCCGTTCCGGTCGCGCGAACGCCGGCGGCTGCTGTCGTTCGCCCGCATCGCCGATGCACGCTTGCGTCAGATCGGCGGCTGAGCCGCGGCCCACCGGTCATTGGTCCCAGTCGCGGGCGCGGTCCACGGCGCGGAGCCACTGGGCGTGCGTCCGGTCTGCTTCGGAGCGCCGGTCGGCCCGGGGTTCGAACCGACGGTCGGCCGACCAGTTTGCCGCGATGTCACCGGTGTTCCAGACGCCCGCGCCTATTCCCGCTGCGAACGCCGCACCCAGAGCTGTGCTCTCGCTGGTGGTCGCCCGAACCACTGCCACACCGAGTTGGTCGGCCTGCATCTCGAGGAGCAGATCGATCACGGCTGCGCCGCCATCGACGCGCAGTTCGCGCAACGGGGTACCGGACGCGCGACACATCAGGTCGACGACGTCGCGCGTTTGGAAGGCGATCGCCTCGAGCGTCGCCCTTGCCAGGTGGGCGCGCGTCGTGCCGCGTGTGATGCCGATGACCATGCCACGCGCGTGGCTGTCCCACCACGGGCTGCCGAGGCCGGTGAGTGCGGGCACGAAGTAGACGCCATCGGTGCCAGCACAGCTCGCAGCGAGCGGACCGATCTCGTCGGCGCGGGTGATCATGCCGAGCCCATCGCGCAGCCATTGCAGGGCGGCGCCAGTCACGAAGATCGCGCCCTCGTACGCATAGGTGCGCGTGCTTCCGATCTGCCACGCGACGGTGGTGAGTAACCCGTCGACCGCATCGGGGCAGCGATCGCCCACGTTGCACAGCACGAACGAGCCGGTCCCGTAGGTGTTCTTCGCCATGCCCGGCTCGAGACACGCCTGGCCCAGCAGCGCGGCCTGTTGGTCGCCGAGCACGCCACTGATCGGGATGCCGGCGGCCACCGTGAGGCCGGGCGCCGTGCGTGCGATCGTGCCGATGCTCGCCGTCACACGAGGGAGCTGGTGGAGCGCGACACCGAAGCGCTCGCACAGCTCGTGCTCCCACTCGCCGGCGCGAATGTCGAAGAGCATCGTGCGACTCGCGTTCGACGCATCCGTCGCGTGCACCGCGCCGCTCGCTGCGGTGCCGCCGGTGAGGTTCCACAGCAACCATGAGTCGATCGTGCCGAACAACGCGTCGCGGTTTGCGCCGACTTCGGTGTTGCGCAACAGCCATTCGATTTTGGTCGCGGAGAAGTAAGGATCGAGTACGAGGCCGGTTCGTGATCGGATCAGCGGCTCGAGCCCGTCTGCGATGAGATCGTCACAGCGCGCCGAAGTGCGACGGTCCTGCCACACGATGGCTCGAGCGAGGGGCCGCCCGGTGGTCCGACTCCAGGCCACGATCGTTTCGCGCTGGTTCGCGATGCCGATGGCCGCGACGCTTGGACCATCGAGGTCGGCTAGCAGATCGTGCAGCACGGCTTGGGTCGTCGACCAGATCTCGTCTGCGTCGTGCTCGACCCACCCGGGCCGCGGAAAGTACTGGCTGATCTCTCGCGTCCTTAGGCCGCAGGGCGCGCCGTGCTCATCGACGGCGAACGCTCGGACGCCGGTCGTGCCAGCATCGATCGATATCACGACGGCCACAGGCGAAACCTAGTGGCTCTCGATCGCGCGAGGAGCAGTGCGCAGTGCTCGAACGACGGTTGCCGTGCCGTTAGGTTGGGGCCGACGCGAAGCGACGTAGGAGGTGCCGGTGCGCATTGGAGTCCTCACCGGAGGAGGCGATTGCCCAGGGCTGAACGCCGTTTTGCGGGCCATTGCCCGCCGCGGCGAACGTCACTACGGCGACCAGGTCATCGGCTTCCTCGATGGGTGGCACGGGCTGATCGAGGATCGGTCGGTGATGCTCGACGTCGAGCGGTGTCGGGGTATCTTGCCGCGTGGCGGCACCATCATCGGTACGTCACGGGTGCAACCGTTCGCCACGGTCGACGGCGTCGATCGTGTGCGCGCCACCATGGATCGCCACCGCATCGACGCATTGATCTGCATCGGTGGCGAAGGCACGCTCAGTGCGACCTCCCGCATGTTCGACCTCGGCTTCCCTGTGGTCGGCGTACCGAAAACGATCGACAACGACATCGGTTCCACCGAGACCACGTTCGGGTTCGACACCGCAGTGCAGATCGCCACCGACGCAATCGATCGTCTACACACCACGGCCGAGTCGCATCACCGCGTCATGGTGGTTGAGGTCATGGGGCGCCATGCCGGCCATATCGCGACCTGGGCGGGCCTCGCAGGAGGCGCCACCGTCACGATCGTCCCCGAGGAGCCGTTCGACATCGACGAGGTGTGCGCGCGTATCCTGCGCCGCCACCGCGGCGGCCGCTTCGCGTCGATCGTGGTCGTGGCCGAAGGGGCACTACCGCTCGAGGGCACCATCGGCGTGCCCGACCGAGGGGTCGACGAGTTCGGCCACGTCCGGCTCGGTGGCATTGGCAACATCCTCGTGCAGGAGATCGAAGCCCGCACCGGGATCGAGGCCCGGCTCACCATCCTCGGTCACGTGCAGCGAGGCGGCACGCCCACTGCGTTCGATCGCGTGTTGTCGAGTTGGCTCGGTGTCGCTGCGGTCGACGTCGCGCACGACGGCGAGTTCGGCCAGATGGTGGCCTGGCATGGTGGCACCGTGGTGCGCGTTCCGCTCGCTGACGCCGTGCGTGAGCGCAAGACCGTCTCGCCCGAACTGCTCGACGTGGCGAAGACCTTTTTCGGTTGAGTGAGGCGGCTACGAGCCGCGTGTCGTGGTCGTGCGCTCGACCCCCGGCACGGCCGCGGTCGCATTGGTGACGGTGGTGCGGTTGCCGGGACTGTTCGGCGGACTCGAACTGAGGAAGTCGTCGCGCTTGACGAAATCGGACTGGCTCACCGTGCGGCGATCCGTGTTCACCGCGACGGCGCGGCCGTCGATCGAGAAGCGCAAGCCCTTCACCTCTTCGGTGAGGCCGGGAGCGGTCACGGTGAAGAAGATCTGGGCTACCGCGGCCTTGTCGAGATCGTCGGCCTTCTTCGACCCGCGGTTCTGAAGCGGACCCAGGCGCACCAGGTAGTAGCCCGGCTCGGCACCAACGATCGTTTCGAATCCGAGGAGCTGCGTCTCTTCGGGGATCACCGTGGCGAGCCCGCCGCCGGTCTCCTCGGTGGTGACCCGGCACCGGAACAACGCCTCGAGTGCTGCTCGGGGCGTGGCATCGCTTTGCGGCAACACGCGATCGACCGGCGTGGCCACCGGCGGTTCGTTCTCGGTGTTCACGAGGTACACGCGCAGCTTGATCGAGGGCAGATCGACCCCGGGCGACGCGCAGTTGATCTTGTTCGACGATGCTCGAACCATGCGGGTCGGGTCGATCGCACGCGCCTCGTTGTCGCTCGGGACGCTGCACGCGGCGTCCAGGACCACCACCACTACGGCAAGCGCGGTGAGTCGGAGCGCGGCGGCTCGGCGGCGGTTCATGACCGTCATTCGGTCTCGTCCTCGTCCGGCTGGATCGGCAACTCGACCACGAAGCGAGCCCCCATTTCGCCGTCGGGGCGATCCTCGACCCACACCCGCCCACCGTGCAGGCGGATGTGCTCGCTCACGAGCGCGAGCCCGAGGCCGACGCCGGTGTCGGAGCCGCGGCGCCCTCCGGCCCCGCCACGCGAGAAGCGATCGAAGATCACGATGCGCTCGTCGAGCGGGACGCCGGTACCGCTGTCTTCGACCGCGATCTGCATCGACGTGCCGCGATCGGCGACCTCCACGCGAGTCGCGCCGTCGCCGTACTTGGCCGCGTTGTCGATGAGGTTCTGCACGACCCGCGCGAGGCGCCGCTTATCGATCCGGATGTAGGTGTGCACCATCGTCGGGTCGTAGGTGACCGGTATGCCTCGGTCGCTGGCCCGCAGGGTCGCCTGGCGAACGAACTCGACCAGGTTGATCTCGTCGAGGTTGAGGCGTGCCGTGCCGACGTCGAATCGGCTGATCTCGAGCAGGTCCTCGACGAGCTGCTTGAACCGTTCGAGATCGGACGACAAGAGGTCGACTGCGGTCTGGGCCCGCTCGGGAAGCTCGTCGCGACGGGTCTCGAGCACCTCGACGGACGCGGTGAGCGTCATCAGTGGCGACCGCAGCTCGTGACTGACCTCCGAAGCGAAGCGAGCGTCGCGCTCGATGCGCTCCTGCAGCGCGCCGGCCATCTCGTTGAAAGACGCCGCGAGCGACGCGAGGTCGCGATCGGCTGGAGCGACCATGCGAGTCGCGAGTTTCCCGTTGGCGATCGCTTCGGCCGCGGCAGAGGCCTCGGCAAGCGGACGCAACATCCGGCGACTGGTCCAGATTCCGAGCACGGCGCTGAGCAACGCGGTGACCGCGGATGCTCCGACGAGGATGTAGGACAGCGAATGAAGCGTGGTCTCGATATCGCCGAGCGGAACGGCTTCGTAGTGCTGCGCGCTGGCGGTGTCGGCGACCTTCAGGGGCGCGCCCAGGATGAGGGTGGGCTCGCCATCGAGCGAAGTGCGCATGCGGCCCGGGCTGCCTGAGACCACCAGCTGCGTGAGCGACGCTGGGATGTTCTCGAGGGCGAAGCTGCCCGCGCTGCTCGACCGCGAATTTGAGCCGACCTTGACGATCGACCGCGTGCCTTGCGCGCTGCTGAGGCTCTGCACGAGCGACTCGAGCGCCGCGCCCTTGATGTCGGCGGTGAGCCCCTGACTGAGGGTGAGCTGGTTCGAGGCCAGCAACTCGATCGCGTTTTCCTCGCGCTGGGTGAGCAGGTTCTGGCGGGTGAGGTAGAGCGTGGCACCGGCCAGGATCGTCGACATGATGAGACCACCGGACGCGAACGCGAGGGTGATGCGGGCGCGTAGACCCAGCCTTTGCAAGGGCCGAAACGACAGGGTCGGCCAACGGCGGTCCACGAGCGAGATCAGGACTGCAGCTTGTAGCCCAGTCCGCGCACGGTAACAACGTGGCGGGGGTTCGCTGGATCGCGCTCGACCTTGGTGCGAAGCCGGCGAACGTGGACGTCGACGAGGCGCCCGTCGCCGAAGTAGCCGTAACCCCACACCCGTTCGAGGAGCACCTCGCGCGACAGCACCCGGCCGGGGTTGGTGCCGAGCTCGACGAGCAGCCGGAACTCGGTCTTGGTGAGGTGGAGCTCCTCGCCGGCGCGGCGCACCACGCCTTCGTCGGGGACGATCTCGAGATCGCCGAAGACCAGACGGGACATGCCAGGGTCGGAGGTGCGCACTCGACGGAGCAGGGCGCGGATGCGGGCGCTGAGCTCCTTCGGGGCGAAGGGCTTCGTGAGGTAGTCGTCGGCGCCGGCCTCGAGGCCAGCGACCACGTCGTGGGTGTCGGCGCGGGCGGTGACCATGATGATCGGGACATCGCTGATGCGGCGGATGGACCGGCAGACCTCGAACCCGTCGATGCCGGGCAGCATGATGTCGATGAGCACGACATCGGCCGGCTCCCGGGTGAACGTGCCCAGCGCATCCTCGCCGCTCGAGGCTTCGGTGACCTGCCAGCCTTCGTCTTCGAGTGCGAGCTTCACCGCGGTGCGAATGCGCTCGTCGTCCTCGACGGTCAGGATTCGTGTGCCCACAGTTGCATCGCGCCTTCTGTGCGTGCCGAACGGCAGACACCTCGCGGATCGGCTGATCCCACCTGAGATCCTCGCATGCGGAGACGCAGAGCGCGGTGATCCGCGCCAGATATCACGTTGCGTGGACCCCGGCCCGGCGCAGGGCATCGAGCAGATCGTCGTGCAGCGCAGCGGGAGCGGCAACGATGTCGCCGCTCCACGAAGGGTTGCCGTCGAAGTCGGTGAGACGAGCGCCGCTCTCGACGGCGACGAGCCCGCCGGCGGCGGCATCCCAGGGGCTCAGGCCGCGCTCGTAATAGGCGTCGAGGCGCGCGCAGCCGACCGAGCAGAGGTCGAGCGCAGCGCCGCCCATGCGTCGTATGTCACGGATCTGAGGGAGCAGCGCGGCAAGCGCGACACCTTGACGAGCCCGGCGTTCGGGGTCGTAAGCGAACCCAGTGCCGACGAGGGCCACCGCCAGCACGTCGACGGTCGACACGGTTATCGGCTCGTTGTCACGCCAGGCGCCGAAGCCGCGCACCGCCGTGAAGACGTTCTCGAGTTCGGGGTCGGCAACGGCCGCGACGATCGGTACCGCATCAACCATGGCTGCGATCGACACCGAATATCCTT
>WLNW01000122.1 GCA_009699605.1 Actinomycetota bacterium | reverse complement strand
CGCGATGGAGCTCGAGCAGTACGGGGGGACCATCATCGAAGGCACCCGTTCGGGCCAGGACGAGCCGAGGTCGGTGCAGATCGTCTTCCTCGCTGACCCCGATGGCACGCGCGTCGAGCTCATGCGGCTCGCCGAAGGCCAGGCGTGGTAGCGCTCGTGGCCACGCTCCCGCTACACGCCCCGCGCGGACAGCAACACTGGCGTGGTCGACAGCTTCGAACCCGACGTTGGCCCGGCGGTTCGCACGGTGACGCGGCCGACTAACGTACGACGGTCCCATCGGCCCTCGGAGGTGTGTCCTGAGCTCTCTAGGTACCTCACCTGGGGCATCGCCGACGCGCGACGCACCCGAGCCAAAGCCTGGCACGGAACTCGATGCATCAGTGTCCGATCTGGCGGTGCCGAGGCGGTTCTGGTGGGAGCTGCTGATCGTCCTCTGGCTGTACTTCCTGTACGACATCATCAACAACCTGTCACCGGTGAACGAGGCCGCTGCGCTGCGCCGTGCCGCCGGCATTCTGCGCCTCGAACGGCTTACGGGTATCGATATCGAGCGTGGCGCGAACGACTGGCTCGTCTCGCACGACATCCTCGGCTCGATCCTGGCGAACTTCTACAACCTCGCCCATATCTGGATCACGCTTGCGCTGATCATCTTCCTGTGGGCGCGTCGGCGACCGTTGTACGCCGACTTGCGTAACTCGCTCGTGTTGTTCAACCTCATGGGCTTTGCCGTGTTCTGGTTGTACCCCGTGGCCCCGCCCCGCATGCTCGACGGTTTCATCGACCTAGTCGAGACCACCGGTGCCATCAGCTCGTTCCACAGCGGCACACTCGCTCCGGCCGCGAACCAGTTCGCGGCGATGCCGTCGATGCACATCGCCTGGGCTATGTGGTGCGTGGTCGCCGTGTATCGCACGCTGCCCGGTCAGGGATGGCGCGCTGCCATGTGGGCTCACCTGACGCTCACCGCCATCGCGGTGGTAGCCACGGCCAACCACTTCGTACTCGACGTCGTCGGGGGCGCGATCACCGCGGTCCTCGGGTTCGCCGTGGCCGCCTGGTTCGCCCGCTACGGGCGCCCGGCCATCGCTCGGCGCCGTGAACGCGGCGACCATCACACCTCGGCGGTGACCCTGTCGACACAGCCAGAGCGGTAGGCCGACCGCGAGTTCACCTGTGGCGGGGTGGTGGCATGCGCGCAATCTCCACGATCGGGTCGATCGGTTCGCGGGCGAACATCGCGTCGGCCGCGACCAGCTGATCGCGTCGGCGGGCCGTGTCGGAGGTGAGCTCGTCGACCACCTCGACCAGCTCGTCGAGGGTGGCCGGCGCGGCACAGACCCCGGCGCGCACCATCGCCCGCGCGTTCTCGCGGCCGTGTCCGGGAATGGGCCGGAAGCTCACCACCGCGACCCTGGCGGCGCAGGCCTCCATTGAGGTCAGCCCGCCGGCGTTCTCGACGATGACGTCGGCCGCGGCGAGGAACCGTGGCATGTCGCTCGTCCAACCGGATACTCGACCGTGTCCGACGGCGAGCAGCTTGCGTCGCAAGCGCTCGTCTCGACCACACATCGTGATCACCACGAAGCGTGGGTCGCAGGCCAGCGCGGCCACGGTTTCGGGAAGGTGGTTGCCCACACCCCACGATCCGGCGACGACGAGCACCACGCGGTCATCATCCGCGAGGCCGAGCGCCGCGCGCGCATCGGCGCGGCGGGGGAGTTCGACGCGCACGCGCGGAGACACCGCAGGACCGGTGGCGATCACTGGTGCGTTGACGTAGCCGCGAGCATCATGCGCTGCGACCTCGTGCACGGTGAGGTTCAGATCGACGGAGGGGTGCACCGTGCGCGGGTGGATGCCGAAATCGGTGATGAAGTTCACCAGCGGGACCTCGAGCTCGCCGCGCGAGCGGAGCTCGCCGAGGATCAACGTGCCCAGCGCGTAGGTGGACACGACGACATCGGCCTTTGCTTGGTCGACCCAGCGCAGCAACGAGCGGCCGGTGATGCGGCGCAACGAGCGCAACGTCCACTCCCAGCTGCGTGAGCGGCGGTAGTAAAGCTGATACGCCCGCTCGTAGACGCCAGGTGCGAAGCGCAGTTGGAAGCGGTACGACTCGCGCCATAACCACACGATCAATCGGGGGGCGGCGTCGAACAGGTCGACGACGCGTGCACGATGGCCAGCCTCGGCGAGCCGGCGGGCCAACTCGTGCGCGGCGCCATCGTGGCCCGCCCCCATGCTGGCCGACACCAGCAGCACCGAGACGCCTGGCCGGTTATCGACCGGAGCATCTTCGCCGGTAGCGTCGTCCGAATGCTCTGCCGCTGGCCTCGCTCGTTCCACCTCAAAGACGTCTTCACGCTCGTCAACCTCGTCAGCGGGGTCGTCGCGGTGCACTTCGTGCTCTTCGGCGAGCCGCGCACCGCGGGGTTCACGGTGGTCGTCGGTTACCTGTTCGGTGATCTTCTCGATGGCCAGGTCGCACGTATGACCGGAAAGTCGAATCGCTTCGGCGCCGAGCTGGATTCGATCGTCGATCATTTCGTCCACGTGGTGGTGCCGGGCATCATCATCTACACCGTGTATCGCACTGCGGGCCACGAGTTGCTCGGCCTCATCGCTCTCGGCACGCTCGTCGGCACGGCCACCATCCGACACGCACGCCTCGCCGCGGTCAAGTTCGACTACCCGCTCTGCTGGTGCGGGCTGCCGCGCACTATCAGCGGCTTCATCGCAATGTCGCTGGCCCTGGCGAAGACCGTCACTGATCATCTGCGCGGGTACTACCTGCCCGCGTTCATCGCGGTGATGCTGCTGTCGGTCATGAACTTGGTGCCTATCCCATACATGACCCACCGCGGCAAGCGCGCGATGCAACCGTGGACGAAGTTCCTCGTCGGCTTGTTCGTGGTGCTGCCCGTGGTCGTGTTCTTCATCGACCGTGACCGCACCTTCGACGTCTTCTTGGTGTTCATGCTCGGATACGCGCTCACTGGTTGGATCCCGGTGCGCACCGAAGAACGTGCCGCGTTCTGGGTCGAGTATCGCCGGTGGTCGACGGAGCTTGCCCGCTGAGCGCGAGCGATTTCGGGACAGTTGCCGCGTTCAGCGCAGGAACTTGACGATTGTGTCGCACACTCGGTCGATGACCTCGTCGGACATGGGCGCGGAGTGCAACGGCAACGAGATGACGTCGCTCCCGGCGGCTTCGCTGACTGGCAGGGGACCGCGATGGAACTGGGTGAAGTAGGTGTGGATGTGCGCCGGACGCCAATGCAGACCGGTGTCGATTCCCTCGTCCTTCAACGCCGCACGAAGGCCGTCGCGAAGCTCGGCCGGTACGCGGATGAAGTAGAGGAACGGCGTCATGTCGCTGAAGCAGTTGAACGGGGCACGGATCGAGTCGTATCCCTGGAGTCGTTCGGCGTAGCGGGTGCACGCGCTCTGGCGGTTGGCCCGGATGCGGGGCAGCTTGGCCACCTGCGAGATGCCGAGCGCGGCGTGGATGTTCGACAGGTGGTACCGGTAGCCGACGCGCACAGCGTCGTAGTCCCACGTGCGAGCGTTCTTGTACATGACCTCGGGTGGCTGGTCGGAACCGAGGATGCGGATCTGGCGGGCGAAGCGCTGCTCGTCCTCATCGGCCAACATCAGTACGCCGGCATCGACCGCGGTGAGGCACTTGACCGGGTCGAAGCTGAACATGCAGATATCGGTGAACGTGCCGATGCCACGGCCGTTCGACGAAGAACCGAACGAGTGCGCCGCGTCGTGGATGACCCGCAATCCGTGCGCCGCGGCCAGCGCGCCGATGGCGTCGTGGTCGCACACGTAGCAGCCATAGTCGAGGGCCATGATCGCCCGCGTGTGTGGGCCGATGAGCTCGTCGATGCGGTGCGGGTCGATGCACAAGGTCTCGTCGTCGACGTCGCAGAACACCGGCTGTGCGCCGGTCGCGAGGATGGCCTGCACATTCGACAGGTGGCACATCGACGGGACGATGACCTCGTCGCCAGGGCCGAGGCCGGCGATCAGCGCCGCCACGTGGAGCGCCGCACCACCCGTGGCCAAGGCAACAGCCTTTCGGTCGCTGGCCCCGATTGTCTCGGCGACAGTGGCTTCGAACTGGCTGACATCGGTGCCCATGCCGAGCCAACCTCGGCGGAGCGCTGATGACGCTGCTTCGATGTCGTCCTCTTCGAGGAGGGAACCGTAGACGGGGATCAAACGAGCTGGCGATGAACTCAAGTGACTACATTGCACCTTCGGGATGCGCACTTCAAGTCTTGTCGACCGACTTTCCGCGCCATCTCTGGTGGCGATGACCTCGGTTCTCGCCCTCGCAGCCGTCAATGTGGCTCCGGTGGTCACGGCGATCAGGTGCGGGCGACCCTCAATCTTGCCTCACCTCGCCGGAGTCGGGGCGCAGAGCGGGATCGCGCTCACCTTTGACGATGGCCCGGATGCGGCGTCGACGCCCCTGTTCATAGCCGAGCTCGAACGGCTCGGCTGGTCTGCGACGTTCTTCGTCGTGGGGGACATGGTGCGGCGCAATCCGTCGCTCGTAAGAGAGTTGGTCGCAGCTGGTCATGAGGTCGCGTTGCACGGCGACAGCCACCGGGCGCACATCTGGCGTACGCCGCGCGACGTCGTGCACGATCTGCGCCGGGCCTATGACACCATCGCCGAGGTCTCCGGGATCGAACCCCGCTGGTTCCGGCCCCCGCATGGCTACCTGAGTGCGGGCAGCCTGCTAGGGGCCCGCACACTGGGCGTGCGCACCGTCCTGTGGACCGCGTGGGGCCGCGACTGGACTGCGCAGGCGACCCCTGAGTCGGTGGCCCGCACCGTGGCGCGCGACTTGCGCCCCGGTGGCACCGTCTTGTTGCACGACGCCGACTGCACCTCGGCGCCCGGCGCGTGGCGCTCAGCGCTCGGTGCGCTGCCGTTGCTCGCCGACCGTATTGCGACGCAGAACCTACGGGTCGTTGCGCTACGCGATCACTGGGCGACGTGAACCCGCTCGCGCTCGGGCTGGCAATGGCCGCGGCCCTCTGCCTGGCGGTCGCATCCGTGATCCAGCAGCACGCAGCAGGAGGGGAGCCCGATGATCTGGGTTCGGTGCGCCTGTTCCTCCGGCTGCTGCGAAACCGCCGCTGGCTGGTCGGCCGCGCCATCGACACCGCGGCACTCGCGTTCCAAGCCTTCGCATTGGCGCACGGCTCGCTCATCGGCGTGCAGGCGATCATGACCACCAGCGTGGTCCTCGCCCTCGGGCTCGAGGCATTGGTAGGTCATCGCCGCGTTCACCCTCGCGAACTTGCCGGCGCAGCAGCCGTGGTGATCGGGGTGTCGGTGCTGCTCGCGGTCGGACGTCCGACCGATCGCGGCCATCGAGCACACCTCGGGGTGTGGGTGCTGCTGTACGGCATCGCGGCCACGGGCGTCGCGCTCACCGCGGTCCGTTCGCGGTCGCGGAGCACTGCGGCGCACGGAGCGTTTCTCCTCGCGATCGCGACGGGAGTGTGCTTCGCGCTCGACGCCGCATCGCTCAAGGCGCTGGGCGGAGGTGACGGGGCCGCAAGGGTCGTGGTGTTCGCGGCGCTGTTCGTCGTCGCGGCGGCCACGGGCAACGTGCTCGTGCAGCGGGCGTTTCACCTGGCGCCGCTGAACGCGTCGCTACCCGTGCTCACGGCGACGACGCCGGTGGCCGGTCTGGTGATGGGCATGGTCCTGTTCGAGGAGCGGCTACAGGCGGGCATCGCGCCGCGCGGCATCGCTGTGGCCGCGGTGCTTCTGCTCGCCGGAGGTGCGTTGGTGGCGGCGCGCGCGCCGACGAAGGATCAGCCCGCGATGGTGGGCGGCGGATCAACCGCGGGGTCGTAGGTGGGCAACGGGAAGCGTCCGGCGCCGATGAGCATCACGTCGCAGCCGTCGGGGCCCGCAGCTTCGGGGCCGTAGACCGTGCCGGCCTTCACCCAACGGATGTCGCCAACTTCGTAGGTGCCCTCGCCCTCGACGATGAACTGCCCGCGTTGCACCACGTACACCGTGTCGGTGGGGTGCCAGTGCACCTTGCCTGTGTAGCCGGGCGGGAACGTGAAGATCAGCACGGTGAGATCACAGGCCTCGCCGGTGAGAGGGCGAAGCGTGATGGCCGGTGGGGTGCCGTCGACGCGTTCAGCGGCGCGCACGTCGGCAATGTGGATGATGGACTGCGGAGCAAGCAACGGACCGTCGCTCGCTCGTTTCCATGCGGATGGACTCATCGGTGCACCTTCCTTCGCCGCCACGAGCATCGCGCAGTTCCCGGCGCCGCGAGACGAGCCGGCTGTCGGCACATGCCCACCACATGACGAGGGCCCGTGATCCAGCCCGACACAAAAGATTGGACCTGGGTGATCGAACGCCCGTGTCCCGGCTTTGGCTTCGACGCGGGTATGGCCTGTCGCGCCCGCCGTTGCGACCCTTATGCGGGCCAACGACGAAGTGTGACGTGCCTGGCTGAGCTCGAGGCGGGTGAGTTCAGGGGTGGGTGATCGGGATGCAGGCCGCGTTTACCGCGGCGCAACGAGATGCCGGGTGATCGAGCACGTCGAGTGGTCGAACGAGCGGCACTTCGCCCGGGACGAGGTCGACGAGCAGCATGCGGCCGGCGCCGTAGCCGAACATGGGCGCGCCGGAGTACCACGCGGGCGTGGTCACGCCACGGGTGGAAAGGTCGGTGGTGACATGCCAATGGCCGAGTGCGACGTAGTCCGCGTCGGTGGCGTCGATGTCGGCGGGGGTGATGCGCGACGAACGGTGCGCGTCGTCGGCGGTGGATTCGACGAAGTGGCCATGGGCGGCGGCGACGTACCAGCGGTCGCCGGGATGCGCTGGTGCGGCACCGAGCGGCGAGAACTTCGGCGAGTGATCGTCCATGGCCCGTGCCCATATGCGTAGTGCACCGCCCGCGAAGTCGTGGCTGCGGCCCTCGGGGTCGTCGAAGAATCGAACACCCGAGGTGTCAACGGAGTCACGCTGGCGTCGGTAGACGTTGGTGTCGTCGTAGACGTCGTGATTGCCGGGCAGCAGCGCGATCTCCGCATCGATCCGGCCGAGCCGCTCGAAGGTATTCGCGACCAGTTCGTGTGAGACCCTCGCGTGTTCGAACAAGTCGCCGACGATCATCACCACATCGACCGCGTGCTCATGTGCGAGGTGGCCGAGCACTTCGATCGGGCAGATGCACTCGTCGTGATGGAGCAGCCCGTTCGGCTCACGCGAGCGTGGGCCGAGATGGACGTCGGAAGTCTGCAGGATCCGTAGTCGGCGTCGGGTCACCGTGACGACTGTATTGGAGAGTTGTCACCGTCTGTGTTTTCGCGTCCTACCGATCGGGCATCGACACATTGACTCGGTGGCCCGCCCCGTCGGGCTGTGATAGCCCCTGAGGAGATCCGGTCCCGTCGGCTCGTGGGGCTTCCGTGTGGCATGCCGTGCCCGAGAAATCCGGAACGAGCATCTTTGCGGCGGACGGGAGCCGGGAAGCAGGCCGGTGGTCGGGCGCGATCGATACTCCCACCCGTGTACCCGGGCAAGGTTGGGGCCCGGACCGAGAGCGGCTCAGTGGTACGAGCGCTCGCCGTGCTCGGCGTAGTCGAGGCCGCTCTCTTCGACCTCGGGCGACACCCGCACGCCGATGGTCTTCTTGAGGGCGATCATGATCGCGAAGGTCACGACGAACGACCACACGATGGCCGCACCGTTGGCGAGGATCTGCTCGCCCAGCAGCCCGAGTCCGCCGCCGTAGAAGAGGCCTTCTTTGAACTCGCGTCCGAAGAACTCGGGGTTGGCGAAGAAGCCGATGGTGAGCGAGCCGACGAGACCGCCGACGAAGTGCACGCCGACGACGTCGAGCGCGTCGTCGTAGCCGGCCTTCGACTTGATCTTCACGGCGTAGCAGCAGATCGAACCGGCGATGAGACCGATGAAGATCGGCGCCGGGCCCGATACGAACCCCGCGGCGGGCGTGATCGCGACCAGGCCGGCCACGATGCCTGACGCCGCGCCGAGGTTGGTTGCGTTGCCATCGCGGAAGCGCTCGATGGCCACCCACGCAAGACCCGCGGCGGCTGCGGCGAGGAAGGTGTTCATGAACGCCTGCGCAGCCTGGCCGGTGGCGCCGAGCGCCGACCCGGCGTTGAAGCCGAACCAGCCGAACCACAAGATGCCGGTGCCGATCATCACGAGCGGCATGGAGTGCGGCGGCTCGTTGTGCTGGGGCCAGCCGGTGCGCTTGCCGAGCACCATGACCGCGGCCAGGGCGGCGATACCTGCGTTGACGTGGATGGCCGTGCCGCCGGCGAAGTCGAGCGAGCCACGGTCGCCGAGCCAGCCGCCGTAGACCCACTTGAACACGGGCACGAACACGAGCAGCACCCAGGCCGGCACGAAGATCGCCCACGCGGAGAACTTCATGCGGTCGGCCACGGCACCCGAGATGAGCGCCGGGGTGATCGCGGCGAACATGCCCAAGAAGGCGATGGTCGCGATCTGTCCACCGTTGTCCTCGAGGATGCCGATGTTCTTCAAGAACACGGCGTCGAAGTTACCGATGAAGTCACCCGTACCTCCCTGGGCCAGTGAGTACCCGACCACGAACCAGAGCACGGGAACGATCAACACGCAGTAGAAGTTCATCATCAGCATGTTGAGGACATTGCGCCTGCGGTCCATGCCTCCGTAGAAGAGGGCCAGTCCTGGCGTCATGAACAGCACGAGGGCGGCCGACACCAGTACCCACGCCAAGTCGCCCGAACTCATCAGATGTCCCCTGTCTGTACGAGATCTGGGATTGTCGTGAGGAAATGTTTCGGGCATGTTTCCGAACGACTTCGTAACGGTAAACAACTGCGTTGACGAGCGATCAGCGCAGCCGCACGGTCTGGTGTTGGATGGCGCCGAGGTGCAAGTGGCCGAAGCGGGTGGGTCCGCCGACGAGCTCGAGTCGAGGCAGCACGGGGAGCAACGCGCGCAATGCAGCCCGCAGCTCCCACCGCGCGAGGTTCGCTCCGAGACAGAAGTGGGCTCCATGGCCGAACGCCTGGTGGTAGTTCGGCGAGCGTGTCACGTCGAAGCGGTACGGATCCTCGAACGCTCGCTCGTCACGATTGGCCGACGGGTAGTACACGCCGACGGTGTCGCCTTTTCGGATGAGTTGTCCGCCCAGTTCGACGTCGTCCGTGGCCGTGCGCGCGAACTGGATCACGGGCGATGTCCACCGCAGGATTTCCTCGGCTGTGGTGTCGACCAGTGACGGGTTGCTGCACAACAGCTGGAGTTGCTCGGGATGCTCGAGCAAGGCGATGACGCCTCCGGTGGTCGCGTTGCGCGTGGTTTCGTTGCCCGCGGCGAGCAACAGAAGTGTGTAACCGTTGAGTTGCTGATCGGTGAGCGGGCAACCGTCGACCTCGCCGGTACTCACGCGACTCACGAGGTCACCGCCATTATCGGTGCGGCCGCGATCGCCGATCGCCTGGCAATAGTTGTAGAGCTCGGCGCTCTTGCGCAGCCGCAACTCGTTGTAGCTCTCTCCGGGCAGCGCGGCGCGCATCATCACTTCACGAGAGCTGAACGAGAAGCCGAAGTACTCGTGCACTCGCGACCAGTCATCGGCTGGTAACCCCATGAGGTCGCAGATGGTGGCGAGGGGAAGCTTGACTGCGAGGTCCTCGACGAGATCGGCTTCGCCGTGGGCTTCGAGCCGCTGGGTGAACTCGGCGGCGAACCGGGTCGCGTACTGCGCCAGATGCGACTCGAGTTGGCGCATGGCCTTTGGGGTGAACGAGCGTGCCGCGAGGTTGCGGAACTGCGTATGGCGCGGCTTGTCCATGTAGACGAGATCTGGCACCTCGTCGACGTCCCAACCGAATCGTTCGTTGCGGATGCGGTAGCGCTCCCACATCTCGATGTCGTCCTGCGTGGACGCGAGCCGCAACCGCGCGCCGCCGTTGATGAACAGCTTGTCGTTCGACCCGACGAAGTGAATGTCGCTGTAGCGGGTGACGGCCCAGAACGGCTCGATGTCGGGCCGCTCGTACCAGTGCACCGGCGCCTCGGCCCGAAGGAGGTCCCAGTCGGCCCAGGGATAGCCGCGCGAGGCGAGGAGATCCGTCGAGTGGATATCGATGGAATCGAGCGTGAGGGGTGCGACCATCGTCACACCGTAATCCGTGGTGCGGCGCCGGATCCTTGTCTGGGTTGGCATCGCTCGGGATCATTGCGAACGACACGTCGGCGCGAGGCGGCATCTCGTCGTCCGGCGTCGGACTCAACCTGCCTTTGGCGCGCCGGGATGACCGCCGACGGCCCGATAGCTCCGACAGTTGGTGTTTCGCCTGAACAGCGAGAACCCCGAGGACCATTGAGTCCTCAGTCGGCACAGAAGCCCGGGTTCATCCCCAGGTAGGCGACGGTGAGTCGGCCTGTAGGCGGGG
>WLNW01000121.1 GCA_009699605.1 Actinomycetota bacterium | reverse complement strand
GGAAAACGGCGAAGGACCCGGCGGTGAGGCCGGGCCCTTCGCAACACGGGGTGCTGAGCCAAGGCTCAGCGGATGGGACAGGTGAGCGGGAGGCTCAGAAGTCCATGTCGGGCATGCCGCCGCCGCCCGACTTCTCGGGCTTGTCGGCGATGACGGCCTCGGTGGTGAGGAACAGCGCGGCGATCGATGCGGCGTTCTGCAAAGCCGAGCGGGTCACCTTGGCGGCATCGATGATGCCGGCCGCCACGAGGTCGACGTACTCGCCGGTCGCAGCGTTGAGGCCATTCGCACCTTCGAGATTGCGAACCTTGTCGACCACGACGCCACCCTCCATGCCCGCGTTGACCGCGATCTGGGTGAGGGGCGCCTCGAGGGCCTTGGCCACGAGGCGTGCGCCGGTGGCCTGGTCGCTGTCGGTGATACCGGCCGCAACGGCGAGCACTGCCTTCTGGGCACGGAGGAGCGTGACGCCGCCACCGGCGACGACACCCTCTTCGATGGCCGCCTTGGTCGTGCTGACCGCGTCTTCGATGCGGTGCTTCTTTTCCTTGAGCTCGACCTCGGTGGCTGCGCCGACCTTGAGGACCGCAACGCCGCCGGACAGCTTCGCCAGGCGCTCTTGGAGCTTCTCGCGGTCGTAGTCGGAGTCGGTGTTCTCGATCTCGGCCTTGATCTGCTTGACGCGGCCGTCGATGTCGGACTGCTCACCGGCGCCTTCGACGATGGTGGTCTCGTCCTTGGAGACGACGATCTTGCGGGCCCGGCCGAGCATGTCGAGGGTGGTGTTTTCGACCTTGAGGCCGACCTCTTCGCTGATGACCTGGCCACCGGTGAGGATGGCGATGTCCTGCAACATGGCCTTGCGGCGATCACCGAAGCCCGGGGCCTTGACGGCGACCGACGAGAACGTGCCTCGGATCTTGTTCACCACGAGCGTGGCGAGGGCTTCGCCCTCGACGTCCTCGGCGATGATCACGAGCGGCTTGCCGGCCTGCATGACCTTCTCGAGCGCCGGCACGAGGTCGCGCACGGCCGAGATCTTCGAGCCGACGAGCAGCACGTAGGCGTTCTCGAGAACGGCTTCCATGCGATCGGTGTCGGTGACGAAGTAGGGGGAGATGTAGCCCTTGTCGAAGCGCATGCCCTCGACGAGGTCCATCTCCATGCCGAAGGTCTGCGACTCCTCGACGGTGATGACGCCGTCCTTGCCGACCTTGTCGATGGCCTCGGAGATCATCTGACCGATCTCTTCGTCGGCCGACGAGATCGACGCAACCTGGGCGATCTGCTCCTTGGAGTCGACGTCCTTGGACATCTCTTTGATCGACGCGACAGCGGCTTCGACCGCGGTCTCGATGCCCTTCTTCAACGACATCGGGTTCGCACCGGCGGCCACGTTACGCAGGCCCTCACGGACCATGGCCCACGCGAGAACGGTGGCCGTGGTGGTGCCGTCGCCTGCGACGTCGTCGGTCTTCTTGGCGACCTCTTTGACGAGCTCGGCACCGATGCGCTCGAAGGGATCCTCGAGCTCGATTTCCTTTGCGATGGACACACCGTCGTTGGTGATCGTGGGGGCTCCCCACTTCTTCTCCAACACGACGTTGCGGCCCTTCGGACCCAGGGTGACGCGCACAGCGTCAGCCAACTGGTTCATCCCTCGCTCGAGAGACCGACGGGCCTGCTCGTCGAAACTGATGATCTTTGCCATTGCGATGCTTCCTCCGCTTGGGGGACCCTGCCGTGCAACCCGCCCTCGCCCTAGGGGCGACCACGGTTAGCACTCTCCTGGTTCGACTGCTAATCCAACCACGCCGGCCCGGGAATCGCAACACGCGCCGCACCGCAATGACCCGGCATCTCGCCCGGCCAGCGGGTTCAGCAGCCGCCAGCCACGGCAGGCACGATCGACAGTGTCTCGCCGGCCGGAATCGGGGTGTCGAGACCCTGGAGGAATCGAACGTCGTCATCGGACACGAATACGTTGACGAAGCGGCGAAGCTTGCCGTTCTCGTCGAGGAGGCGGTCGCGGAACCCCGGATAGCTCGACTCGAGCGAGGCGATCACCTCGGCCACCGTGGCGCCGTCGACGGCGACCTCGGACGCCCCCGAGGTGAGGGGACGGAGCGTGGTGGGGACTCGAACGGAGACACTCATGACGGATACTGCTCCCTCTGGCCTGGCGAGCCTGACACCTGCCAGGACGCTCGAATCGTAACCACTGAAACCCGACCCCCCCACTCCAGATTCCCGGCACGACGAACCATCACCATCGCATCCGTTCCGAAGGGCGCATTGCGCGGCGGGCCCAAGTCGGGTGAGCATGGCTCCGTGATCCGGGCATTCGACCACCAAGACTTCAACGCGGCCCGCCTCGTCGAGGCGAAGGCCGGGCGCACGGTGTCCGTGTGCCTGCCAGCGCACAACGAATCGTCGACCGTGGCGGCGATCGTGCGCATCATCCGAGAGCAGCTCGTCGAGCGCCACGCGCTCGTCGACGAGCTGTTGGTGATCGACGATCACTCCAGCGACGACACCGCGTCGGTCGCAACCGCCGCCGGCGCACAGGTTGTGTCGGCCGCTGACGTGCTCACCAGCTACCCGAACGGTCCGGGGAAAGGACGCGCTCTCTGGAAGTCGGTGCACGCGTCCACGGGCGACATCGTGATGTGGTGCGACGCCGACGTCACCAACTTCTCGACCGCATTCGTGGTCGGCGTGCTCGGTCCGCTGCTCACCGCGCCCGACGTCAGCTACGCGAAGGGGTACTACCGGCGCCCGCTCGGCACCGGCGGCGAAGGAGGCGGTCGGGTCACCGAGCTCGTCGCGCGCCCGCTGCTCTCGCTGCTCTATCCCGAGCTCACCGACCTCGTGCAACCGTTGTCCGGTGAGTACGGCGGCTATCGCGACGTGCTCGAGCGAGTCCCGTTCCCCGTCGGCTACGGCGTCGAGATCGGGTTGCTCATCGACCTCTCGCGGCGCTTCGGTATCGAGTCGCTCGCCCAAGTCGACCTCGGCGTTCGGCGACACCGAAATCGTCCGCTCAACCAGCTCGGCCCCCAGGCCATGACCATCATGCAGATCGCGCTGCGGCGCCGCTCGGTCGAGATCGTGCCAGTCGAGGCCGATCTCATCCGCCCCGACACCGATCCGCTCGCGGTGAGCGCCGCCGAGATGCCGCCGTTGATCGACGTTCCGGAGTACCGCGAACGCCATCACCGCAAGCGTTCGTAGACCACGTCGTGGATCGCGCCCAGCGGGTCGGCAAAGGCCCGCTCGGCACCGAAGCGTTCGACGAGCGACACGACGTCGAGGCCCGCCTCGGCGCCGTCGAAGACGTCGCCCGCGACCACGAGCACCGGCACGCCCGCGGCGGTCGCCGAGGCCGCCACGCCGCCCACGACCTTGCCCTCGAACGACTGCGCGTCGAGGAAACCCTCACCGGTGACAACAAGGTCGACGTGCTCTAGCTGCTCGTCGAAACCCACTTCATCGGCCACCAGCTCGAACCCGTCGACAAGTCGAGCGCCAAGGGTGGCGAGCGCGCCGGCGAGCCCGCCCGCTGCGCCGGAGCGAGCAATCTCGGTGACGTCGATGCCGTATTCGTCAAAGTAAGCTTGGGCGAGCCGTACCAAACGTCGGCGGAGTAGCTCGACCTGCGAGGAGGTCGCGCCCTTCTGCGGCGCGAACACGGTCGCCGCGTCGACGAAACGGGTGCGCACGTCGCACGCGACGATGATCTCGACGCCCCGGAACCGTTGCAGCGGGTACATGGCGCGCAGCGCACCGAAACCGCCATCGGTGGTGGCACTGCCGCCGACCCCGACCACGATGCGACGCGCCCCCGACTCGGCGGCAAGCGAGATGAGCTCGCCGGTACCAAAGGTGGATGCGGCGATCGGATCGTTGCCCGCCGCCCCGCCGAGCAGCGCGAGACCGGACGCCAACGCCATCTCGATCACCGCGTCGGAGCCGGAGAGGCGCCACGACGCGTCGACCGGGTCACCCAGCGGACCGGTCACAAGCGACGAGCGATTGGGGCCACCCAACGCAGCGAGCGTGCCTTCGCCACCGTCGGCCAAAGGCATCTCGATGCCGATATGCCCGGCGGCGCGCGCCGCCCCGGCGATTGCCGTGGCGACCTCGGCCGCGGTGGCCGTGCCTCGGAACTTGTCGGGAGCCGCCAGAACGCGCACCACCCCATCGTGGCGGACCGAGCGGAAAACCGCTCCGCAGGGCGCGGGATCAGGCCTGGGGGATCTTCTTGTCGAGGCCGATGATGACGACCACGTTGGCCGTCTTCGCCGTGGCGGTCGACGCCGGGGTCTTGAGCTGGAGATCGGCGGGCATGCGCTCGAGCACACCTTCGACCGGTTCGGCCACGCCGATGTCGCGGGCGACCTGCTTGGCGTCCTCCGCGTAGCCATCGCGGTAGTACACCCTGGACGCCGCAACGGTGGCGGTCGCCGCGTCGGCCGCGGCGAGCATCGCGTACCCCTTCGGCTGGAGCTTCGCGGTGACCTGGCCGGCGCCACTGGTGGTGCCCGAGCCGTTCGCCACGATGACCTTGACCTCAGCCGCCTTGTGGAGCAGGCCCGTGGTACCCGAGGCCCCAGTGGCCGCTCCAGTGGCCGTGGTGCCCGTGGTGCCCGTGGTGCCCGTGGGACCGGTCTTGCCGGTGCCAGCAGTGACGCCCGAAACGGTGCCGGCGCCTGCGGTGACACCGGAGCCGGTCGCGCCGCTGGCGCGCTTCGCGGTGGTGGTCGTGGTCGACCCAATGGTGGACTGCGCCGTGTTGTCGTTGTTGTCGTGGCCGCGCCACAACAACAACGCACCGATGATCACGGCGACACCCACGAGCAACGCACCGCGAACCGCGGCGTCACCCGTGGACCGGCCGGCCATGTTGTCGTTGCCTGGGCGAGTGTTGGCGGTCATAGGCGGGTGCGCTCCTCTGTCGGACGACCACCGTGACGGACACGCCGGCACTCGAGCCGGGCGCGACGGAGTCGACGTACCAGGAGAGGATCGTAATCGAGCGCAGCCCGGTCATCGATCACCACCCCGAGCAGTTGGTCGTCGCTCGTGCCCGAGAGCCCGAACCGGTCGCGAATGGCCGCGTGCTTCGACCCGCCGTCAAGCCACCAGGCGCGCTCCAAGTCGAGAATGGCCATCTCTTCCTCGGTCAACTCCATCGGCCGAGCCTTGCAACTGGTCCGGGTCAACGCAAGGACCCTCGCGGTGACGCAGTCGCGCCGCGGGGGCCGTTACCATTTCGGGGTTCCCGCCCGAGTAGCTCAGTGGCAGAGCAACCGCCTTGTAAGCGGTAGGTCGTCGGTTCAACCCCGACCTCGGGCTCAAACGTCGTCGGCGGCTCGGGTCCACGGATTGTCCGCGTCCGTGAACCAGTCGACGCCCAGGTCATCGGCGATGTCGTCGGGGTCGTCGCGATCGAGCACGACCGCCGCCCAGCCATCGAGATGACGAACACTGCGCAGAGAGCAGCCCGTCTCGGCGAAGGCCTCGATCACGTCGTCGACCTGTGCGTCGAGCATGCCGCTCAAGACGAGCGAACCACCCGGCACGACCACGGCCACGAGGTCGCGCACAAGCTCGCGCAAAGTGACCGCGAGCATATTGGCCACCACGGTGTCGAATGTCGTGGCGAACGCCGACACCTCGTCGGCCACCGCTACTACCCGTGACCCGACGCCGTTGCGTTCTGCGTTCGCAGTGCAGACCTCGAGCGCTACCGGGTCGATGTCGGTGGCAAGGACCCGCGCCGCACCCCGATGCACCGCGGCGATCGCCAGGACGCCGCTGCCGGTCCCCACGTCGAGCACGAACGCACCGTCGAGCGGCTCGTCCCACAAGGCGCCGAGCGCGAGCACCGTCGACGCGTGCGAGCCGCTACCGAACACGCGACCCGGTTCGATCGTGATGACCACGCGCGCACCGTGATCGCTCGCAACGGGCAACCACGCGGGTTGCACGAGCACGTCGCCGACGAGCGTCGGCTTCGCGAACGCCCGCCACGCATCGGCCCACGAATCGTCGTCGACCGACTCGACCGATGCGCCGGGCTCGGCCGCCGCTGCGGCCACCGCGGAAGCTTGGTCCGCGAAGCCCGCGAGCAGCAGCACCGGGTCGCCGCCGCGCTCTTCGAGGCCGAGCGCGCCCGACATCCAGAGCCGATCAGCGGCCAGCTCCGCCTCGGGGGCGGGCACGGTGAGCAGCACACGCCAACCGAGGCTCATTGTGCCTTCGCGGCCTCGCGTCGTCGCGTGATCTCGAAGCACGCAAGTGCGCCGGCTACCGACACGTTGAGCGAGTTGAGTCGCCCGCGCAGCGGTATCGAGACGAGCGTGTCGCACAACTTCCGCGTGAGCGCCGATAGCCCGGTGCCCTCGGCCCCCAGCACCAGCGCCACCGGTTCCGTCGCCAACTCGAGCCCGAACAGCGACTGGTCGGCGGCGGCCTCGAGACCCACCGTCCATACCCCGTTGTCGTGCAAGGTCCGCAACGCGGTGGGGATGCCGGGCACGGTAGCCATGCGGAGGCGTTCGACTGCGCCCTGCGCCGACTTCGTGACCGTGGGTGTGATGTGCGCGGCACGATGGCGCGGCAGGATCACTCCGGTCACGCCCGCGCATTCCGCCGACCGCAACAGCGCGCCGAGGTTTCCCGGGTCGGTGACACCGTCGAGAAGCACGAGAAACGCGGGCGAGCCGTCTGCACCTGGCTGCATGAGCTCGTCGAGGTCGTACTCGCGCAACGGCGCCGCCATGGCGAGCACACCCTGGGGTGCATCGGTGCGCGCCATCGACTCGAACTTGCTTCGCGAGATCTCGCGAAGCGGCACCTTGAGCTCGTCGGCGAGATCGATGATGTCGTCGAGGATGGGCGCGGAATCAAGGTCGCCGGCGAAGATGATTTCGCGCGGCCGCCGGGCACCGGCGAGCAGTAGCTCGAGCACGGCGTGGCGTCCTTCGACCTGCTCGCCACCGAGCGCTCGCTTGGCCGATTCACCGGCCGGTCGAACGGGCGTGGCGCCCCGCATTCCCTTAGCCGGACTATTGCCGGTGGGTCGGCGACCCGGGCCGCGCGACGGGCTGCCCGCGGCGTTCCGGCCGGGTGAACCGGCACGGGCCGGCGCTCCGCCTCGCGACGCCGACGCTCCACTCCGGCTGCCCGGACCGCTGCCGCGCGACGGTGCCGCGCTGCTGGCCGAGGGGCCGCTGTTGTTTCGCCGTGCGCCGGCCGGCTTGGGTGCTGCGACACCTCGCGGCGCGCCGGACTTGCCGCCCCGGGTGCCCCCGGTGCGCGGTGAGGCCCCTGCGCCGCCGGGTGCGGTACGGGCCGCGCCTCGGCGCGCCCCAGTTGCCGGTGCGGCCCCGCGCGCGGGGCGCGCGCTCGCGCCGGTCCCGCCACTTCGCTTCGCCGGGCTCATCCCTGCCGCTCCACGAGAGCCACGGCCCAACACGCAATACCTTCTCGACGACCCAACGCGCCCAATCCTTCCGCTCTCCGGCCCTTCACGGTCACCGGAGCGCCCACCACTGCGGTGAGCCGTTGCTGCATCTCGTCGCGCCGCGGCGAGAGCTTCGGTTCCTCGGCCACCACCGAACAGTCGATGTTGGCCACCTGCCATCCCTCGCGATGCACAGCGGCCACTACGGTACGGAGCAATTCCACACTGTCCGCACCTGCGTACGACTCATCGGTGTCGGGAAACCACGAACCGAGGTCGCCCAGCCCGAGCGAACCGAGCAACGCATCGGCGCACGCGTGCGCGATCACGTCAGCGTCGCTGTGGCCTTCGAGGGCTCGCGCGCCCGGAAACGCGACGCCGCCCAGAATCAACACGCGGTCGGGATCGTCGCTGAATCGATGGATATCGAAACCTTGGCCGACTCGCATCATGGCGTCTCCTCGTGGCCCAGCAGCGCTTCGGCGATCAACAGGTCGATGGGGGTGGTCAGCTTCAGGTTGGTGGTCGCGCCGGGCACGACGACCACCGAGCCGCCGATCGCCTCGACCAGTGTCGCGTCGTCGGTCGCTTGGGGCGAACCCTCGTGCGCGGCCCGCAGCGCGACGGCACGAAAACCTTGTGGTGTCTGCACCGCGACCAATCGGTCACGGGAAACGGTTCCGCCGTCGAGTGACCGGATCGTGTCGACCACCGCGATCGCCGGGACCGCTGCGTCGGCCCCTGCCATGACCGCGGCAATCACCTCCGCGTAGAGCGACCGGCGTGCGAACGGTCGCGCCGCGTCGTGGACCAGCACGATCGCTACGTCGTCGGGAACTGCGGCCAGACCGTTGCGCACTGAGTCGGCTCGGGTCGCGCCACCACTGACCACAACGGCGTCGGGCGCTATCATCGACACCTCCGCGCAGGTTTGCGCGAACAACTCCGGCGCGGCCACGACGACGACGCCGTCGACCGACGCCACGGCGGTGCGCAACGACCGGGAGAGCACCGACATGTTGCCCAATTTCGCGAACTGTTTGGGTCCACCAAAGCGCGTTCCTGTGCCTGCCGCCACAACAATTGCCCACGTGCGCAGCGGTCCCACGAGGCTCAACGGGCCATTTGTCACTAACATCTCAACATCATGACGGTATCCACGCTGCTTTCGAACGCCGAACTCTTCGCCGATCTCGACTTGGCGACGATCCAAGGGCTCACGAGCCACACACGTGAGCACACGTTGCGGCGCGGCGACGTGATCTTCTGCGAGGGCGACGAGCCGGGCGAGCTGTTCCTCGTCGCAAGTGGCCGCATCGCCATCGCCAACAAGTCGATCGACGGTCGCGAGTCGGTGGTGGCCCTCATGGAGACCGGCGATCTGTTCGGCGAGATGGGCCTCTTCGACGGCCTCGGCCGCTCAGCAGAAGCTCGGGCGCTCGAATCGTCGATCGTAGTGTCGATCCCGTTCGCGCCCATCCGCGATCTCTACGAAGCGCGCCCAGAACTGTTGTGGCGGGTCGTCCGCATGCTTGCGGGCCGGCTGCGCAACATGGACGAAGCGCTGGCCGACGCGGTGTTCCTCGACGTCACCGGGCGCACCGCCAAACGACTTCTCGAGCTGGCCGGCGACAAAGAGGAGTTCGTCCTCCCCATCACCCAGGAAGAGCTGGCCGGCATGGTCGGCGCGTCGCGCGAGCGCGTGAACAAGGCCATCGCCGCGTTCATCAAGCTCGGGTGGATCCAGCAGGTCGAGCGCCGCTACGTGATCACCAACCGCCGCCAGCTCGAGATTCGCGCCCGCTGACCGTTGCGTTGCCGGCTCGGCCGACCACCGAAGTGGTTTCGGGCGACGCCGCATCGCCCGGACGCCCGAGCCGCGCCCAGGACACGGCCGGAGTCGGACCCCATGGCGCGAATGTGTCAGGTCAGGTGTAGCGACCGAGGATCGATGTCTCGGTGAGGCGAGCCAGGCCTTCCTTGATGGCATGGGCTCGCGCCGATCCGACGCCATCTACCTCTTCGAGGTCTTCGATCGAGGCCCGGATGATGTCGGGTAACGAACCGAAGTGCGCGATGACCCGTTCGATGATCGACTCGGGCAGGCGCGGGATCTGGGCGAGCATGCGGTAGCCGCGCGACGTGGCCGACATGTCGAGGTCGAGGGCAGCATCGGGGATGTGCAGCACGCCGGCCACTTTGCTGTGGTCAAGCAGCTTCGCGCTGTCGAGCGAATCGAGCGCAGCCAGCGACTCTTCGAGGTGCCAGCTGGCCTCCTCGTGGAAGTAGTCCTTGATGAGAAGGCGGCGGTCGTCTTCGACGCCGGCCATGAGCTCGAGCAGCTGCAACTGCACCAGGCGGCCTTCGTCGCCGAGCTCGATGATGTCGACCTCGATCTCGGCCGCGATGCGGCGCACCATCTCCGTGCGCTGCAACACCGCGACCATGTCGCGCAGGGTGACGAGGTCTTCGACCTCGAGGCTGGACAACGTGCCGCGCACCTCGTCGAGCCGGTCGCGGTAGCGCTCGAGGGTGCGGAGCGCCTGGTTGGCCCGGAAGATGATGTCGGTGGGTGCTTCGAGGACGTGCTTCTCGTCACCGACATAGATGGTGATGGTGGACATCGCCTCGGACACCGAGACGACCGGTGCGTCGATGCTGCGGGCCACGCGCTCGGCGGTGCGGTGCCGGGTGCCGGTCTCGGCGGTGGGCACATTGGGGTCGGGCACGAGGTGCACGTTGGCCCGGGCGATGCGGCTGGCGTCGGCAGCCAGGATGATCGCGCCGTCCATCTTGGCCAACTCGGACAAACGCTGCGGGCTATAGGCGGCGTCGAGCAGGAAACCACCAGAGCAGATGTTCAAGACGTCGGGGCCGTCGGCCACCACGATGAGCGCGCCTTTGTTTCCCTGCAGCACCCGATCGAGCCCCTCGCGCAGGACCGTTCCAGGCGCGACGCGACGGAGGACATCGAGAACCTTGGGACCCGGACGCTTGCTCATTCGGTGGATTCTAGGTCGGCGCTAACCCGGGGCTTTGCCGAACCCGGC
>WLNW01000120.1 GCA_009699605.1 Actinomycetota bacterium | reverse complement strand
GGCTCGGCGAGGAACGCCTCGTGGCCATCGGCGAAGGCAACGGCCCCGTGAACGCGCTCGATGCCGCGCTGCGCACCGCCATCGGCTCGCGGTTCCCCGCGCTCGATCGCATCAGCCTCACCGACTTCAAAGTGCGCGTGCTCGACACGGGTAAGGGCACGGGCGCGGTCACGCGCGTGCTGCTCGACTCCACGAACGGGACACGGGAGTGGACCACCATCGGCGTCTCGGAGAACATCATCGAGGCGTCGTGGCAGGCCCTCACCGACTCGCTCGTGTACGGGCTGCTGCACACGCACGACTGATGCCAGACTTCGCAGATGTCGCCACCGCCACTTCAGCCGCCGGTCGCGCGATCGGCCGCTGACATGGCGCCGCACCCGATCTCCATCGGCATCGACGACCCCGAGTACGAGCATCTCGTCTTCGACGCGATCGAGGACGGTCCGTTCGACGGTGAGCTGGTGTTGTTGTTGCACGGGTTCCCCGAGACCAAGCGCTCGTACCGGCACCAGATCCCGGTGCTGGCGGCGCTCGGGTATCGGGTCGTCGCCGTTGATCAACGCGGCTACTCGCCGAGCGCTCGGCCGGCCGGCGTCGACGCGTATCGCATCGACAAGCTCACCAACGACGTGCTGGCCATCGCCGACTCGCTTGGTGCCGATCGATTTCATCTCGTCGGACACGACTACGGCGCAGTGATCGCCTGGCAGGTCGCGGCGCGTCACCAGGATCGGTTGCGGTCGATGACGTCGTTGTCGGTGCCCCATCCGCTCGCGTACCTCGAGGCGTACGAGACGAGCGATCAACCCGCGCGTTCGGGCTACTTCGCGTGGTTTCGCGACCCGGCCACCGACATCGAGCTCGGCGACCCAGAGCGCCTGCGCCGGCTGTATCTCGCCGCGGGCCTCGGCGATGAGGATGCCGACGCGTACTCGGCTGCGCTCGGTTCACCTGCGGCCATCGGCGCGGCGCTGAACTGGTATCGGGCTACCGGCCCCTACATGATCGAGGGCCTGCAACCCATCACCGTGCCGGTGCTGTACATCTGGAGCACCGAAGATCCGGCGCTCGGTCGCGACGGGGCCGAGCGCACCGCGGCGCACGTGGCCGGGCCGTACCGGTTCGAAGTGCTCGATGGCGTCGACCATTGGATCCCCGAGAACGCGCCCGACGCGACCAATCGCATCCTCGCCGAGTTCCTCACGAACCTTCGCTGATCTCGCGCCTTTGCGTCAGCCCTTCAACAGCAGGGCGAGCCCACCGAGCGTGAACAGGATCATCACGATCAACATCGGGAGCTGTGAGCGCGTGGCGACCTGATGCGAGTGGTGCTCGACGGCGCGATCGTGTGACGCGACGACGCCGACTACGTGCCCGATGACGATCGCAAGCACCTGTACCCATGACACCGCGCGGGCGCTGAGGGGCTGGATGTTGATCACGTAGTCGACCGTGCCGAACAGGTTCCAGTTCTCGCCGTAGGGGTTACTGAAGAGCGGGATGGCGCTCTGGCCCTCGATGATGAGCAACGTGAAGTAGTGCGCGATCGAGTAGCCGAACACGATGGGCACCAACGAATGCACATATCGACGGGGAGCGTCGCGCGTCGGGGTGCCGGCGAGCCGACCGACGGCCATCGCGGCCACGACATAAGCGACCGCGACGATGCCGATCGTCCACGCGAGGCCGAACGTGGACAGCCACGTGCGGTCCCATCCGGTGCTCGAACCTTGGACATCGCCCCACCAGCGCGTGCGTTGCACCCCGTCGAATCCGGTGCTGCCCAGCATCACCGCCATGAGCGCGATCGAGCCGCGGCGCGGTACGAACTCGGCGAGACCCGAGAACGGCAGCCGCGCGCGAAGGCGGCCCTCGGAGTCGCGGTGCAACGGCGCCATCACGGCGAGCAGCCCGAACAACGCGGCGAAGGCGTCGCCGGTACGCAGCCACCGACGCCCGTAGCGCGCGGCGAACGCCAGAACCACCACGCTGTAGCCCGTGATGACGCGTGCGAGAACGCGCGGCTCGGCCTGGCTGTGATAGCAGAGCTCGAGCCACACGAATCCGAAGACGCCGATCGCGGCGGGCCAGTGCGACCACACGAAGGACTCGCCGGGGGAGTGTGCCGCTACCGCTGCAGGCGACTTTCGCGTGCGCACCCACGACGCGACTGCGGCGATGGTGTCGAAGGGCGAGAGGGCTGACCACACGTTGCCGAACAGCACGCTGAGGATCTGTACCCCGACCCACAACAGCACGTAGACCATGACCGGTGCGATGTTGTTGCGCGAGTTGGTGTCGCCGAACCACGCTGCGCTGAGCGTGACGACGAACAGCGCGAGGCCGAGGGCGCGCAGCAGCACGACCAGAACGCCGACGACTCGGTCGGCGAGGGGCCCGAGCGCTCGCCCGGTCGCCGCGGCGGCGAAGCGCGGGCGGTGCCACGAGACGCGGAGCAACAGGAACGAGATGATCAACGCGAACGACGCGGCGTAGAGGAACTGCCACAGCGGCACGGGAAGATCGCTGCGCCCCCCGACCCCATGCGCCGATGCGGGAGAGGCGACGGTGAGCACCGTGGCCGTCGCGGCCGCCGCAGTCGCGACCGTCGCTGCGACCCGCCGGGTGGTCACTTGACTTCGATGTCGACGAGCTTCAGACCCTTCTTCTCGAGCTCGACCTCGAAGACCCCGGAGGCGTCGGCCTTGAACACGATCTGCACCGGCTGATTCGCGACAGTGTTGACCGCCTTGTCGTAGCCGTGGAGGTGCACCTCGTCGACGATGTCGGAGGTGACCTGCAGGGTGACGGTGGATCCCTTCGCGACCTGCTTGCGCCCGCCCCCTTCGATCTTTCCCCCGGTGTAGGAGATGGTGATCACCTGGGTCACGCCGGTGCTGGCGGGGGAGCCGGTGCTGCTGTCGTCGCCGCACGCGACGAGCGTCATCGATGAGGCGGCGAGCGCGGTGATCAGCGCGGCGGCGCGCCAAGGAAGGTGCTGCATGGGGGATTCCTTGTCGGTTGAGAGTCGTCCGCAGTGTAGAGCGGGTCCGAAGGTCCGGTGGTGCACCGGGGCTGCGTACGATGTCGCCCATGGCAGCCCCGGATTTCGTCCCTGTTCGCCCTGGTAGCCCCAAGTACTACGAGTCGCCGCCGCGGCGCCTCGGCTCGTGGAACGCGTCGCGTCCCGCCGAGGTGGTCGAAGGTGGCCAACCTGCCGGCGACGCGTTCGGCTTCCAGGGTCCCGATCAGGGCTATGCGCTGAAGCTCGCCAACAGCTTCCGCGGGAAGTTGCACCTCGCTCCGGGCGAGCACGAGGAGGATGCCATCGCCGGCTGTCTGGTCGTGGCGATGCGCCGAGCGTCGCTCTACGGCCGGGCGCCGATGATGCCCGATCTCAAACTGGCGTTCTCCTTGTTCGGGTTCCTCGACGAAGGCGCGCCGGCCGACCTGGTGGCGTTCCGCACGCCGCTGTTCGTCGAGGTGTCGAACCCGCACCACTACTTCGAGGGACGCCACATCGCGAGCCTCGTGCCCGAGGCCACGCTTCGCCTCACCCCCGAGGTCGTCGCCGCCGCCACCGACTGGCGCGCGCTGCTCGGCCAGTAGGCCAACGCGCCGGGCTATCCGCCGTGTCCGAACCCAGGTCACCCGGGCCCACCCGGCCGTGGGGTGCGCCGCCCCCGCGGCCCGCCGGCCACGGCGACGCGCGGGAGCGCTTGTAGCCTCGCCCGCGTGATCGATCGCCCGGTACGTGTCCGCTTCGCCCCTTCGCCCACGGGTTACTTCCACGTCGGTGGCGCGAAGACCTCGCTCTACAACTGGATCTTCGCCCGCCAGAGCAACGGCGTCTTCGTTTTGCGCATCGAGGACACCGATGCCGAGCGCAACAAACCCGAGTGGATCGAAGGCATCCAGAGCGCGATGCAGTGGCTCGTGTCGGGGCTCGATTCGCCGGCATGGGACGAAGGGCCGTACTTCCAGTCGCACAATGCGCCGAAGCACCTCGAGGCCGCGGCCACGCTGTTCGCGGCGGGCCGCGCGTACTACTGCGACTGCACGCGCGACGACGTCAAGGAGCGCACCGGTTCCGAGCACGCGGGGTACGACGGTCATTGCCGCACGCGCGGACTCGAAGCGGCACCAGGTCATGCGCTGCGGTTCCGCACGCCCGACGAAGGGGTCACCGTGGTCGTCGACGTCATCCGCGGCAATCCCGAGTTCCCCAACGGCCACCTCGAGGACTTCATCATCCTGCGCGGCAACGGTTCGCCGATGTTCCTCCTGGCGAACGTGGTCGACGACATCGACATGGGTATCACGCACGTGGTGCGCGCCGAGGAGCACCTGTCGAACACGCCCAAGGCGCAGCTGTTGTGGGAAGCGCTCGACGGTGGCCCGTTGCCGGTGTTCGCGCACGTGCCGTTGCTCGTCAACGAGAAGCGCCAGAAGCTGTCGAAGCGTCGCGACCCGGTCGCGCTCGAGATGTACCGCGATCAAGGATTCCTGCCCGAAGCCATGCGCAACTTCTTGATGTTGCTCGGCTGGTCGCCCGCCGGCGATGACGAGATCGTGCCCTGGTCGCGTGTCATGGCCGACTTCCGGCTCGAGGACGTCAACTCGTCGCCCGCGTACTTCGATGTGCAGAAGCTCACGGCGATCAACGGCGAATACATCCGAGCGCTGCCCGTCGAGGAGTTCATCGAGCGGTGCGCGCCCTGGGTGCCCGACGAATGGCGCACCAGCGAAGTGTTCACCGCTATGGCCCCGCTCGTGCAGGAGCGCGTGAAGCGACTCGACGAAGTGCCCGAGATGATCGACTTCTTGTTCCGCGATGACGTGCCGTTCGACGAGCAATCGTGGAACAAGGCCATGAAGGCCCCGGCCGACGCGATCCTCGACGGGGTCATCGACGCCTACGAGACGTGTGCCTGGGACGCCGCGTCGTTGAAGCTCGCCGCCGAGGCGGTGGGGGAGCGGCACGGCCTCAAGCCGTCCAAGGCGCAGGCACCCGTGCGCGTGGCCGTAACCGGCCGCACGGTCGGGCCGCCGCTCTACGACTCGGTGGCCGTACTCGGCCGCGAGCGCACCCTCGCCCGCCTCCGCGCCGCACGCGCCCGCCTCGCCTGACCGGCCGCGGCCGGGCGCGATCGGCGGTTCGGGACGCTTCGTGAGAACATGACGCCCCGTGATGGTCGACTCGCCGGGCGACGCGGCCGCCACCGACGACGGGACCATCAGGTCGCCCAGAGCGGTGGCCGAGCCGGCATCTACCGGCGGTCGCGCGCGGCGTCGAATCGGCCGGGCGCTGCTCCTGGGCGCCGCGCTGGTGCCCGTTTACGTCTCGGTGACGTTCTGGCAGGTGTGGCGGGCCTCGCAGGTCGATGCTCGTCGGCCGTCTGACGCCATCGTGGTGCTCGGTGCGGCGCAGTACGACGGCCGACCGTCGCCGGTGCTGCAGGCTCGTCTCGACACGGCCTACGCGCTCTACGGGCGGGGTCTGGCGCCCCTGGTGGTGACCACGGGGGCCAACCAGGTCGGTGATCGCTACACCGAGGCCGAGAGCGGCTACGAGTACCTGCTCGAGAAGGGGATGCCGGCGTCGGCGCTACTCGCCATTGCGGTGGGTGCCAACACGTGGGAGGAGCTGTCGGCCGTGGCCGAACAACTCAAGGCCCGTGGCCGATCTTCGGTCGTGCTGGTCTCCGACTCGTACCACGCCTACCGGGTCGACCATGTCGCGGACGAGGTCGGTCTCGATGGCGTGGTGGTGTCCACACCCGGCAGCGCGCCGCTCAGCCGCCTGATCCGGGAGACGGCGGGCGCGAGCGTGAGTCGTTTCGTCGGGTACGAGGCCCTGTCCAGGTTCGGGTGATCGCGCCGATTGTCGAGTGGGCGATCGGGCAGCGTTCGGGTACGCTGACGGCCGCCCTTCGGGGGTGGTGTAATTGGCAACACTGCTGGTTCTGGTCCAGCGTTTGGGGGTTCGAGTCCTCCCCCCCGAGCAAGTGAACCTGCCGGCCTCCGGGAGGTTCGAAACACATCTCACTAGCCCCGTTCGTCTAGTGGCCTAGGACACCACCCTCTCAAGGTGGCGGCACGGGTTCGAATCCCGTACGGGGTACTCACGTAAGCGCTGTTCAGGCGGTTACTTGAG
This sequence comes from Actinomycetota bacterium, assembly GCA_009699605.1. GTDB lineage: Bacteria > Actinomycetota > Acidimicrobiia > Acidimicrobiales > WLNW01 > WLNW01. Next base: position 4,378 of record WLNW01000120.1, on the reverse strand, counting down.
CGGGATAGGCCGGACGGCTCCGGTCAGTTGCAACTCTCCCGCTACTCCTTTCGGTGTCGGAGGGTGTGGAGCGTGGCCTCATGGCCGGAGTGATGCGCAAGCGAGGCAGCTCTTGGGAGTTGCGCGTCTACGCAGGCCGCAACGCGTTGACCGGCAAGAAGCAGTGGGCCACCCGCACGTTCAAGGGCACCCAGCGCGAAGCCGAGCGGGCGCTCGCTGCATTCGTCACCGAGGTGGACCGCGGACTGACCGTTGCGGCCGGCGTGACCGTGGGAGAGCTGCTGGAGCGATGGTTCGAGCACCCTCAGGCGGACTTCTCACCAAAGACTGTGCTCGAGACCCGTGGATACATCGACCGGAACCTGTTGCCGGGTCTGGGGGCGGTCCGGCTCTCCAAGCTTCGAACGGACGACCTCGATCGCTACTACGCCGCGCTCCGAGCGCGTGGCGGCGCGTCGGGCACGCCTTTGGCTCCGGGGACGATTCGCCGAATCCACGGCATCGTCGTCGCCGCTGTGCTGCGGACCGTGTTCGTGCACCCCAACGCCACCGAGATCTCCGACGCGTGGGACCGCACCGCGACCATGCTCGACGGCCAGTTCCCGAGAGTGAAAGACCTCATGGACACGCCAAAGCCGACGTGTTGGCGTTCGCCGGTTCCCGGTCGATCACTGGCGCAAGATCTGGTCGAACAACCCCCTCGAGCGGCTCAACAAAGAGATCAAGCGACTCACGAACATCGTGCAGATCTTCGCCAACGACGACGCCATCGTGCGCCTCGTCGGCGCAGCGCTCGCCGAGCAACACGACGACTGGGCCACGCGCCGCCACTACCTCTCCGAAGGCTCCATGGCGAAGCTCTACATCACGCGCGACAATGACCCCGCGCCAGGCATCGGCACCAGCGCCATCACCTGACGCCACCAGGAATCACGACGCTGATTCCCACCACACCACGGGACGCTGTCTGTTCGATCGCTTGTCAGCAAGATGTCAATGGAACAGGACCTACGTGCGCAGATGAGCGCCTTCTGCTGTAGCCGAGACACGTGCCCAAACCAGCTGGCGCGCTGTGTGCGTCAGCCCAGCGCCTAATCGCGTCGCCACGTCATCGTTGCGGTCGGCGACGTGATCATCAACTCGCTTACCAATCCGATTGTCGCAGATAACCACGGAATCGAGAGGACGTCGGCTTTGCCGGGGCAGACCTTCGTCGTGACCGAGATATTCTGGAACTCGATCTGCGTCGAGGTCGGCACACTCCACTCGCCGGTGATCGTGTTGCATAAATCAGCCGCGAGTAGCGTGCCGTCCGAACCAAAATTGACCTTTAGTGATGAAGAACCTGCATAGACCTCGCCCGGCGTTATGGCCTCAAGGTGCCACGAGCCGATCACAGACACTGCCTGTGTTGCTGGCGCGGTCAGAGACGTCGACGCGCCAGTGCCCTTCGGTCCGCTGTCATCACTCGACCCGCAAGCGACGGCCAACACCATGACGGCGAACCAAATGGTCGCCGACATGCACTTTAAAGCTGGAATAGTGCCGGTGTCAGCCATGCCTCATCCTGTTTGGAACGTCAAGCCCCACACCGCCATCGTCGTGGCTAGGGGAGAGAAGACAGTGTCCTTGCAGGGGTATCCGCCCGTGTTCGATATCCAGCTGGACCCGTTCCAGCAGCTTTGGCCGCTATGGCCACTCGTGATGCCGACCGCAGTCGCCCCACTCGAATCGCCGCCGTATATGAGGCCTCCGCTGTCACCCGGTTGCGTGGTGTGGGTCGACCACGCGCGGAATGGCCACCATTGTCCATACCCATCCTGCACGTAATTGATATCGAAGATGTACCCGCAACGAACGCCGTCGTTGATGTACCGGAGCCCGTCGTATCCGGTCGACGCCCAACCCGTGTTGCACACCGTTTGCGCAGAGTACACATTTACGACCCCGCTCAACACAGTCGCCGTAGAGTATATGCTGTTGTGCATACGTCCAATGCCAGGGCGGCTGCCTGCGACGTTATTGTACACGAGCCCGGCATCCAAGATCAGGCCATCGAAATGCGTGTTGTAGCCGTCAAGGTACTCGCGTGCGACGTTCCAACCAATTTCGTAGCCAGAGTTGTAACCGTAGGCGCCTTGACTCCAGCGGGACGTCGACCAGTTTGAACTCGGATAGTTCGGAAGGCAGTGGCCGGCGGTCAGGAACGCCGGCAGAGTACCGCCCCCATAGCGCACCGCGATCGCGCTGGTGCAACCGGCGTACTGGTCGGATATGGCGAGGCCAGCGTACACCCAGTTCCAATCGCATTTCCACGTCCCGTTGTTGCAGGTCGGGTTTCCCGTGAGCTCGACCTGTGTCTCACGGCGCACCTCGAGAGACGGATTGCTGAACTCCGCCTGGAGAATGGCCGCCGCGGCGTCACCAGCTACCGAATTCGTGACTTCTACGACAAGGTGAGCGGCACGCAAATCGGCAGTAATGAGGTGTATGCCGACTGCGTCATTTGGTCCCCACGGGCGTTCGCGGTTGCCGCCAAGTCGCACCGTGATACTGGTCGCAAGGTCTCGGAACTCGGTGCCGGTGATACCGGTCTCGTAGACTACTACCGATGCCTTGAGGTCGTCAGCGACAGCGTCTCGAGCCACAGCCTCTATCTGTGCCTGGTTGTCCCCAACGTATATGTTCAGGACCGTGCTATTTGCGCCCGCGCTCGAGTCGAGCCAAGCGGTTTGGTATGTCCCGTTCCCAAATTCGCGCCGAATGGCGGCCTCGATCGTTGCCTGCGCAGCCGCAACGCGACTGCGCCAATCGACGGAAGCGACTTCGCTTCGCGCCACAATCAAGCCGGCGAATCGGGCCGATTGGCTCTCAGCGCGCACTGCGTCAAGCGCAACTGGATCCCCGTAGAGCTGGACGATGAACGGGCGATCCGAGCGCAGGCCAAGACTTGCGCGGAGTTCGGCGATGTTGCCGATGGCTTGGTCTGTGATGGCGATCGGTTCGCGCACAGCGACGAGACGATCGGACGTCTCGGCATCCGGCGGACCGCCGACCTGAGCATTGGAGCTGGTCGACCCGACAAAGAAAGGCAGCACCGTAACCGCAGCACAAACCAGCAACACCCGTCGCCCACGTACCCGCATGTTTCCCCCTTTAGCGAATTTTCGTAGCTACGATTTTTCATAACACGGCGGACCGTCGCGCTCAAGGCAAAAGTTCCCGATTCATCTTCTGTGCGGCAGCTTGACGATGCGGTCCGGCCGCTCGCTGAGCACACCGGATCCGTCTGCGAACGGCGCCTACGACCGTACGGCGGACAACCCTCGCGCTGGTCTCGTTCGCCCCTCGCTATGGCCGCCGCCCGGTACAGCAGCACCTCTTCAGCTGACACTCGCCGTCTCGTTGGTCGGCGACGCCCGCCATCAGTTCGTGATGAACAGCAGACAGCGAGATGAGCCACTCTTTCGTCGTTGCCCCATCGGCGCGCTAGGACAGTTGCCGACCCTGGCGTCGCCAGCCGACGATGCGATGGTCCCGTGCCAGCGCTTGCCGATGCTGCTGACGACTCGCGCTGCGGCTGTCGATTGACCCGTGCCCAGACCGCTCGGATGTCCGATCGCTTGTCACTAATTTGTCACCAGAACTCCTCCCTACGGGTGCAGACGAGCACCTACGGCTGCAACCGAGCCAAGTGCCCTGAACTGGGGCTGGAGCGCCCCAGCACCCACCACCGCACCCCCGTGCAGACGAACGCGGACCCGCTCATAACCCGAAGGTCGCGCGTTCAAAACTTGCCTCCGCTACCAACGAACTGCCAGGTCACAGGCCGTTCCGAGATGGCCGAGCGAACAATCGGGACAGCGGAGGTGGCCGAAGCCGTCGACGAGATCAACCGTGCGTTTCCACGCCGTGTGACCGCGACGGAGGTCGGACGCTGCGGCGCACCGTCTCGCTCGAGCCCATATCCCATGGCCGCCCCAACGTTCAGCGCGAAACCTGGATGCGGTTCACGACCACGTTCCAACACCCCGCGGCAAGTTCGTGAAGGTGTTCGGCAGCAAAGCCGCTGCGAAGGCGTGGGTCAACGACTCCGACGCCCGCGATCGACTCATCGTCGACCGTCACCACGTCGACATCGCGGACTGACGCGGGCGACGGCACCAGTCGGGGCCACTTGCTACCGCACCGTCCTCCAGCACTTCTCGCGCGCCGACCCGGCCGGGCAATGCGTGGTCGGTCATGCCAAGCTGCCTCGTGTCTCAGGAGGAGCGGCCAGTGAATTCGTCAGCGACATCTCGTGTCCGGGCCTTGGTGCTCGAAGCCCCCCGTCAGCTCGTGGCTCACGAGTTCGCGATGCCCGAGATCGGCGACGACG
>WLNW01000012.1 GCA_009699605.1 Actinomycetota bacterium | reverse complement strand
GCGGGTGGGATGGCGCGACGTGGCCGGACGGGCGATGATCGGATGTCGTCGCGGATCGCGGCGTCGGAAGGAGGCGCGATGAAGCTCGGTCTCGGTCTCGATCTGTACCGCGGGGCTCGCCTCGAAGTGCCCATCGACAAGATCCGGCGCGCGGAGTCGCTGGGGTTCCATTCGGTGTGGACGGCCGAGGCGTACGGGTCCGACGCGTTGTCGCCGCTGGCGTACATCGCGGCGCTCACGTCGCGGATCAAGCTCGGTACCGCAGTGGTGCAACTGGCGGCGCGCCCGCCGGCCACGCTGGCCATGCACGCCATGACCATCGACGCGTTGGCCGGGGGCGGCCGCGTGATCATCGGTGTCGGGGTGTCGGGTCCGCAGATCGTCGAGGGTTGGTACGGCCAGCCCTGGGGCAAGCCCAATGCCCGGCTGCGCGACTACCTCACCATCGTGCGCAAGGTCCTCGATCGCAAGGAGCCCGTTTCGCACGACGGCCCCGAGATCTCGTTGCCCTACCGCGGGCCAGGTTCGATCGGCCAGGGCAAGCCGCTCAAGTCGATCCTGCACCCGACACCCGGCATCGAGCTGTGGATGGCCTCGGGTGGCCCGAGGAACACGGCGCTCGCGGCCGAGCTGTGCGACGGCTGGCTACCGATGGGCTTCGGCGCCGATGGTATGCAGGTACACGGCGCAGCACTGCGTACCGGTTTCGCGAAGCGCACCGATGGCGTCACGCTCGCCGACTTCGAGATCTTCACCGGCATCAGCGTGGAGATCACCGACGACGTGCGGGCGGCCATCGACGCCAAGAAGCCGCTCACCGGTATGTACGTCGGGGGCATGGGTAGTGCGACGCACAACTACCACCGCGAGGCAATGGCCCGGCGTGGCTTCCCCGAGGCCGCAGCGCGCATCCACGAGCTGTGGCTCGCGGGCAAGAAGCAGGAAGCGATCGACGCCGTGCCCGACGAGTACATCGAGCAGGGCAATCTGCTCGGCTCACCAGCGCGCATCCGTGAGCGATGGGCGACAAGTGGCATCGCCGAGAGCGGCGCCACCGGGCTGATCGTGCGGTGCAACTCGACTGCCGAGCTCGACCTCGCGGCCGAGCTCGGCGGCACCCGTGACGAGCTGCCCGCAGTGGGTGCATGAACATGACCGAGTACTCGCTCATCCTCATCGACGAACCGGCGCCCACCGTGCGGCGCATCACCCTCAACCGGCCCGAGAAGCGCAATGCGATCTCGACTCCGTTGCGCAACGAGCTCCTACACGCCCTGCGTGAGCACGATCACGACTCCGATGTGCGAATCACCATCGTGCGCGGCGCGGGGCCTTGCTTCTCGTCGGGCTACGACCTCAGTTCGGGCAACATGATGCTCGACGCGCCGTTCTACTCCGCGCCCGGCGACGGCCAATGGGCACGGCAGGCCAACGACACCTGGTTCAGCATCTGGGACCTCGCGAAACCGGTGATCGCTCAGATCCACGGGTACGCCATGGCGGGCGGCACCGAGCTCGCGTCTGCGTGCGACCTCGTGTACGTCGCCGACGACGCAAAGATCTCCTACCCCGTCGTACGGGTGGCATCGCCGCCCGACTGGCAGTACCACACGGTGCTGCTAGGCATGCGCCGAGCCATGGAGCTCATGCTCACCGGCGATCCGATCTCGGGAACCGAGGCCGCGGCGATCGGTTTCGCGAACCGGGCGTTCGCCCCCGTCGATCTCGAGGCCGAGGTGCTGCGCATAGCGGTGCGCATCGCGGGCGTGCCGAGCGAACTCACGCAGATCAACAAGCGGGTCGTGCATCGCCAGATGGACGTGTGGGGCGCACGCGCTGCGATCCGCGCCGGTCAGGAGCTCCAGGCGCTCGCCGGGCACACGCAAGCCGCACTGGCCTTCCGCGAGAACGCGCTCGCAAGCGTCAAGAAGGCCGCGGCCGAACAACGAGAGGCCACATGAAACCCACAAGCCACGTGAGCGACCCCACATGCGTCTGGAACGACGCGCTGGCGGAGGTGCACATGGTGTCGGTCGGTCCGATGGACAACCGCGTGTACATCGTGCGTTGTCGTGAAACCGGCGATGGGATCTTGATCGACGCAGCGAACGAGCACGAACGCCTGCTCGAGCTGTGCCGCACGCTCGAGGTGCGCGGCGTCCTCGAGACCCATGGGCACTGGGACCACGTCCAGGCTGTCGAGCAGGTGCGCGCGGCCGGCTACCGCGTGGCGGTCACCGCCGAGGACGCCTCGATGCTGCCGAGCTACGACGACCTCCTCGTGCACGACACCGTGCTCGAGATCGGGCGCCTCCGGTTGCGCACCATCCTCACACCGGGGCACACCGCGGGGTCGATGTGCTTCCACCTCGAAGGCGCTCCGGTGCTGTTCAGCGGCGACACGCTTTTCCCCGGCGGCCCCGGTGCGACCACGTTCCCGGGCAGCAGCTTCCCGCAGATTGTCGAGTCGATCGACCGGCTTCTGTTCGCGCCGCTGCCCGCCGACACGATTGTGTTCCCCGGCCACGGCGGCGGCACCACCATCGGCAACGAGAGCCCGCATCTCCAAGAGTGGGTCGACCGCGGCTGGTGATCGGTCAGCGTTCGGTTGCTCAGCGGCGTGCCTTGGGCAGCCCGAGGTGCCGTTCGGCGATGTTGTTGCGGTTGATCTCGCTGGTGCCGCCGTAGATGGTGGTCACCGGCGAATGTCGAGCGTCGTACTCGATCCAGCCGTCGGCAGCCGCGTCGGGCTCGTGGAACTGCAGCAGCCCTCGCGGACCAGCCATCTGCTGGAACCAGCGCGACGCCTTCTGGTACGACTCGGTGGCGAACACCTTGGCCATGGAGCCTTCGAGCCCGGGCAACCCGCCGCTCGCCGCGATCCAGGCGCAGCGCTGCGTGAGGAGCTTCGACACCTCGGCATCGATGGCCACACGCGCCATGCGCTCGCGCACGAGCGGATCGTTGGCGAGGCCGACGTGGGCGGCCCAGTCATGGAAGTGGCGTAGCAGTGGTGTGGCCACGCTGGTGCCACCCATGACGCCGCGTTCGAACGCGAGGGCGACACCCATGACACGCCAACCCTCGTCGACCTGGCCGAGCACCCACTCGTCGCCGACGCGGACGTTGTCGTAGAACGTGGCGTTCGTCTTCTCGGTGCCCATGGTGGGGACGGGCTCGACCGTGATGCCCGGCGTGTCCATCGGCAGGATGAACATCGTGAGGCCCTTGTGTTTCGGCACGTCGGGGTTGGTGCGCGTGAGCAAGATCAGCCACTTCGCCTCATGGGCCATGGTGGTCCACATCTTGGCGCCGTTGATGACCCACTCGTCGCCGTCCTTGACCGCGCGGGTGACGATCGAGGCGACGTCGCTGCCGTAGTCGGGCTCGCTGTAGCCCATGCACACGAGCGCTTCACCCGTGAGGATCGACGGGATGATGAGCGCCTTCTGTTCCTCGGTACCGACCGCGTTGATGACCCCCGCGATCATGAGCGCGACCGAGATCGAGTCGTACGGCGCCTGTGATTTCTCGAGCTCGTGGAAGAGCACCCACAGCTCGATCGGGTCGCCCTTGCCGAGTCCGGGGACCGCGCGCTCGAGCAAGCCCGCCTCGGCCATGGCGCGGTTCAGCTCGTAGCTGTTGAACGTGCCCGACTCGTGCTGGCGATCGATCATCTCGGGGGTGACGTTCTCGGCGATGATGCGGCGAACGGTGTCGCGGTACTCCTCGACGTGGGGAGGCAGTGCGAAGTCCATCAGTGGTTCACCTCGGGGAAGAGACGGCCGGCGAGCCGGAGCGCCTCGCGGCTCGGGTCGTCATACACCAGTGCCCAGCCTCGGGCACGGCGGTAAAAGAGCTGGATGTCGTACTCCTCGGCGAAGCCGTATCCGCCGTGGTAGTGCAGGCTGCGATCGGTGGCGTGTGCCGCTCCGTCGCTCGTGAAGACGAAGGCCATCGATGCGAGTGCCTCGAAGTCGGTGATGTTGCTGTCGCCGGCGTCGGTGATGCCGGGCTTGCCGAGATCGCCGGCCCACGCCGCCTTGAAGGTGAGGAGCCGACCGCCGTCGACGAGGATCGGCAAATCGGCCATGCCCTGCTGGATGGCCTGGAAGGAGCCGATTGGAACGCCGAACTGTTGGCGGGCCATCACGTACTCGAGCGCGATAGCCAACGCCTGCGCGGCGATGCCCACCAGCGCGCCCGACGTGACGGTCTGCCACTCGGCGATGGCGTGGGAGAACTCGGCCGCGGGGCCGAGCACGGTCCGCTCGCCGATGCGAGCGGACCGATCTGCGAGGGGGGCCGCCGCGTGGTTGCGCGGGCCCGTGCCCGGCGCGGCGCTGCGCACGGCGACGATCTCGGCGCCGTCGACACCGATGACCACGTCGGCGACTGCGCCGGCGGGCACGATGCGCCACGTGCCGTCAGCATCGGCGGGGTGCAGCGCAAGCGTCGCGATGGACTCGCCGCTCACGACGTCGTCGGCCGGGAACAGCCGTGCCGCGACCAGGTGCTCGACCAGGGGCACGGGTGCGATGGCCCGCCCGAACGCCTCGGCTACGACCACGAGGTCGCCGAGGGATGCGCCGCCGCCCCCGTGGGTCTCGGCCACGCCCATGCCCGGTGCACCAGTCTCGAGCAGGCGGGTCCACAACGAGCGGTCGAAGCCGAACGGCTCGGCCGCGCGAGCGACGGTGGGTGGCGCTTCGTTGGTGAAGAACCCGGAGAACACCTCCTTGATGGCCTTCTGGTCTTCGGTGAGGTCGAGATCCATGCGTCGCTCTCCCGCGTCGGTCTGCTGGGAGGTTACGGGGCACTTGGCCACTGTGGCGAAGCGGTAGAACGGAATCGCTATGACGGGTCATCCTGTACGCCGCAGTGCCCGGCTCACGGCGCCTACGCTCCGACTGTACGGCTGAGGGCGCCGTACCCGTAGGGGGACAATGTCGACGACACCGGTGATCATCGAGGTCGCACTCAACGGCGCGACCTCGCCGCAGCGCAACGGCACCGTTCCCACGTCGATCGACGAGATCATCGAGCAGGGCCGGGCCTGTATCGAACTCGGGGCCACCGTCGTGCACACCCATCTCGTGCAGCATGGGCTGCCGCTCGACGACACGGTCGAGGGGTACGCACGTTGCTTCGACGCGTGGCTCGAGATCGATCCGAACCTGCTGCCGATGCCCACGATCGCCTCGGGGCCCGGGATCGACGGCAAGCTCGGCCATCTCGATGCACTCGGCGCCCGTGGCCTGCTCGACATCGGGTTCATCGATCCGGGTTCGATCAACCTCGGTTGGGCCGAACCCGACGGCACACCGCAGGGCTTCGCCTATATCAACACCTACGACGAGATGAACTGGGCCATCGAGCAGGCGCACCGCAATTCGTTTGCGATGCATTTCGCCATATTCGAGCCGGGTTTTCTGCGCAACGTGTTCGCGTACTGGCGACTCGGTCGCCTCACGCCGGGGTCATTCGTCAAGTTCTATTTCGGGGGCGACAACGGCTACATGGCGCGCGGTCGCGGTGTGAGCTTCGGCTTGCCGCCCACCGTCACCGCGCTCGACGCCTACCTCGAGATGATGGATCTCGAGGGCTGCCCGCTCCCGTGGTTCAGCGCAGTGCCCGGGGGCGACCTGCTCGCCACACCCGTCGCCCGCGCCACGCTCGAGCGTGGTGGACATCTCCGGGTCGGGCTCGAAGACCACTTCGGCGATCGGCAACCATCGAACGTCGAGTTGATGCGCGAGGCCGTGGCGCTGTGCGAAACCGTCGGTCGTCCGGTGGCCACGCCTCGTCAGGCCCGTGAGATCCTCGGCATGGCTACGAAAGGCTGAACGTGTCGTCCTACGAATCTTTGCTAGTCGAGCGCGACGACCGCGGCGTCGTCACGATCACCCTCGACAACCCTCGGCGCAAGAATGCGATCCACGCGGTGATGTTCCGCGAACTTCGCGAAGTTTTCCGATCGATCACCGAGCGCCCGCAGGATCGGGTGGTCGTCGTCACGGGCGCGGGCGACGCGTTCTGCTCCGGAGCCGACCTCTCGGGCTCTGCCGACAGCGTCGAGCGTCTCCACGTGTTGCACCACATGCGCAACATCGGCGAGACGGTGTTGGCGCTCGCACAGCTGCAGCAACCGGTGATCGCCAAGGTCAACGGTGACGCGATCGGTGCGGGGATGAACCTGGCGCTCGGATGCGACCTGATCTATGCCAGCGACCGCGCTCGGTTCTCCGAGATCTTCGCCAAGCGCGGGTTGTCGATCGACTTCGGCGGCTCGTGGTTGTTGCCGCGCCTCGTGGGCATCCACAAGGCGAAGGAGCTCGCGCTGCTCGCGGACATGATTGATGCGCACGAAGCCGACCGCCTCGGTCTGGTCAACCGCGTCGTGGCTCATGACGACCTCGACGCATTCGTCGACGACATCGCCGCCCGCCTCGCGGCGGGCCCACCGATCGCGCTCGGCCTGACCAAGCGGCTCCTCAACGAGGCGAAGGACGTCACGCTCGCCGAGGCGGTCGAGCACGAAGCTATGGCCCAAGCGGTCAACGGCGGCACGAGCGACATGCAGAACGCGATCCTCGCCTTTCGCGAAAAGCGCACCCCCACTTTCGAAGGCCGCTGACCCGCTCGAACCAGCTCGTTGGCCGACCCTCGAGTTGGCCAGGTACAGCACTAGATGGTGTGGCTGGGGCGGCCGGAGCCTTCGGCGGGTGCACCGTTCATATCGGAGTTCAGGCGGGCGCGGCCCATGAGATCGGCCACGATCGAGCCGAGCTTCGTGGGGTCGTCCGGTTGGGTAGCTTCGGGGCCGCGCACCCATCCTTCGGCAATGGCCAGCGAGTTGCCGCGCACATCGAACACGCGACCGGTGACGTTCTTCGCCTCGGCGCTCGACAACCACGTCGCGATGAGTGCGATCCAGCGCGGCGACATCGCTTCGCGTATCGACTCGTCTTCTTGGGCTGCGCCCATGAGCCCCGAGGTGAGTCGCGTGAGCGCTCCGGGTGCGATGCAGTTGACCGTGACGCCGTAGCGCACGAGCTCCATTGCGGCGATCACCGTGAAGGCCGCGATGCCGGCCTTGGCCGCGCCGTAGTTGGTCTGGCCGACGTTGCCGTAGATGCCTGACGGTGACGCGGTGTTGATGATGCGGGCATCGACGGGTTTGCCGGCTTTGGTTTGCTCACGCCAGTAGCTCGACGCGTAGTGCGACGTGGCGAACGTGCCCTTGAGGTGCACTTTCATGATGGCGTCCCAGTCGACTTCGCTCATCGAGAAGACCATGCGGTCGCGGAGGATGCCCGCGTTGTTGATCACGATGTCGAGACCTCCGAAGGTGTCGATTGCTTGATCGATGAGCTGCTTCGCGCCGTCCATGTCGCTGATGTCGTTGCCGTTCACCACCGCTTCGCCGCCCATCCCACGGATGAGCTCTGCGACCTCGTGGGCGGGGCCGGCGTCAGTGCCCACGCCGTCGGTGCTCGCGCCGAGATCGTTGACGACGATCTTTGCGCCGTGCTCGGCCAGCATCAGCGCATGCTCGCGTCCGATGCCTCGGCCGGCACCGGTGATCACGGCGATTCGTCCTTCACACAACTTGCTCACGAGGGGCTCCCTTGGGATTGCTTTCGGGTGGTTCGACACTAGAGGCGGGCGCGTCGCCGCACATGCGCCCACCCGGCGTCGCCGACGGCCGATGCCCCTGGGACTATCGTGCGGCTTCCGTTCGGAAGGAGCAGCTGATGAGCACAGGTTCTGGCCAGCAGTCTGGTTGGTACTACGCCCAAGGCGATCCCCCGGGTACACATCGCTACTGGGATGGCGCGCAATGGGTCGGTGGTCCGCAACCGGTGGCCGCTGCGGGCGCGCCTGGATACATGCCGGGCAGCACGCCAGGCCTCGCGTACGGCGACATTTCCTCCGGTCGGCCGCTCGCCGGTCCGGGCATCCGCATCCTCGCCCGGCTACTCGACGGCGCCATCTTGTCCGCCGCCCTCATCATAGCGGTGATCGTGGGGGTCGGAGGCAACCAGTTCGGACTGCAGCTCCTGTTCATCGGTGCGGCCCTGTTGTACGAGGGCGGGTTCACCGCGTTGAAGGGGGCCACGCCGGGCAAGATGATCATGGGTATCGGTGTCACCACCACCGCCGGTGTGTGCCCTCCAGGTTGGGGCCCGGCGTTGATCCGTTGGGTCGTCACCGCCATTCCGTGCATCGGGGCCATCGTGTTCATCGTGTCACTGGTGTTCCTCTTCACCGACGAGCAGCACCGCACCGTTGGTGACCGTGCGGCGGGCACGCTCGTGGTGAAGACGAGGTAGAGGCGGCTCTCCGGGCCGCTGCGTGCTCAGTCGGCTGTCGTGGCCCCGACCACCGAGCCACTGCCCGAGCGTTCGATGGCCCGTTCGTCGGTGCCCAGGTACGACGCGATGACGAGCGGGTTGTTGCGCACCTCGCTGGGTGTGCCTTCGGCGATGATGGATCCGGCCTCGAGGCAATACACGCGATCGCTGATGCTCATGATCAGCGGCATGTCGTGTTCGATGACCAACATCGCCGCCCCGAGCTCGCGCTGGATGCGTCGGATGAGGGGACCGAACGCCTCGGTCTCCTTCTGTGCGACTCCACCTGTCGGCTCATCGAGCAGCAGGACCTTCGCATCGACCGCGAGCAGACACCCGAGCTCGACGATGCGCCGCGTGCCGGTGGACAAGTTCGCGATGAACTGGTCGCCGTAGCGCGACAGGCCCAAGAAGTCGATGATGTCCGTTGCATCGGAGCGTTTGCGGCGCTCGTGGGGGATCGACGGCGGCAGCGCGGTGAGCGAGGGGATGAGCAGGCTTCGCTGGCGTGCTTCGAGCGCCACCATGAGCGTCTCGCGCACCGTGAGGTCGGGGTAGAGCTTGGCCGACTGGAACCCGCGCCCGAGCCCCATGCGGTGACGGCGATAGGCGGCGACGCTCGACACGTCGCGGCCGAGCACGTCGACGCCGCCCGTGGATGGCACGAACCCACTGATGGCGTTCATCAACGTGGATTTGCCCGCCCCGTTCGCGCCGATGAGCCCTACGAGCTCGTTGCGGTTCGCGTGGATGCTCACGTCATTGACCGCATGGTTGCCGCCGAATCGCACGTGCATGCCTCGCGTGGCCACCCAGGGCGTGCCCTCGGCGACGGTGATGTTGCGCGCCGGACGCACCGGCACCTTCTTCTGGATCGCCGGCACGGGATTCTCGACCCCGCGTTCGCCGAGGCGGCGGTCGGCCAAGCCGAGCATGCCGTCGCGGACCGAGTACACGATCTGCATCAGGCCGCCCGGGAAGTACAGCAACAAAATGAGCAGGCCGATGCCCGACGTCAACAACTTCACTTCGTCGGTGTTGTCAAAGCGCGCCGGCAGCCCGCGGGTCCAGAGCGCGCCGAGCACCGGGCCGGCGACAGTGCCGAGGCCGCCGATGATGGTGGTCGCGACAACGCGGATCGATGCCGCAGGGTCGTATTGCGTCTCGGGCGTGACGTTCGTGAACAACGTGGCGTGGAGCGCGCCGGCGAGTCCGGCGATGCCGCCCGCGATGCCGAACGCGGTGAGCTTGATGCGCGTGGGCGACACCGTCGACGCGGCTGCCATGTCCTCGTTCTCGCGCACCGCGATGAGCGAACGGCCGAGGCCGGTGCGGCGCAGGCGTGCGACCATGATCGACAACAACGCGAGGATGATCAGGCAGAAGTAGTAGTACTGCTTGCGGTCGTTGGGGAAGGTCCATCCGAAGAACTTCTGCGGCCGGATTCGGGCACTGCTGCCCGACTTGAGGAACACCTTCTGGCGGAACAGCCAGGTCTGCGCCATCACCGCGAACGCAAGGGTGGTGACCGCGAGGAACAGTCCTTTCACGCGCAACGCGGGCAGGCCGACGATGATCGCGGCGACGATGCCGACGGTGGTGGCAATGGCGAGACCCGGCAGCCATCCGACCGTGAGGTGCATGTCCCACAGATCGAACGGCACGGGTATGTCGTTTCCGCCCTTCACCGCAATGAGTGTGAGCGCGCCTAGGCCGACGAACGCGAAGTGCCCGAGCGAGAGCTGCCCAGCCCAACCGGTGAGCATCGACAACGAGAGCGCGACCATCGCCAGTATCAGAATGTCGGTCCAGGTGAAGAAGTCGGACGGCTTGTTGAGCACCACCGGGATGAGTGCGAGGAAGCCGTACAACAGCACGAAGCCGATGGCCGGGAGCATCCGGATGAGCCGCATCTGCTGGAGTCGTGCGGGGATCGGTTTGACCTGCGACGACAACGACCAGCCGTCGGCGGCACGTCGGTCACGGTTGAACACGAGCACCAGCACGAGCACGCCGATGAAGAGGTAGACGTCGGGCAGGCTGCGGTTCGCGTTGCCGACGTTGGCGCTCACGACGGCTTCGACGATGCCGATGGCGATGCCACCCGCGAGACAGGCCGGCAAGGATCTCATGCGAGCCAGGAGCGACACTGCGAGCGCCCGCAGCAGCATCGGTGGGCCGAGTGAATCGGCGCCGGCCTTGGCAGCGGTTGTGCCGAGGAGCGGCGCGAGCATAATTCCCGTGGCGCCCGCGAACCCCGCGGCCAACGTCCACACGATGGTGGAGGTGCGTTTGACGCTGATGCCGAACACCCGGGCGGTGTCTGGGTTTGAGGCCGAGGCGCGCACTGCGAGGCCGAAGCGGGTGCGGGTGAGGAACAGCCCGAGCGCGATGACGAGCACGGGCACGACGAGCAGCACGATGAGGTCGCGTCCGAGGATGCTGACCGACCCAACCTTCCAGCGGCTCGTCTCGGCGAAGGGCAGCGGATAGTTGCCCGACTTCGTGACATCGGGCAGGTAGATCTTGCCGAGCGTGAACATCTGGGCCACGCCCAATGTGGCGATCAGCAACACGAGCCGGGGCGCCTTGAAGAGCCGGCGCACCACCGTGAGCTCGACCACCGCACCGGACAGGGCACATAGCGTCACCGCGAACGCGAACGCGAGCCAGTAGGGAATGGAGTAGTTCGAGACAAACAGAGCGAGGATTGCCGCGCCGAACGCGCCGATCTCGCCCTGGGCGAAGTTGAGGACTCCGGTCGACCGATAGATCAACACGAAGCCCGCGGCGAACACGGCGTAGGTGAGGCCGGTCACGATGCCGTTGAACGGCATCTGCATGGTGAGCTCGAATGCGAACACCGGTCAGCCTCCTTCTCCGCCGAGGAACACCGCTCGGACGAGATCATCACGTTCTGCGAGCTCGCGGGCGGGGCCTTCGAAGCGCACCCGACCCTTCTCCATGAAGACGGCGCGGTCGGCGAATGCGAGCGCCACGTTGACCGACTGTTCGACGATGATCATCGACTGCCCGCGTGCCTTGAGCTGTTCGACGATGACCAGCAGCTCCTGCACCACGAGCGGAGCCAGGCCGAGCGACAGCTCGTCGATGAGGAGCACCTCGGGTTCGTGCAGTAACGCCATGGCCAACGCGAGCATCTGCTGTTGTCCGCCCGACAGATCACCGGCGAGCTCGTCGCGGCGGTTGGTGAGCGCGGGGAACAGCTGCATGATCTCGTCGATGCGGGAGTCCCTGTCGGTATCGGACTTACGGGTGGCCAGCATGGCCGAGCGGAGGTTGTCGCGGATGGAGAGCTCGCGGAACGTGCCGGCACCGCCGCGGAGCTGCACGATGCCGTGCTTGAACCGAACCTCGGCGTCGACGTAGGTGAGCGTGCGGCCGCTCAGGCGAACCACGCCGCGGTCGGGAATGCCCAGCCCCGATATGGCGCGAAGCAGCGTTGACTTTCCTGCACCGTTGGTGCCGAGTAGCGCCAGCACCTCGCCCCGCTTGAGCTCCATGCCGACATCGAAGAGCACCTGGACGGGCCCGTAGCTGAAGTCGAGGTTGCGCACCTGCAACAGCGGGATGTCGTCGGGGTTCGCGCTCATGCGCTTGAGTTCGTCCTGCTCCTCGAGCAGCTCCTCGACGGCGAGCGAGATGTCTCGCTTCAAGAAGCGGGAGCCGTAGACGAACAGCGCGCCACCGATGATCGCGGCGGGTGGTGCAACCACCGTGAGGGCCGTTCGTTCATCGTTCGCGTCGGAGATGGCACCGGCGATGAGGCCGCCGAAGAAGCCGCCCATCAAGAAGATGAACACCGGCACGAGCGCGAACGCCTGGGCGCGCATGCGGTAGGGAGCCACGGCGCCGATAGTGGGGCCGACGCACACGAACGCAGCACTCGTGCAGGCGTTCGCCAGGCTGATGCCGGCGATCATCCACAGCGGATCGTGGAATCGCAGCGCGACCAACATGAGCACGCCGTACATGGCGATGAGCGCGCCGCCGATGCGCACCATGCGCGTGGGGTTCGATCGGAACGCCTTGTCGTACGCCCGGGCCGCGAAGGGGATCGCGACGATCGACGCGAGCCACGTGAGCGAGAGCATCCAGCCGCGCTTGAATGCGTCATAGCCGTAGTCGTTCTCGAGTAGCAGGCTGAGCTGCACCGGCACCGCAACCAGCGCGAAGCCGAGCGTGCCAATGCCCACACATATGTAGAAGAATGTCTTGATCTTCTTGAGGCGGGCGTACGCGGCCGACATCGACACGGGAATCTGCGATCCGATGGGCGGCGGGTCGAGTTCTTTGCCGAGCACCATCTCCTGCTCGTGGCGACCGCGCTTGGGCTCCTTGAGGGCAAGCGACAACATCGACAGTAGGGCCAGCGGCAGCGAGAAGACCACGAAAGCCCAGCGCCACCCTTCGTCGCCGCCCGCGATGTCGGCGACGCCGCCCGCGATGAACGGGCCGATCAACAGGCCGACCGGCCGGGCGAGGCCTTCGACCCCGAACACCCGGGCACGCGCCTGAATGGGATAGGTGTCGGTGAGCAGGGAGTTGTGTACCGGTGTCTTGTAGGACTGTGCACTGCCCACGGCCACCCGGGCGCAGAACAACTGGAACGGGTTCACGACGAGGCCGTTCAACAAGACGGTGAACGCCCCGAAGAGCGTGGCGATGGTGACGATGCGCACCCGCGAGAGGCGATCGGCCAGCCAGGCGAGCGGTACGGCTCCGAGCACGAGCGCAATGCCGCCGAAGCTCGCGATGCCGATCAGCGTGGTGTCGCTGATGTTCAGGGTCTTTTGGATGTCGGGGGCGAGTACGGCGATCGCCAGCCGGTCCATCTCCTCGGCCATGGCGATGAGGGGTAGCAGCAGCATCATGAAGTAGCCGCCGCCCCGGGCCGCCTCGCCGAGCGACATCTGCGCTGCGCCCACCCCGGGAAGCAGGTCGTCGGGGAGGACCTTCTCGGCCGAGCGCGCCGCTTGCTCAGCCTGTCGCTTGGCTTCCTCTTCGAGCACCGTCGCGACCAGGCTCGCCGGATCGTCGTCGACTAGCTGCGTGTTGTCGTCCACGTTTCCCCCAGGCGCTCGCTCGTCGGTGCGCTCCGTGTGCCCTCAAACGTGACCGCCGACACAGAGATTGGCACAGTAGTGGGAAGGTTTCCCCCGGCGCCACAGTGGGCGGAACCGCGACGCGCCCTCCGCCCGGATATGACTAATGTCAGTGCCCAGCGTCACATGGCGCGACGAGCATCCGGGGAACGATCTGATGAAACGCGTACGGAGAGGCGCCACGTTGATTTTGGCGCTCGGACTCATTGCCGCGGCGTGTGGCGACGACGGCGGAGGCGGTTCAGGTGGTGCGAGCACCGGTACGACCGGCTCGTCCAGCGGCGCGACGGCCACCGGAGCCACCGGTACTGGTGCGTCGGGCGCGGCGAAAGGTGTCTTCGCCACCGATCCCCGGGGCGGCATCTACGACGCGTTCCAGAAGACGTTCGACCGCAGCAAGGACCCGTTCTCCTCGCTCACCGAGTTCTGCACGTCGAACCCGGCCGCCGCGAACCGCAAGGCCACCGACGCGGTAAGCGCCGACTCGATCGTCATCGTGAACCTGCGCACCAAACTCGAGCAGCTCGAGAAGATCGGGTTCGCATTGCCGCTCGGCGACAACAATGAGATGTACCGCACGTTCTTCACGTACATCAACGAGAAGTGCGGCGGCATCCGCGGGCGCAAGATCGACTACAAGATCGTCGAGGTCAACTCGCAGAGCACCACGCTCGACGCCGATCGCCGTGCGGCGTGCATCGCGGTCACCGAGGACCTCAAGGCCCCGATCGCGGTCAACAGCACCGGCTTCGCCGGCACCGGCCTCCAGTGCCTCACGATCGAGCACGACACGATCTTCATCACGTCGACTTCGGACACCAACCAGACCACCATCGACTCGAAGGGGCGCATGACGTCGATCGCGCCCACGCTCAGCGAGTACACCAAGAACCTCGGCGACGACCTCGTCAAGCAGGGCACGCTCACCGGCAAGCGCATCGCCGTGGTCTACCCCGACACGCCCGGCTATCCCGAGGCCATCAAGGAAGGCCTCATCGCGTCGCTCAAGAAGGCCGGCCTGAACATCGTCCAAGAGGACGTGATCGGCTGCAAGGGCGGCTCGTCGTGCGGCGACGGCACCCCGGCGTCGGTCGACAAGTTGATCTCGAACAAGATCGACGTGTTGTTCCCGGCCCTCAACGTGGTGTCGCTGCCGGGGTACCTCAAGGAGATGGCCACCAAGGGCATCAAGAACGGCCAGATCCAGATGTACCAGTCGAACTACAACAGCCAGGCCGGCGACCTCGTGTCGTCGAAGATCGTCGACTTCGGCGGTGCTGAGGCGGCCGCGTTGTACAACGGCACCATCGCCATCGACACCACGCCCACCGGCGACTACCGCGGCACCGACTTCAAAAAGTCCGAGTGGAACACGATGTGCGAGAAGGTCTATAGCGAGAACAACAAGGTCGGCGAGAAGTTCGACTTGACAATCGAGACCGAGAACAGCCAGGCCGGTGCCGTGGGCTCGGCCTGCACGTTCGCTCGTCTTGCAGCACGGATCGTGTACTTGGCGGGCGAGAACCCGACCAGGGCCGACCTGTTGAAGGCCAAGGAAAACATCGGCGCGGTCGACTCCAACGCTCAGATCCCGGCCACGTTCAAGCCGGGCAAGCTGTCGGGCTGGGACATGCTCTTCACGCTGAAGTGGAACTCGCCGTGCCCGGGGACCAAGACCCCCGACAAGGTGAAGACGTGCTTCACCGTCGTCGGTACCGGTCGTGCGATCGCTCGCTGATCGATCCGGCTCATAGGTAGTCCGAGCGTGGGTGGCCGGGTCTTCGGCCACCCACGCTCGCGCTACGTTCTCTGCGTTATGCCGCTGCCTTCCAAACGTGATCATGCAGAGTTCGGCCGCCGTCTCTCCGGGTGGCTCGCCACGCAATTGCCGCCCGGCGCGGCGCCGGTCGTGTCCGATCTGTCGGTACCCGAAGGCACCGGCATGTCGAGCGAGACGTTGCTCTTCACCGCCACGTGGTCGGACGACGGCGCCGAGCGCGCCGAGCGCTACGTGGCGCGCGTCCGACCCGAGATGACCGACTTCCCGGTGTTCCCCGAGTACGACCTCCAGCTGCAACACCGCTGTCTGCAACTCGTCGCGGCCCACAGCGACGTGCCCGTGCCGGAGACACCGTGGATCGAGCTCGACGAGGCGCCCCTCGGCGCGCCGTTCTTCGTGATGCGTCGCGTCGAAGGTGTGGTGCCGACCGACCTGCCGCCTTACGTGTTCGGCGGATGGGTGCTCGAGGCATCCGCACCTGAGCGCGAGCGGATGCAACGCAACGCCATCGAGGTGTTGGCCAAGCTCCACGCCATCGACATCACGGGTGCCGACGCGGTGTTTCTCGACCGGCCAGCCTTCGGGGCCACGCCGCTCGATCAGCACCTCAACTATCAGCGGTGTTACTACGACTGGGCTCGAGAGGGTGTCCACTACGACATCATCGAGCGCTCGTTCGCCTGGCTCGAGGCCCACCGACCGAGCGACGAACGCACAGTGCTCAACTGGGGCGACGCGCGCATCGGCAACATCATGTGGCACGAGTTCGTGCCGGTCGCGGTGCTCGATTGGGAGATGGCGGCGATCGGTGCCCCCGCTGTCGACCTCAGCTGGATGATGTTCTTGCATCGGTTCTTCCAGAACATGGCCGAGCGATACGGCATGCCGGGCCTTCCCGACATGTTCCGGCGCGAAGACGTGGCCCGGCAGTACGAAGAGCTCTCGGGTCACCCTGCGGCCGACCTTGAGTACTACGAGGTGTTCGCCGCGCTTCGGTTCGCCATCATCAGTGTCCGCACGAGCGCGCGGGCTATCGCATACGGCGACATGGAGCAACCGGCCGACCGCGAGGATCTCGTGATGCACCGCGACCTTCTCGACGCGATGCTCGACGGCAGCTACTGGTCCTGAGCGTCGGTGTCGTAGCGCAGGCCGATCTGCGCTCGGATGGCATCGAGCGTGCGCAGGATCCCCAGCGTCTCGGCGAGCGGCATCACGGGACTGTCGCGCCGTCCTTCGGCGATACAGCGAGCGACGTGCGTGAGTTGCAGGTGCAAACCGTTGCCCTCGTAGGGGAGCGTCTCGACGACGTCGTCACGGCCGAGGCGGCGCAACACGACCCTGGTCGACCGGTGCATTCGTGGGCTCAGCTCGATCGCGCCGTCGGGGCCGGCGACGAAGGCGGCCGACGCAAGCGCGTCGCGGAATGAACTGCGAATCTGGGCGTGCGCTCCGGATGCGTACGTGAGCGTGCACGAGGTCTCGTCGTCGACGCCGGTGGGGCCGATGTCGGCAACGGCGTGCACGCGCTCTGGCTCGCCGAGGAACCACGACGCGAACGCGTGCGGATAAATACCGGAGTCGAGTAGGGACCCACCACCTTGGCCACGATCTCGCAATCGGCCGTGGGGCGGATCGGTGGAGGCGAATCCGAGTTCGGCGGAAAGCGAACGCGGCGCGCCGATGGCACCGTCGTCGACGAGCGAGCGCACTCGCTGCCATGACGGCAAGAAGCGCGACCACAACGCGTCCATCAGGAAGCGATCGTTGCGCTCGGCGGCTGCGATCATCTCGGCGGCCTTCGCGGCATCGAGCGCGAACGGCTTCTCGCACAGGACGTGCTTGCCCGCGTCGAGGAACCGGCACACGTCGCGGTGGTGCAGGTGGTTGAGCGACGCGACGTACACGAGGTCGACGTCATCGTCATCGGCGAGCCGGTCGGCGCCCTGGTGTGCGCGACCGATTCCGTATCGCTGGGCGAACTCGGTGGCGGCGGCCTGGTGACGGGATGACACCGCCACGATGCGGACCTCGGGCGCGAAGGCGGCTCCCGACACGAGCGCCTGCGCGATGCGACCCGTTCCCGCGACACCGACCCTGAGAAGTGCGCTCATCAGGCCACGGTAGTGTCACACCGGTGAGCGATTCCTACCCGCACCAGTCAGCCCGCACGCGACGGTTCACCCTTGGTGCGCCCCGAGATTTCCGGGTGGCTTCCGACGGTTCGAGGGTGACGTTCTTGCGGTCGCGTTCGGGTGTCGATCCGGTCAACGTGCTCTGGGTGCTCGACCTCGCGACCGGCGAGACGCGAATCGTGGCCGATCCCACGGGGCTCTTGCAGGCGCACGCCGACGCCGACGCTGACGCCGTCGACGGTGTCGAGGAGACCGCGGCTGAGCGAGCTCGCCGTGAACGGGCGCGCGAATCGGCCGGCGGCATCGTGAGCTACGACGTGGACGCGGCATTGACCACGGCCACGTTCGTGCTCAACGGCCGTCTGTTCCGCATCGACATCATCGCCGGCACCTCGATCGAGCTGCCGGTCGGCGGCGCGGCCTTCGATCCACGGCTCGACCCGACGAGGTCGCGTATTGCCTACGTGTCGGGCTCCGCGCTGCGCGTCATCGACGTGGCGGAACACTCGGCGCGCGATCGCCTCGTGGTGGGCGCCGACGACCCGTTGATCTCGTGGGGATCCGCAGAGTTCGTGGCCGCCGAGGAGATGCATCGCTCTCGGGGCTATTGGTGGGCCCCCGACGGGGCGCACCTGCTGGTGGCGCGCGTCGACGTCGGCCCGGTGTCGACGTGGTGGATCAGCTCGCCTGCCGAGCCATGGGCCGAGCCGCAAGCCGTGCGCTATCCGAAGGCCGGCACCGACAATGCCGTCGTGACGCTGGCCATCGTCGGGCTCGACGGGTCACGCGTCGCCGTCGACTGGGCAAAGGGCGAGTTCGAGTACCTGTGCGACGTGTTGTGGGGCACTCGCACTCGGCCATCGCTGGTCGTGCAGACCCGCGACCAGCGAGTGGTCGCCGTGCTCGACGTCGACCCGGCCACGGGTGCCACGAGCGAGATCCACCGCCAGCACAACGCCGACTGGGTCGAGCTCGTCCCCGGTGCGCCCGGATGGGCCGGCGATCGTCTGGTGACCGTCGTCGACCGTGACGACACGCGGCGGCTGTGCATCGACGACCGACCGATCACGCCGGTCGGCGTTCAGGTGCGGCGGGTGATCGACATCGCCGCCGATGCGGTCTACGTGGCGGCCACGATCGAGCCGACCGAGGTGCACATCGCACGGTGCGACTACGACGGCACCTTCACCTGGCTCACCGACGAGCCCGGGGTGCACGGCGCCACGTTCGGAGGCGGAGCGGGTGGCACGGTCGGGGTGTTCTCGTCGAGCACCATGGAGCACTTCGGCGCTCGCGTTCGCGTACGCGCTGCGACGCGTGCCGACCTGCACGTTGAGTCGTTCGCCGATGTGCCGTCGGTCGACCCGAACGTCACGTTCCACACCGTGGGCGAGCGCGGGCTCCGTGTGGCCCTCGTGCTGCCCCACGACGTGGCGCCCGGCGCGAAGCTACCCGTGCTGCTCGATCCTTACGGCGGTCCTCACGCGTTGCGCGTGCAACGCAGTCGCAACGCCTTTGCGACCTCGCAGTGGTTCGCCGACCAGGGCTACGCCGTGATCGTGTGCGACGGTCGTGGTACGCCAGCGCGCGGCCCGCAATGGGAGCGTTCGGTGCGCGGTGACCTCGCGACGCCCGTGCTCGACGACCAAGTGGCCGCGCTGCAAGGCATCGCTGCTACGCATCTCTCGCTCGATCTCGCACGGGTGGGCATTCGCGGCTGGTCGTTCGGTGGCTACCTGGCCGCGCTCGCAGTGCTGCGCCGCCCCGACGTGTTCCACGCGGCGGTGGCCGGTGCACCGGTCACCGAGTGGGGGCTGTACGACACGCACTACACCGAGCGCTACCTCGGTGATCCGCGGGTCGAGCCGCAGAACTACGAGCGTTCCGACCTGATACCGCTCGCGAGCGCACTCGAACGCCCGTTGCTGCTCGTGCACGGCATGGCCGACGACAACGTGGTGGTGGCCCACACCTTGCGGCTGTCGCGAGCGTTGCTCGAAGCGGGGCGCGACCATCGCGTGGTGCCCCTGTCGGGCGTCACGCACATGACCCCACAGGAGAACGTGGCCGCGAACCTGCTGGCGCTCGAGGTCGACTTCTTCCGCCAGGCACTCCGCCGCTGAGCTGATCAGTCAGCGGCGAGGGTTACTGCGACGGAGAACGAGTCACCTTCGACCGTGGTGATCGCCTCGGCGACGCGGCCGGCGGCGCGCACGTCGTCGAGTGACTGCGCGGCGAGCGCGAGGCGGGCCGCGGTGTCGGTGAGGACCACGTGGTCGACCGGGGTGATGAGCGACTTCTTCGCTTCGGTCTTGGCCTTGCGGATCTCGCTCAGCACCGCCGCCGCGATATCGCTGACTGCCGGGTCGACCCCCGAAGCGACCGCGCGGAGCGCGGCGGCATCGGGCCAAGGGTTCGAGTGCACCGAGTCGTCGTGCCACCACGACCACACCTCTTCGGTGACGAAGGGCAGGAGCGGCGCGAACAGCCGGAGCAATGTCGACAACGCAAGGCGCAACGCGTGCTGCGCGGAGCGCGCCGGCTCTTCGCCGGATTCGCCGTAGGCCCGTGCTTTGACGAGCTCGACGTGGTTGTCGGTGAATGTCCAGAAGAACGTCTCGGTGCGCTCGAGCGCTCGTGCGTAGTCGTATGCGTCGAAGGCTCGCGTCGATTCGTCGACGAGTTCCGCGAGACGCGCGAGGAACGCACGGTCGGAGGCAACGGTGATCGCATCGACGTCGATCGTCGAGTCGTCACCGAAGCCGAGCACGAACTTCGATGCGTTGAGCAGCTTGATCGACAACCGGCGGCCGATCTTCATCTGCGATTCGTCGAACGCGGTATCGGTGCCCGGCCGACCGCTCGCCGCCCAATAGCGCACGGCGTCGCTGCCGTACTGCTCGAGCAGGTGCATCGGCGTGACGACGTTGCCTTTCGACTTCGACATTTTCTTGCGGTCGGGGTCGAGGATCCATCCTGACAGCGCGGCGTTGGTCCACGGCACGTTGTCGTGCTCGAAGTGGGCGCGAACGACCGTGGAGAACAGCCACGTGCGGATGATGTCGTGCCCCTGCGGGCGCATGTCCATGGGGAACGTTCGCGAGAACAGGTCGGGGTCGTCGATCCAGTGGCACGCGATCTGGGGCGTGAGCGACGAGGTTGCCCACGTGTCCATGATGTCGGGATCGCCGACGAACCCGTTCGGTTGGCCGCGTTGCGCGTCGGTGTAACCCGGCGGTATGTCGCTGGCCGGATCGATGGGCAACGAGCTGGCGTCGGGCACGATCGGCGAGTCGTGGATCGGGTCGCCGAGGGCGTCGAGGGGATACCACACGGGTAGCGGCACACCGAAGAAGCGTTGGCGGCTGATGAGCCAGTCGCCGTTGAGGCCACCGACCCAGCTGTCGTAGCGCCCGCGCATGTACGCGGGCACCCAGTTGAGCTGCTGACCACGTTCGAGCAGAGCGTTCCGCAGCGGCGCCTCACGGCCGCCATTGCGGATGTACCACTGCCGCGTGGTCACGATCTCGAGCGGCTTGTCACCCTTTTCGTAGAACTTCACCGGGTGCGTGATGGGGCGCGGATCGCCGTGCATTTCGCCCGAGGCGCGGAGCATCTCGACCATGATCTTCTGCGCGGACACGACGGTCTTGCCGACGAGTTGTGCATAGGCCTCGAGCGAAGCCGGGGACTCGATGCCGAACGGGGGCTCGGCCAGGATGCGGCCGTCGCGGCCGACGGTGGCCCGCACCGGCAGCGCGAGCTCGCGCCACCAGATCACGTCGGTGAGGTCGCCGAACGTGCAGATCATCGCGATGCCCGTGCCCTTTTCGGGGTCGGCGAGCTCGTGAGCGCGGATCGGTACCTCGACGTCGAACAAGGGCGTGCGGACCATGGTGCCGAACAACGGTTGGTAACGCGGATCGTCGGGATGGGCCACGAGCGCCACGCATGATGCGAGCAGCTCCGGGCGCGTGGTGTCGATGGTGATGTCGCCGCCGCCATCGGTTCGGTGGAACGCGAGCGTGTGGTAGGCCCCGGGGCGTTCGCGATCTTCGAGTTCGGCTTGGGCGACCGCGGTGCGGAAGGTGACATCCCACAACGACGGTGCTTCGCTCTGGTAGGCCTCGCCGCGCGCCAGGTTGTTGAGGAATGCCTGCTGCGACGTGCGCTGGCAGTGGTCGTCGATGGTGGCGTAGGTCATTCGCCAATCAACCGAGAGCCCGAGGCGGCGGAAGAGATCCTCGAACGCTTTCTCGTCATCGACCGTGAGGCGGTGGCACAGCGCGATGAAGTTGCGGCGGCTGATCGACACCGGCTTGTCGGCGTCAGGCTTGGCCGGCGGCTCGAACGCGGGGTCGTACGCGACGGTGGGGTCGCATCGCACGCCGAAGTAGTTCTGCACGCGGCGCTCGGTGGGCAGGCCGTTGTCGTCCCAGCCCATGGGGTAGAACACCGCCCGGCCGCGCATGCGCTGATAGCGGGCCACGGTGTCGGTGTGGGTGTAGCTGAACACGTGACCGACGTGGAGCGACCCTGAAACCGTGGGCGGTGGCGTGTCGATCGAGAACACGGCTTCGCGGGTTGCGGTGCGGTCGAAGCGGTAGACGCCCGAGCTCTCCCACGCGGTGTCCCACTTCTGCTCGATGCCCTCGAGCGCCGGCTTCGGGGGGACGATTGGGGGCTTGCTGGACGTGGTCATCGGACCCTGACGCTACCTGCCGGGGCCCCCGAACGACGATGCCGAAACGGCTCGCGCCGCCGGTGGGTCAGACCGTTCCGCATCCGGCGTCGATGCCGACGACCACGCGGTCGCGGGTGGTGTCGGCCCCGGCCTCGACCACCCCGAAGCTCACCGTGAACGGCGCCAGGCCCTTTTGTTCGACGGTTCAGGCCAGGGCGTGGGGAATGTGCTCAGTGGTCGAAAGCGCGTCGCCGCCATGGTGGACGTGTCTCGCATCGGTCGATCGTAGGTCGGGTGTAGTGACCCGCCGGAGCTTCGATTTGACGCGACCGACCGATGCGGGTCGGCTAGCGGCTTCGTGAACCCTGCCCGGCAACGCTCCTTCCCCCGGGGCTATGGCGTTATTTGGACCACCGTCGCCATCGACCTCATCGGTTTTGGCATCGTCGCGCCCATCTTGCCGTTGTACGCCGAGCGGTTCGGCGCGTCGGGCCTGACCATCGGTCTGTTGTTCGCGTCGTTCAGCGTGGCGCAGTTCGTGTGCTCACCGCTGCTCGGCCGGCTGAGCGATCGCATAGGCCGCAAGCCGGTCATCTTGCTGTCGCTGTTCGGCACCGCGGTGGGCAGCCTCATCACAGGCGCGGCCGGGTCGCTGTTCTTCGTCTTCGTCGGTCGAATTCTCGATGGTGCCTCCGGCGCGAGCGTGTCGGTGGCCCAGGGAGCGGTCGCCGACGTCGCGAGCCCGGCCGACCGGGCCCGCCTGCTCGGCATGCTCAGCGCCGCGTTCGGCGTGGGCTTCGTGATCGGTCCGGCCATCGGCAGCCTGGCGGCGCTCGGTGGACCCCACGTGCCGTTCTATGTAGCAGGCGTCATCGCGCTGGTGAACGGGGTGGTAGCGATCTTCCGCCTCCCCGAAACCCGGCCCGCCGCAGTCGATCGCGCGGCTACCGATCGCGCGGCTACCGATCGCGACGCGGCCGACGTCTCGCGTCGCCGGGCCCGGTCGCCTCGGGGCCCGCATGCGGCGGCCCTCGTGCGGCTCGCCGTGGTGGGCTTCCTGGTGACGTGTGCGTTCAGTGGTTTTGAGGCGACCTTCTCGCTCTTCGCGGATCGGCGGTTCGGCCTCACCGAGGCTTCGGTCGCCGCGGTGTTCGTCGGCATTGGCGTGCTGCTCGTGCTCGTGCAAGGCGGCGGGGTGGGCCAGGTCACGAAGCGACTCGGGGTCACGCGCACCGTGCAGACGGCGATCGTGATGAACGCCTTGGGCATGGTCTTGCTGGCCAGTGCCACCACGTGGCCCGTGCTCGTGCCCGCGCTGGCGCTCCTGTCGATTGGCCAGGGGCTGGCCGTGCCGTCGATTACCGCGATGGTGGTCGAGTGGGCCCCGGTCGATCGCCGGGGTGAGTCGCTCGGGTTCCAGCAGTCGGCCTCGGCACTCGCCCGGATCGGCGGCCCGGCGCTCGGTGGGGTTCTGTTCGATCGCGCCGGTGTGCCGTGGCCTTACGTGGTCGGCGCGGTGCTGCTGGGGCTGGCGTTCGCGGTGTTGGCGGGCGGCGGGCGGCTCGGCGTGGATGCCGCTCCAGCGGAGTTACCATAGGGTAACTTCACACCCGCGACCCGAGGAGATCCCATGACCGAGTTCTCGCTGCGGCCGAACGACGATCACCTACAGATCCAGAGCTGGATCCACGAGTTCGCCGTCGATGTCATGCGGCCCGTCGCGCACGAATGGGATGAGCGGGAGGAGTTCCCGTGGCCGGTCGTGCAGGAAGCGGCGAGGAATGGGCTGTACTCGTTCGATTTCGCGGCAAACGCGAGCATGGACCCCACCGGGCTCACGTACCCGATCGCCGCCGAGGAGCTGTTCTGGGGCGACGCGGGCATGGGCCTGTCGATCTTCGGCTCAGGCCTCGCCGCAACCGGCATCGCCGGCACCGGAACCCCCGAGCAGGTCGCCGAATGGGCACCCCAGTGCTTCGGGACCGCGGACGACGTGAAGCTCGGCGCGTTCTGCGTGAGTGAACCGGATGCCGGTAGCGATGTGTCGTCGCTCCGCACGCGTGCCGTGTATGACCAAGCCACCGGCGAGTGGGTGCTGAACGGCACCAAGGCATGGATCACGAACGGCGGCATCGCGGACATCCACGTGGTGGTCGCCGCGGTCGACCCCGAACTACGTGGTCGAGGGCAGGCGTCGTTCGTCGTACCGCCCGGCACCAAGGGTCTGTCGATGGGGCAGAAGTACAAGAAGCACGGCATCCGCGCATCGCACACCGCCGAGGTCGTGCTCGACGAGGTGCGCGTGCCTGGACACTGCCTGCTCGGCGGCAAGGAAAAGCTCGACGCAAAGCTCGCACGGGCGCGCGAGGCCGGGCACTCGGGCCAGAAGCAGCCCGCAATGTCGACGTTCGAGATGACGCGGCCCACGGTGGCCGCGCAGGCGGTCGGCATCGCGCGTGCCGCGTTCGAATACTCGCTCGAGTACGCGAAGGAGCGCACGACGTTCGGCAAGTCGATCGCCATGCACCAAGCGATCGGCTTCAAGCTCGCCGACATGGCGATGGAGATCGACGCGGCCCGCTTGCTCGTGTGGCGCGCCGCGTGGCTGTCGCGCAATGGCGGCCTCTCGCGGGGCGAAGGCTCGATGAGCAAGCTCAAGGCCGGCGAGGTCGCGGTGTGGGTCACCGAGCAGGCCATCCAGATCCTGGGCGGTTACGGCTACACCCGCGAGTACCCGGTCGAGCGTTGGCACCGTGACGCGAAGATCTACACAATCTTCGAAGGAACCTCCGAGATCCAACGACTGGTCATCGCTCGTGCGTTGACCGGCCTGCGCGTGGAGTGACGTTCAGACCCGATCACCTACCGAGTACGTGATGGCGTGTCGGTTCCACCGTTGTGGGGCATGATCACCGTGTTCGTGAGACCGACGAGCGGACGTGGCGTGGCTCAGGGCCAGTACCGGCGCGCGGCTGCTTCCGCCTTTCGTGCGAACACGGCGGGGCCTTCGGCGCGAAGCGACGACGACATGATCTCGATCGCTACCGGACCGTCGTAGCCCTTGGCGCGAACGATGTCGCAGAACCTTCCGAGCTCGAACTCGCCGTCGCCGGGCAAGGTGCGCCGCTGCAGGGTCTCGCTCATGAGATCGTCGGACTCGAGTGGCAGCGCGTCGTTGAACTGTATGTACGCGAGGTCTTCGGCCGGCAACGCCTCGAGCTCGGCCCACGAATCGGGGCCGCGGAAGAAGTGCCACGTGTCAACGCAGACGCCGACCGGCCCGCCGACGCGGTGCACGATGTCGAGGGTCTTCGCGATGGTGTCGACCGGCATCATGGGCAAGAACTCGATAGCGACGATCGCGCCGTGGTGCGTGACTTCGTCGACGGCGCGGCGAAAGGTGTCGACTTCGGCATCGGTCGGGATCGTTGTGAAGCCCGACATGATGATCTCGGGGCGGAACGCCTCGACGAGCTCGGTGAAGCGGGGCGGGCGCGAGATCGGCGGCATGTCCTCGCTCACGACGAGCGCCTGGAGCTCGATGCAAGGGATGCCGCTGCGGTCGAGCGCATCGGTCAGCTGGCGAACCGAGCCACCGTTCGCGAGGTGCCGATCGATGGTCCACACGTCGATGCCGACGCCATCGAAACCCGCGTCGGCCGCCGCGGCGAACTGTGCCGCGAGGTCGGGTTCGCCATCCCACACGAACGGCGAGAACTGAATCGTCTCGTACAACAACCGCGTCATCAACGAACCCCCTTGGTCGGACCGAACGTAGCGCCTGGGCGTGGCCGACCATTTCGCACGGCGGTACGACCGGAACGCCCACTCAGCTCCCAGCGATCTTGTGCATGTCTTTGTGAAGAGCCCCTTTGCTGCAACGGGGATTTCGCGGCTCCTCGGCGGAAGACCCGTGGATATCGCCGAAACCTCTCGCCCAAACCGAGCGCAAGGCTCGGCGAATGCGAACTCGAGACGACGGTGGTGTGCCAGGTACGAGGGAGTTTTCATCCCGATGTGGATGGCGACGAGATCGAGGACGGGCATCGCCACGGTGAAGCGAGATGGGCGCTGGTCGATCCCCGTCGGGGCGGCACACAGGATCGGGCCGTGCGGTCCCTCCGGGTTCGACGCCCCCGGGTGGCAATTGGTGACACGGTATGACAATTGTCCAGAGCAAGCGCTCGCTTGACTAGTATCGGCCGTGGTCGGGGGACCGCCGGAACCGGCGGAGCGACCAGGGGAGACATCTGATGAATCGCGGGCGTATGAATCGCCTCGTGCTGTTTGTCGCGGCCATGGGAATCGTGGCCGCGGCGTGTGGTGACGACGGAGGGGGAACCACCAAGCCGGGCTCGACGGGACAAGTGAGCCTCTCCACGTCGACCGCAGCGAACACCACGACCACAGCCGTGCCGAAGGTGGGCGGCACGATCACGATGGGCATGTACAGCGAGACCGCGGGCCTCGACCCCGTAGTCACGAACGGCGGCGGCACCACGGGCCAGACCGAGCTCACCGCCATCTTTGACACGCTCATGCGCTACAACACCGAGAAGAAGGTCTTCGAGCCGCAGCTCGCGCAGGGACTTGCGGCCAACGCCGACTTCACCGAGTGGACGTTGAAGCTCCGCCCCGACGTGAAGTTCACCGACGGCACCGTGCTCGATGCTGAAGCGGTCGTGTTCGGCATGAAGCGTCACCTGACGTTCGGCTCCCGAGCCGCAGCGCAGATCGCGATCATCAAGGACTACGCCGTGGTCGACCCGCTTACCGTGAAGT
Organism: Actinomycetota bacterium; assembly: GCA_009699605.1. Classification (GTDB taxonomy): domain Bacteria; phylum Actinomycetota; class Acidimicrobiia; order Acidimicrobiales; family WLNW01; genus WLNW01. The sequence goes on along the minus strand of WLNW01000012.1, from coordinate 8,833 downwards.
TCACCCTCAGCGCACCCTGGGCCAACTTCGCGTACACGCTGTCGTACACCGTGGGAATGATCCCGTCGCCCACCGCGGTCAAAGCCGCATGTGGTGCCAACCAGGAGACCAAGCCCAAGGACTGCGCGTTCAACCTGAAGCCGGTGGGGGCTGGGCCGTTCAAGGTCGACAGCTACAAGCCGAAGGAGTCGATCTCCCTCGTGCGCAACGACACCTACTGGGGCGGTAAGCCGTACCTCGACGGCGTGGTGTTCAAGGTGCTGTCGGGCGCGCCCGCCACCTACGACGCGCTGAACACCGGCACGCTGCAGGTGGGTTTCATCCGTGAGGCCGAAGTTGTGAAAAAGGCCCAGGACGAGAAGAAGGTCGACAGCTACATCAACCTCCAGTGGATGGGTGGCGTGGCGTTGTTGAACAACGGCCGGATCAACTGCAAGGGCGGCATCCCCGCTGCGGTGTGCGCGGGTAAACCCGACGGCGTCATCACCATCGACACCATCACCGCCGATCGGCGAATTCGTCAGGCCATTGGCTACGCGCTCGACACCAACGTGATCAACCAGCGGGCGAACAACAGCGCCGGCTTCCCGGGTGGTGACATCTTCCAGAAGACCTCGAAGTGGGCGTCGACCGCGCCGGTGAACACGTTCGACCTCGCGAAGGCGAAGGCGCTCATCGCCGAGGTCAAGGCCGAAGGCAAATGGGACGGCACCATCCGGCTCAACTGCCACAACGCGCCGAGCCGTCAGAGCTGGGCGCAGGCATTCCAGACCCTGCTCACCGCCGCAGGCTTCACCGTGAAGTTGAAGAACGACTACGACGTGAACGGCCTCGTCGCCGACATCTTGAATAACAAGGCGTACGACGTCGCGTGCTGGGGCCTCAACGTGGCCGAGGAAGCGCCGGAGATCGCCCTGCTCTCCGCCATGCTCTCGACCAGTGCGGCCAACAGCATGAATTACATCAGCACCGACATGGACGCGCAGATCCAGCTCGTGCGTTCCGGCAAGACCGACGCCGAGCGCAAGGCCGCGCTCGACAAGATTCAGGACATCTGGCGCGTCGACATGCCGACGCCGGTCTACGAGGCGCTGGTCGAGATGATCGCCTGGAACAAGAACGTCCATGGGATCCGGCCTACGGTCGCCACGGTTGTCATGTTCGACAAGGCCTGGATCGGCTGATGCGCTGAGGATCCGCGATCTCGCTCAGCGCTGCGACACGTCAACGCAGTGTGCTGAGCGGGATCGCGGGTCGTGCGCCGACGTGGCCGATGATCTCGGCCGCGGCAAGCGAACCGAGGCGTCCACACGTCGCGAGATCGAGGCCCCGGGCGTAACCGTGGAGGAAACCGGCCGCGTACAGATCGCCCGCACCGGTGGTGTCGACGAGCTGCTCGCACGGTTCGGGACCGATGGCGAACCGCTCGTCGGCGGTGACGATCACCGAACCCGACGAGTGGCGGGTGAGACAGGCGATCTCGACCTGGCCGGCGATCTTGTCGGCTGCGGTGTCCCAGTCGCATTCGTACAGCGCACAGATCTCCGTCTCGTTGGCGAAGATGATGTCGACGCGCGAGCCGATGAGCTCGAGCCATTCGTCGCGGTGGCGCTCGACGCAGAAGGAGTCGCTGAGCGTGAGCGCCGTTTTTGCCCCGGAAGCGCGGCCGATGTCCATGGCCTTGCGAATGGCCTGCTTCGCGATCTCGATGTCCCAGAGGTAGCCCTCGCAGTAGACGAGCTTGGCCGAGGCGACGAGCGCCGGATCGATGTCGTCGGGTGACAGCAGACTCGAGATGCCGAGGAACGTGTTCAGCGTGCGGTCGGCGTCGGGGGTGACCTGGATGAGGCACCGCGCGGTTGGTGGGCCGTCGGTTGCGTACGGCACGTCGTAGCTGACTCCGGTGGAGCGGATGTCGTGGCGGAACACCTCGCCGAGCTGATCGTCGCGAACCTTGCCGATGTACGCCGCACGTCCACCGAACGACGCGACGCCGGCCATGGTGTTGGCCGCCGAGCCGCCCGACGACTCGATGCCCGACGGCATCGAGGCATAGAGCTGCGTCGCGCGCTCGGCGTCGATGAGTGACATCGAACCCTTCGCCAAATGATTTTCGACGATGAACGCCTCGTCGACGATCGAGATCACATCGACGATCGCGTTTCCAACGCCAACCACATCGAACTCGGCCATGCGCACTCCTCTGTACCGGGTCTCTACCACCGCGTCGCCAACGACCGCCGGACGGTAGTAGGCGAGAGGAGCCTAGGACTCCTCGGCCAGGTGCCCTGCACATGACGATCTCGCGCGGCCTTGCGCACGGTCGGTGACCGCGGGATAGCTTCGGGCAACGACGCGGCGCCGGTTCAGCGAAACCGACGTCGCATTTCCACATGGTAGGAAATAAATGCGTAAGCGGATTTTGCTGCTCGTCGCGGCGCTGGCAGCGGTCTCGCTGCTCGCCGCGGCTTGCGGCGACGATGGGAAGAGTACGAGTTCTACGGCTACCGGCAGCGCCGGTACCGGTGCGGCGGCCTCGAGCTCGTGCCCGAAGGCGGCCGAGAAGGGCGACCCGGCCGGCAAGAAGGTGGGTCTGCTGTTCGACCTCGCCGGCCGTGGCGATCAGTCGTTCAACGACTCTGCCGCGTGCGGTCTCGACCGTGCGGCCAAGGAGCTGAAGATCTCCCCGAGCGAGTCGGTGCAGGCCAAAGAAGGCGATCGTGCCGAGCGCGCGAAGGCCATGGTGGCCAACAACGAGCTCATGGCCATGGTGGGCTTCCTCTGGGCCACGCCCATCGAAGAGGCGGCCAAGGCCAACCCCACCAAGAAGTTCGTGATCGTCGACTCCGTCGTCGCACAGCCGAACGTCTACTCGGTGACCTTCGCGGAGCAAGAGGGCTCATACCTCGTCGGCGCGGCTGCTGCACTGCAGACCAAGTCGAAGAAGATCGGCTTCATCGGTGGCGTCGAGAACGACCTCATCAAGAAGTTCGCCGCAGGCTACGTCGCGGGCGCCAAGGCGGCCGAGCCCACCGTCACGGTCGATGTCAAGTACATCACCCTCGACGGTGACTTCACCGGCTTCACCGCTCCTGACAAGGCCAAGGTCATCGCCGACAAGATGTACTTCGACGGCGTCGACATCATCTACGCCGCCGCAGGCACGTCCGGCACCGGCATGTTCGAGGCAGCCAAGGCCTACACCGACAAGAACGGTGCATCGAAGAAGGTGTGGGGCATCGGGGCCGACAGCGACCAGTACCTCACGGTCGGCAAGGACCTGCAGGCCTTCGTCATGACGTCGATGCTCAAGCGCGTCGACGTCGCGGTGTACGGCGCCATCAAGGCGTTCGTCGGCGGCACGTTCGCCGGCGGCAAGGCTGACGTGTTCGACCTCAAGGCCGATGGCGTGGGCTATGCCACTTCTGGTGGCTTCCTCACCGCCGACACCATCAAGAAGCTCGAGGCGTACAAGGCCGACATCGCGGCCGCCAAGATCACGGTGCCCAGCAAGTAATCGTCGGCATGTCGTGACCGCAATTCGTTTGCACGTCGGGGGGGTCGGCACGTGTGCTGGCTCCCCCCCGACGCGTCATGGGTTGCGCCGCCATGGCTGACGCGCCGGCCCACGCGGCCCCCGAACCCACCGGTCCGGCGCCGGCCATCGCGCTGCGTGGGATCTCCAAGCAATACCCCGGGGTCATCGACAACGACAACGTCGACCTCACCGTGGCGCACGGATCCGTGCACGCGATCGTGGGGGAGAACGGCGCCGGCAAGTCCACATTGATAAAGATCCTCTACGGGGAGCAGGCCCCTGACGAAGGCACCATCACCGTCGACGGCACGTTGCGCTCCTTCAAGTCACCCCGCGATGCCATCGCGGCGGGCATCGGCATGGTGCATCAGCACTTCATGCTGGCCGGCAATCTCACGGTCATCGAGAACATCGTGCTCGGCGACGAGCCCGGCAAGAAATGGCGACTCGACATCGACGGCGCGCGCGAACGCATCGTCGAACTGAGTCATCGTTACGGTCTCAACGTCGACCCCGACGCCAAGATCGACGAGCTCGGTGTCGGCGAGCGCCAGCGCGTCGAGATCCTCAAGGTCCTTTATCGCGGCGCCCGGATCCTCATCCTCGACGAACCGACGGCAGTGTTGGTGCCGCACGAGGTCGACGAGTTGTTCGCGTCCCTGCGCGGGCTCACCGCCGAGGGTGTCACGGCGATGTTCATCTCGCACAATCTCGACGAGGTGTTGGCCATCGCCGATGCCATCACCGTCATCCGGGCCGGTCGGACGGTGGCCCACGTGCTGCCGGCCGACGTCACCGCCCGCACGCTCGCCGAGCTCGACGGCTTCCCGGTGTACCCCGACTACATGATCCCGAAGGTGTTTCGGCATTGGGGGATCTTCACCTACGACGACGATCTCGCGGCCGCCATCGACGAGCGCCGGCTCGTGGCGAAGGACAGCGAGTGGGAGCACGCACTGCGTTGGGCCACCGTCGCCGCCGCCGATGCGCTGCGGGCGCGCATGGGCGAACACCACCGCACCCTCACCGGCCACTACTGACCCCGCGAACCGACTGCCGGCCGGCGCGGCTGGTTGATGCTTGTTGCGCGATCGCGCCGATCTGTGCGGCAGATCCGCGCAACGAGCGCGCGACGGAGTAGTTCAGCGGGTGCGGGACGAGAGAACTGCGATGATCTCGGTCACAACCTCGTGGGGACGCTTGGTCAGATCGGTCCACGTGTACCGGAGCGGCAGCCAGCCCATGGCAACGAGCAGGTTCTGGCGTCGACGATCGTTATCGAAGGCCGACCGCTCGGTGTGCTCGGCGAGTCCATCGACCTCGACGAACACCATCTGATCCGGCCACGCGAAGTCGAACCGATAGCGCCGCCCGGCAACGCGCACACGGTGCTGGCGGAAGGTGGGGATCCGCTGCTGTGCGATCGCCTCGTGGAGGAGCGACTCGAGCTCGCTCTCGCACGCCTGGCGGTCGACGCGGTAGTGGGAGAGAACGACGCGGAGAGGAGCGACGCCACGGTGACCCATCAATGGGCCATCGTCGACCGCCGCCAGGATCCGCGGCACTGCGGTCTGGCGAGAAACGATGGCTCGACTGACCGCAATCGACAGTGTGGCTTCGCTCACGACCGAGCCGAGATCGAGCAATGTCCGCACTATCGATGTGGTGGCGATGCCGTCCACCCGTGTGTGGTGCTTTGGGCCGATGGTGCGACTGCGATGGACCCACGCGTCGAGACCGCGGGGAAGCGTGGCGCCCGCGACGACGATCTCTGGTCGATCAGGTGGGACATCGATCAGCTGTCGGAGGGAACCCGCGCTGCGGTGCGATGCAAGCCCGCGCGATGCCAGCACTGCGGCGTGCAACGCCCGCCGGCCGTCGAAGCTGGCCGGGGCGACGTCGTACACGGACGGAGCAGCGCGCGCCCACCGTCCGGCCGCGACGCGAGTCTGGATCTGGTGGCGCGTGAAACCGAGCGGGATGAGTTGTTCTCGTGTGGCAAGCCCGTGCTGCCGGACTGCGAGGCGCTGGACGTCGAACTCACTGGCCATCGGCCCAGTCTTGTGGCGAGGTGTGACAGTGCCGCCGGGCGTCGCGTGCCCGGCCTAGCGAGTGGAGGTCGTTGCGCGATCGCGCCGATCTATGCGGCGTAATCGCGCAACAAGCGGCGAGCGCTCTGGCGCGCGCTGGTGGGGTCAGGCCCAGGGAGGTGTGGCGCGGAGGTTCGGGTAGGACTTCTGCGTGCCGGGGCGCAGCACGGTCTGCGAGGCGAGGTCGATGGCGACGCCGACGGCCTCGCTGACGGATCGACCGGCTGCGAGCATCGTGGCGAACGCGCCGACGAACGCATCGCCCGCACCGGTGGTGTCGACTGCGTGCACGGCCGGCGCGGTGTGGTGCACCGCGCCCGTTGCGTCGACGACCAGTGCCCCGCGCTCGCCGAGGGTAACCACCACGCTCGATGGGCCGCGAGCCAGCAGGGTTCGTGCGGCCAGCTCGACCTCGGCGAGCGTTGCGACGCTCATGCTGGTGAGTGACTCGGCCTCGGACTCGTTCGGGCAGAACACGTCGGTGAGCTCGTAGATCTCCGCGGGAAGCGCCCCCCGGGCCGGCGCAGGGTTGAACACCGTGCGAACCTGGCTGCCGCGGGCGATGCGGAACGCCGCGATGACACACTCGATCGGCACTTCCCACTGACCGATGACCACGTCGGCAGAAGTGATCGCGTCGGTGGCCGCGGCGACGTCGGTCAACGACAGCTCGTCGTTGGCGCCCAGCACGACGATGATCGAGTTCGCGCCGGTCGATTCGTCGACCCAGATGGGCGCGACGCCGGTGGACGCGGTGTTGCTCTGGGACACGGCGCTCGCGTCGATGCCGACGTCGGCGAAGTTCGCCAGGTAGTCACGGCCGAAGGTGTCGTCGCCGACCTTGCTGATCATGTGCACGTCGGCGCCGAGCAACGCCGCCATGACGGCCTGGTTCGCGCCCTTGCCGCCGAAGCCGGTGTCGAAGCGCGTTCCGAGCAAGGTCTCACCGAGCTTGGGCAAGCGTGGCGCGTAGCTCACGAGATCGATGATCGATGAACCGACAACACAAATCCGCGGACGGCGTGCTGACGTGGTCATGTTGGCGACTCTACGATCTTCGCATGACGAGCATCGATTGGGTCAAGCTCCGGGCCGAGGCCACCGCCATCGCCCAGCACGCCTACGCGCCCTACTCCAAGCTGCGCGTCGGGGCCGCCGGCCTCATGGACGACGGTCGCATCGTGCGTGGCTGCAACGTCGAGAACGCGAGCTTCGGCCTCACGTTGTGCGCCGAGTGCGGGCTCGTTTCGAACCTGCACGCCACCGGCGGCGGCCGGCTCGTGGCGATGGCCTGCGTCGACGGTGACGGCAACACGCTCACACCGTGCGGGCGCTGCCGCCAGCTGTTGTACGAAGCGGGTGGTCGCGAGCTGTTGGTCGACGGGCAGCGGATCCTCGACTTGCTGCCCGGCGCGTTCGGCCCCGACGACCTACCCGCGTGAGGTAGTCGGCGCGTCGCGCGATGTACGCGGCACCGATCAGCCGCCAGCTACCCGTCGGTACACTTCGCGCATGAACGCCCTGGATGTGATCCGCACAAAGCGTGACCGCGGCGAGCTCACCGACGCGCAGATCCGCTTCTTCATCGACGGCTATACCGCAGGGCGTATCCCCGACGAGCAGACAAGCGCGTTGCTCATGGCGATCGTGTTCGTCGGCCTCACGCCGCGCGAGCTCGCGACGTGGACCGCCGCGATGATCGAATCGGGCTCGCGCCTCGACCTGTCATCGCTCACGAGGCCCACCGTCGACAAGCACTCCACCGGCGGGGTCGGCGACAAGGTCTCGTTGCCGTTGTGCCCCCTCGTCGCCGCGTGCGGCGCAGCGGTGCCCCAACTGTCGGGTCGCGGACTCGGCCACACCGGTGGCACGCTCGACAAGCTCGAGGCCATCGCTGGGTGGCGCGCCAAGCTCACCAACGAGGAAGCGCTGCGCATCCTGCGCGATGTGGGCGCGGTGATCTGCGCGGCGAGCGACGACCTCGCACCTGCGGATCGCAAGCTGTACGCGTTGCGCGATGTCACCGGAACGGTCGAGTCGATCCCTCTCATCGCGAGCTCGATCATGTCGAAGAAGATCGCCGAGGGCACGAGTGCACTGGTGCTTGACATCAAGACCGGCGGCGGTGCGTTCCTTCCGCCGATCGAACTGTCGCGCGAGCTCGCGCGCACCATGGTGGGTATCGGCGAGCGCAACGGCGTGCGCACGGTTGCCCTCATCACCGACATGGAGTGGCCGCTCGGCCGGACCGTCGGCAACGGCATCGAGGTCGAGGAATCCATCGAAGTGCTCGCTGGCGGCGGGCCCGCCGATCTCGTCGAGGTCACGTTGGCGTTCGCGCGCGAGATGGTTGCGCTCGTCGGGCTCGATGTGGATCCGGCCGACGTGCTCGCGTCGGGCAAGGCCATGGATGTGTGGCGTTCCATGATCGCGGCACAGGGTGGCGACCCTGACGCACCGCTTCCGCAGGCGAACGAGCGCGAGCTCGTGCGCGCCACTGCGCGGGGGACGTTGCAACACCTCGATGCGCGTGCGGTGGGCAACGCGGTCTGGCGGCTCGGCGCGGGACGCGCGCGTAAAGAGGATCCCGTCTCGGCGGCGGCCGGCGTGCGCATCCTCGTGAAGCCGGGCGAGCCGGTCGAAGTCGGCCAAGCGTTGCTCGAACTACTGGCCGACGACGCCGCGCGAATCCCCGATGCACTCGCTGCGTTGGCCGATGCGTTCGTGGTGAGCGACGCGCTCTTCGTCCCCCGCCCACTCGTGCACGAGAGGATCAGCCAATGACGAACGGGGTGCTGTCCGACGATCAACTCACGGCGTTCGAGCGCGATGGGTTCCTCGTGCTCCCCAACTTCGTCGACGATGCCGAGCGCTGCGTGCGATGGTGCTCGCCGAGCAGCTCGCGCTCAGCCCGGAGAACGCGACGATTTTCACGACCGACGGCACAAGCCAACACATCGAGGACGAGTACTTCCTCGGTTCGGGCGACAAGATCCGCAGCTTCTGCAATCGATGTACATCTTCAGGCAGCCACACATCGGTGGCGAGGTGCCGTGCCACACCGACCACACCTTCTTGTGGACCGACCGTCAGAACGTCGTCGGGTTCTGGTTCGCCATCGACGACGTCACCACCGTGAACGGTCGCCTCTGGGTGAAACCCGGTGGGCATCGGCCGCCGGTTGGCTCGCGATTCGGGCGCACCG
>WLNW01000119.1 GCA_009699605.1 Actinomycetota bacterium | reverse complement strand
GTGCCCTGGTTGACGAGCAACAAGTCGCCCGCCTGGATCACGTTGTCGATGCCACCCGTGGCCTTTTCGGCCTTGGAGTTGGCCACCGACACCGGGGTGCGCAGGAACGCCACGTTGACCGTGCCGGTCTTCAGCCCGTCGACGCCCTTGTCGGAGCTGAGCACGACGAACTTGATGGTGTCGAGGTAGGCCTCGCCGCCGTACCACGAGGTCGAACGCTTTAGCACGAGCGACTCGCCCTTGGTGAACGACTCGACCTCGAAGGCGCCGGCCCCGGCGCCGGTCGGCTTGAGGTTGAAGGCGTCGTACTTGGCCTTGTAGTCCGCCGCGGTCGGATCGCCCAGCGCCTTGAGGGCCGTGGGTGAAACGAGCATCCCGGGCGAGTGTGCGAGCAGCGCCGGGAAGCCGGCGTCGGCGACCTTGAGGACGACCTTGACCGTGAGCGGATCGACGACGGTGACGTTCTTGGAGTCACCGACGACGTAGTTCAGCCACGCTCGCGAGGTCGAAGAGTTGACCGTCGTCATGTTGCGCTCGAAGTTGAACCGCAGTGCCTCGGCGTCGTAGGCCGAACCGTCGCGGAACTTGATGCCCGACTTCAGCTTGATGGTCCACTCGCTCCCCGTGGCGTTCGAGGTGACCGAAGCCGCGGTGCGCATGTCGTAGGAACGCGTGTCGGGGTTCCACCGCACGAGGGTGTCATAGATCTGGCTCAGCTCGGTGCCGCCCGCGGTACCGGAGCCGGAGCTCGCCGCCGGGTCGAGGCCACGCGTCTCGGAGAACATCGAGACGGTGATCGAACCACCCTTTTGTGGTGTCAGCGCCGCGGTCGACGCCGAACCGCCTGTGCTGCCCGTCGAGCCGATTGCCGCGTCGGACGACCCCCCGTCGTCACCACACGCGGCGGCCGCGAGGCCGAGCGTCAGGAGCAACGCAACCGTGCGCGCCCAAGTTGTTCGCTTCTTCATTGGAACCCCTCCGTGATGGCGCGCTTCTGCTCGCCACGCCAGAAAGCTTGCCTCGTGCATGTGCCTGGCGCTGCACGGGCCGCTGAAACGTGAGTCATCGGTGCGGACCGCCAGCTCGGAGAAGACGATGACCAATCGGCAAAACGGCAGGTGGCCCGGGCCAAAGCCCGGGCCACCTGCGCTACGGAAATCGATCAGATCACTTCTGGAGCCAGGCCTTGTCGAGGAAGAACATCGAGCTCTCCGTCAGGTAGACGCCCTGGACCTTGTTCTGGAAGGCCACCCGCTCGATGACCGTCTCGAAGATCACCGACGGGACGTCCTTGTTCCACAGCTCGGCCAAGGTCTTGTACGCAGCCTTCTTCGCCGCGTCGTCCTTGGCTCCGAGGGCCACGTTCAGCGCAGCGTCCCACGCTGGGCTCGAGTAACCGACCCGGTTGGTGGGCGACGCCGACCAGAAGTTCTGGACGAGCGCAAGGATCGCGGTGTCGTCGTTCGGGATCGACATGCCCCAGCAACCGAGGTCGAAGTCACGCTTGGAGGTGATCTCGGTGATCTGGGTCGCGGTATCGATGTCGGCCCGCACGGCAGTTTCGAAGCCGGCCGCCTTCAGCTGGGTGTCGAGGATCTGCGCCAGGGCAACCCGCTCAGGCTGGTTGGTGCAAGCCACGCGGATCTTGCCCGAAGCCCCTGCGGCCTTGGCCTCGTCGAGGAACTTCTTCGCAGCCACCGCGTCGGGCTTGACCCCGGCGACACCTGGGTTCAGCGAGAAGTTGCTGTCGAAGAGGGCGTTGTTCGGGAGGCCCTTGCCGTCGTTCACGCGGGTGTTGATCACGGCCGGGTCGAGCGCCGCCGCAACTGCGGCACGGACCTTGGCGTCGGCCGTGTTCGGCGTGGTCGACAACGCGCCATCAGGCTTGCCGACGCACAGCGGTTCGGGCTTGCCAGCCGCGCACGTGAGCTTCACGCCCTGGTTCATGAGCATCATCCCGCCGCCCTGGATGAACGAGTCCAAGCCGCCAAGGGTCTTGTCGGCCTTGGAGTTGAACACCGACGGCGGGGTACGCAGGAACGCCACGTTCACCGTGCCCGTCTTCAGCCCGTCGACGCCCTTGTCGGAGCTGTTGAGGTTCACGAACTTGATCTCGTCGAGGTACACCTCGCCGCCGTAGAACGTGGGGCTCTTCTTCATGACGATCGACTCGCCCTTGGTCCACTGCACGATCTCGAACGGGCCGGCGCCCGCGCCCTCGGGCTTGAGGTTGAACGCATCGGCCTTGGCCTTGTAGTCCGCCGCTGTCGGATCGCCCAACGCCTTGATCTTGGCCGGCGACAGGATCATGCCGGGGGTGTGCGCCAGAAACGACGGGAATCCGGCGAACGGCACCTTCAACGTGAACTTCACCGTCAACGGATCGACGACGGTGACGTTCTTCGCGTCGCCCACGACGTAGACCAGCCACGAACGCGACGTCGACGTGTTCACGGTGCTCAGGTAACGATCGATGTTGAACTTCACCGCGTCGGCGTCGTACGCCGTTCCGTCGCGGAACTTGATGCCAGCCTTCAGCTTCAACGTCCACTCGCCCGAGTCGGCGGAGGAGGTGAGCGTGTCGGCGGTGCGCAGCTCGTACTTGCGGGTGTCGGGGTTCCAACGAGTGATCGTGTCATACAACGCGATCATCTCGGTACCGCCGGCGGTACCCGAACCCGATCCGATGGTCGGATCGAGCCCGCGGGTCTCGGAGAACATGGCAACCGTGATCGAACCGCCCTTCTGCGGCGCGGCCGTGGTGGTCACCGCAGCGGAACCAGAGCCAGTCTTCCCTGTGGTGCCCGTGCCCGAACCACTCGATTTGGCGGAGCCTCCGTCATCCCCGCAAGCCGCGGCCACCAAGCCAAGGGCGAGCAGCAGCGCCGCAGCGCGCCCCCACGAACGTTTGGTACTCATAGATCCCCCTCCGGGTGCCGTCGCCCGGCGCGACTGACCGAACCATTGTACTCAGATACGCCTTTCGTCACACATGCCGATCATTTTACGGCCGGCGAGGGGCCGAACTTCGCGCCGAGGGTCACGTGCAGCGCAGCGTCCCATGCTGGGCTCGAGGAACGAACCCGGTTGGTGGGCGACGGTCCCGCCACTACCCCTGGTAGCGGGATCGTCGAAATCAAGCAAAACAGTGGTCCGGTTCGATTCGCGACGCATCCGGACGGTGGCCGGGGGCTCCTAGGACGCCTCGACGAACTTGGCCGGCGCACGCCGCACGACGAGGAACTGCACGCCGTCGGGGCCCGCGATGAAGGCATACGGTTCGCCTGCTTCGACCACGGTCGAGTCGAAGGCGTGGAGCGACTCGTCGTTGAACGTGCAACTGCCGGTCAGCACGAGAAAGATCTCCGGGTGATCGTGCGCGTGCACTGGTCCTACGAAACCGGGCGGGATGCGCACCACCTGGCTGTAGAAGCCCCCTTCGCCGCGCGCGAGGAACTTGCGACCGGCCTCGTCGGGCCCCGGCCTCGAATCGAGATCGAGATCCGCCGGGTCGACCGGAGGGACGTGGAATGCGATGTCATCGAAGCGAAAGATCTTGCCCATGCGCGGGAGACTACGCACCGGAGTGCCGCCGGCACCGGTGTGAATGTGCCTCCCGCGCGGCGTATGAATGCATCGCGCACGCGAGGTAGCGTCGAAGCGGCGGGAGACGTCTGGGGGGGGCTCATGGCTGGTCGCACGTATGACCTCGTGGTGCGCGGTGGCACCGTGGTGGATGGAACGGGCACCGCACGACGTCGAGTCGATGTCGGGGTGATCGGCGGGCGCATCGCCGCGGTGGGCCTCCTGGGCGACGCGACCGCGCACGAGGTGTTCGATGCCACCGGCCTCATCGTCGCCCCGGGGATCGTCGACGCGCACACCCACTACGACCCGCAGGTCACGTTCGAACCGTTGGCCACCATGTCGGTGTACCACGGCGTCACCACCGTGCTCGCCGGCAACTGCGGCTTCTCGATCGCTCCGACCCGCACCGACGATCGCGAGTTCGTCGCACGACTCTTCGCGAAGGTCGAGCAGATGGATCCCATCGCGATGAGCGCCATCCGTTGGGACTTCGAATCCTTTCCCGAGTACCTCGACGCGCGCGAAGGCAAGCTCGGCATCAACCTCGCCTGCTACATCGGCCACTCGAACGTGCGCCGCTGGGTCATGGGCGACGCCGGCTCCGAGCGGGCCGCCACGGCCGACGAAATCGATCAGATGTGCGACCTCGTCCGCGTCGCCATGCGCGCCGGTGCGGCTGGCTTGTCGTCCTCGCACGCGCCCACCCACCTCGACGGCGACGATCGGCCCGTCCCGTCTCGGTTCTCCACCCGCGACGAGCTTCTGGCCCTCGCAGCCGCAGCCGGCGAATCCGGCCCCGGTTCGATCACCTATCTCCCCGAGAGCGCTATCGGCGGCGTCACACCCGAGGACGAGGACTACCTCCTCGCGCTCGGCAAGGCCAGCGGCCTCCCGATCATCATCCAAGGCCTCGGCGGACGGAACAAGGTCGACGCACCCACCGCTACCTGGGACCGCGCCCACGCGTTCCTGAATCGCGCAACCGAGCTCGGCACACCGGTGTACTCGATCCTCATCGCGCGGCCACCCGACCGGCCGTTGCAGCTGAACGAGATGTGTTTCCACTTCCTCGCCGTGGCGTCATGGAACCGCATGCTCGCGCTGGCGCACGACGATCGCCTCGCCGCACTTCGCGACCCCGCGACCCGCGACGAACTGCGCTTCGCCGTCGAGAACTACAACCGCGATCCGGCCAAGGGAACCACCACTCCCCCGCCGTTGTGGAACCAGGTCACCGTCGCGCACGCAGCGCGACCGGAGAACACGAAGTGGAACGGTCGCACTATCGAATCGCTGGCGACCGAAACCGGCAAGGCACCCGCCGACGTGCTGCTCGACCTCGCCCTCGAAGAAGACCTCGCCACCGAGTTCCGCTGGAGCTGGGAGACCCCCGAGTGGACCGCCGCGGTCGGCGAAGCCCAGATGGACACCCGCATGATCATCGGCACCTCCGACGGCGGCGCGCACCTCGCGCGCGACGACGGGGCCGACTGGTCGAGCTGGTACCTGCGCAACTGGGTGATCGATCGCGGCCGCTGGTCGCTCGAGGACGGCATCCGCAACATCACCCAACTCCCCGCCGCGCTGCTCGGCTTCCACGACCGAGGCACGATCGAGATCGGCAAGCGGGCCGACATGTTCATCTTCGACCCAGCCACCATCGACGCCGGCCGCAAGGAGTTCGTACGCGACCTCCCTGGCGGCGCCGGACGCTTCAAGGCATGGCCCGTCGGCGTAAAGGCCACGTTCGTCAACGGCGTCGCCACGATCATCGACCTCCAACCCACCGGCAAGCTCGCCGGCCACGTCGTACGGCCGGGGCGCTCGTGAGCGGCACGCCATCCGTCATCGACGCCGATGGCCACATCGTCGAACCCGATGCCTGCTTCCGCGACTTCCTCCCCCAGAAATACGCGTCGTACGCACCCCGCATCGTGCAGTTCGACGATCACTTCCGCTATGTCTGCGGTGATCGGATCAGCTTCCGCATCCACGCCCGACCCGAGACCGTCGGTGCGCCCGGCCAGACCGCGCACGTCACCGACGCACCCATCGTTGCCCGCGGCGCCGATGACCCGGTGGGCCGGCTGCTCGACATGGACATCGATCTGATCGAGCGGGCGGCGTTGTACCCCACCTACGGGTTGATGATCCAGGGCGTCACCGAGCGCGAGCCGGGAGTAGCGCTCTGTCGCGCGCTGAACGATTGGCTCGCGTCCTACTGCGCCCACGACCCGAAGCGGCTCATCGGCATCGCGACGTTGCCTATGACGCATCCCGACGACGCGCTCGCCGAAGCTCGCCGCTGCGTCGAACAGCACGGGTTCCGTGGAGTGTGGCGCCGGCCCGAGCGCTTCGAGAACATCGCGCCGCTGCACGATCCGGGCTACGACGCGCTGTGGTCGTACCTCGAGGAGACCGACGTTCCCCTCGGCATCCATCCTGGACTCAACGGTGTCGTGCCCTACTCGTACTTCGGCGACCGCTTCGACAACGACTTCACGGCGATGCACGCCGCCCACTTCCCGGTCGAGCAGATCATGAACCTGACCACGCTCATCGCGTTCGGCATCCTCGAACGCCACCCGCTCCTGCGCGTCGGTTTGCTCGAGACCGGCGCGGTGTGGGCATTGCACTACTTGCACCGACTCGACGAACACCTCGAGGTCTTCGGCTACCCAAACGCGGACCTTACGATGCGCCCATCCGACTACTTCCGTCGACAGTGCGTCGTGTCGGTCGAAGAGGTCGAACCGGGTCTCGACGCGATGCTCGCCGCCTACCCCGACAACGTGGTGTTCGCATCGGACTATCCGCACGCCGACGGCACGTTCCCCGGCGCGACCAAAGAGTTGCTCGACACCACCCTGCTCTCTGATGCGCAACGCCGCGCCGTGCTGCGCGACAACGCGATGAACTTCTACCGACTCGAAGCCTGAGGGACCCACCATGAAGACCGATTTGTTCGCCGCACCGAGCGACGCGAGCATGACCGTGTTCGAGGCCATCTACTCGCTGCGCGCCACGCGCATCTACGAGGATCGCCCGATCCCGGCCGACGTCATCCATCAGATCGTGCAGGCCGGCACCATGGCGTGCAGTTCGGGCAACACGCAGCCGTGGGAGTTCGTCGTCGTCACCGAACGCGACCTCAAGGAGCGCATCAAGGCGCACATGGTCGACGCGTTCTCCACCATTGATGCCGAGCGCGCACAGAAGCCCGAGCAGCTCGTCGACGGCGTCGGGCGGCCGATCACGGGGCATGCCGCAGTCGAGCATCTCGACACCGTTCCCATGATGGTGGTGGTGTGCTGGAACCCCGAGCGCGGCGTGCGCATGAAGGGCGAGTACGAGACCAACCTCGACGGCACGCTTCGCGAGACCCGCGTCATCCCGGGTGGCCGCGGGGTGTCGCTGTTCCAGGCGTGCCAGAACATGATGCTCGCCGGCCGCGCGCTCGGCGTGTCGTCGTTGTTCACCACCTTCTTCTTCCTGCGCAACGACGAGATCAAGGCGATCCTCGGCATCCCGCCGCACATCTTCATGGAGTGCGCGGTGTTCTTCGGCTACGGCGAGGAGAAGCTGGGCAAACCGCGACGCAAACCACTGGCCGAGGTCGCCCACATCAATGGGTGGGGCAACCCGTACCAGATCACCAACTGAGCATGCACACCATCGAGATCACCCCACTCACGGCAACGATCGGGGCCGAGATCCGCGGCGTCGACCTCGCGTCGGCCCCAGATGATCCGTCCACAATGGCCACCATCGAAGGAGCGCTCTACGACCACCTCGTACTGTTCTTCCGCGACCAGCACCTCACCGACGCGCAGCACGTGCGCTTCGCCGGTTGCTTCGGCCCGTTCGAACACCACGCATTCGCGAAGTCTCACCCGGACTTCGTCGACATGACCGTGCTCGACCAGATCACGCCACAGAACGACGGTGGCAACTCTTGGCACTCCGATTCATCGTTCATGGAGCAACCCGCACTCGGTTCGGTGCTGCGCGCCGTGCAGCTGCCGCCGCTCGGTGGTGACACGTGCTGGGCGTCGATGTACGCCGCGTTCGACGCGCTATCGCCGCGGATGCAGTCCATGCTCGATGGCCTCACCGCGTTGCACGACATCATCGTGCCGCTCGAGAAAGCCATCGCCGGTGGGCACTCAGTCAGCGCGAACCTCGAAGAGATCCGGCGCGCCTGGCCGGCGATGGAGCACCCGGTTGTGCGCCGCCATCCGGTCACCGGCCGGCCTGCGCTGTACGTGAACAACAACTTCACCACGCGCATCCTCGGCATCACCAAGAGCGAGAGCGACGTGCTGTTGCCCTACCTCCTGCAGCACGTGCAACGGCCCGACTTCCAGGTGCGCTTCCGCTGGGCACCGGGCTCGGTCGCGTTCTGGGACAACCGCGTCACGCAGCACTACGCGGTGCCCGACTACAGCGGTCACCGCCGGATCATGCACCGCGTCACCCTCACCGGCGAACGGCCCGCGTGAGGTACGCGCAACCTCGCGTCAGCTGAACACGCCGCGCGCGGCCTCACCGTGGGTGCTGATACCTCCTGCCCGGCGGACCCACGGGCGGGAACCAACCGACCACTGACGATGGCTATCCGGGTAGACCGTCGAGCCACGGTCGCTCGTGCGTGGCGTCGGAGAACTGGCCTGCCCGGCGACCCGAGCCACCTGGGCCGGCGTACGCCTGAGCGATAGCGAGCCAGCTCGCTGCGCTTGCGCCGTCCGCGACGAGTGAGGTGTCGGCCAGGTGGCGACGCCGCACGACCACGAGGCAGAAGTCGAGTGCCGGGCCGCGCACCGATTCGGACGCGCCGGGGTCGCCCCAGCTCCACATGGCCCCGCTCGGCGCGGTGAGCTCGACCAGCACCGATGTGTCGTCGACGTCGAGGTTGTTGATCGTGTAGCTAAAGCGCCGCGCACCGACACCGATGTGCGCGATGTGGCGCAATCGATCGGCGGGTTCGCGCGTCGTTCCCAGCGCGTCGGCCACGTCCTGACCATGCGCCCAGGTCTCCATGATGCGCGCCGTGACCTTCGAGAGCGGGCTCATCGGCGGCCCATACCACTCGACGCGAATCTTGGGGTCGCGCGTGCGGTACTCGTCGATGAAGGCCGATCGCTCGCGCTTCCACGCGGCGTAGACGGATGGCCCGTCAGGCCCGAGCTCCGGCCCGACCATCGCGTGTGCGAACTTCGATTTGTCCACGTACTCCACTTCGCGCAACGCGACGAAAGCCCCGGGATCGACCGCCGTGAGGAGCGCCCGGTTGTCGCCGAAGTACAGGTGCGCGATCTGATCACGGATCGTCCACCCGTCGGCCGGGGTCGGGGTGGCCCATGCCGCAGCATCGAGCGGTTCGAGCAGCAGGTCGAGCGCGGCGTGCTCGGCGGCCAGGTCGTCGCAGAGTTCGTTGAGGTCAGGCACGAGCCGACCTTACCGGCCCGGCTGAGTCCCGACCGCGGGCGTTCGGTACGGTGGGCGGTATGGGCAAGGTTCTCACGTCACTTCCACTCGGCGAGCGCGTCGGCATCGCATTCTCCGGAGGCCTCGACACGTCGGTCGCCGTTGCCTGGATGCGCGAGAAGGGCGCGATCCCGTGCGCCTATACCGCCGACCTGGGTCAGCCCGACGAGACCGACCTCGAATCCATTCCCGAGCGGGCCAAGCAGTATGGCGCCGAGATCGCACGCCTCGTCGATTGCCGCGAGGAGCTCGTTCACGAAGGACTCGTCGCATTGCAATGCGGTGCGTTCCACATCACCACTGCGGGCAAGACGTACTTCAACACCACACCGCTTGGCCGCGCAGTCACGGGCACGTTGCTCGTGCGGGCCATGCACACCGACGCGGTCGACGTGTGGGGTGACGGCTCCACCTACAAGGGCAACGACATCGAGCGGTTCTACCGCTACGGCCTGCTCGTCAACGAGAACCTGCGCATCTACAAGCCGTGGCTCGACCAGTCGTTCGTCGACGAACTCGGTGGCCGCGCCGAGATGAGCGAATGGCTCCTCGCCCGCGACCTGCCGTATCGGGCGAGCACCGAGAAGGCGTACTCCACCGACGCCAACATCTGGGGCGCCACCCACGAGGCCAAGACCCTGGAGTTCCTCGAGACCTCCATGGAGATCGTCGAGCCCATCATGGGCGTCAGGCATTGGGAAACCAGCGTTGCGATCGAACCCGAGATCGTCACCATCCGCTTCGAGAACGGTTGGCCGGTGACCTTGAACGGGACCGAGTACGCGTCCAAGGTCGACCTCGTGCTCGAGGCCAATCGCATCGGCGGCCGTCACGGGCTGGGCATGTGCGACCAGATCGAGAACCGCATCATCGAAGCCAAGTCGCGCGGTATCTACGAGGCACCCGGCATGGCGTTGCTGTTCCTCGCGTACGAGCGCCTCGTCAGCGGTATCCACAACGAAGCCACCATCGAGAACTACCGCACCATGGGTCGGCGGCTCGGCCGGTTGCTCTACGAAGGCCGGTGGTTCGACCCGCAGTCACTCATGCTGCGCGAACCGCTGCAGAGGTGGGTCGGCTCGGCGATCACCGGCGAGGTCACCGTGCGCCTGCGTCGCGGTGATGACTACACGATCGTCGACACCACGAGCCCGAACCTCACCTATTCACCCGATCGCCTGTCGATGGAACGCAGCGAGAGTGCTTTCGGCCCCGAGGATCGCATCGGCCAACTCACCATGCGCAACCTCGACATCAACGACTCGCGCGAGAAGCTCGCCGTGTACCGAGACGCCGGTGCACTCGGCCCAGGTAGCGGAGTTGGACTGCTCGGCCTCGACGCCGGCGAGTGATCGCAGCGATACACGTTCGATGCTGACCGTGCCTCGGTTCCCCATCGACGAGAGCCTCGTGATGCAGTTCGCCCGCGCGGTCGGCGATCCGAACCCGATCTACCGAGACGC
>WLNW01000118.1 GCA_009699605.1 Actinomycetota bacterium | reverse complement strand
CGCGACCGCTCTGGGCGTCAAGCCCGGCTCCCGCGTGAAGAAGGCCGACCTCGTCGACCTGATCTTGCAGGCCGCTGGCGTCACTGGGTCTCGCCGCGCGAACGTCGCGCCGGCCGAGACCGCAGTAGCGGAGGCAGCAGTAGCCGAGACCGTGCCGGCCGAGACCGCCGACGGCAACGGCCACCAGGTCGAAGCCTCATCCGCCGAGTCCTCTGCCTCCGGGCCCCCGGCACCTCGCCGTCGAGCGCCGCGCAGCGTCGGGTGGACCGGCGACGAAGGAGGCGGCGCTGACGAACCGGCGTCGCTGTTCGACTCGCCGAGCGCCGCGGCCGCGCGTCGCGAAGCTGCGGCCGCACGCCACCAGTCGGCCCCAGTGAACGATCCACCTGCCGCCGCCCCCACGGCAGTCGTCTTGTACCCCGACGCCAACGCGTTGCCCGCGACCACGCCGTCGGTCGATCCGGCTGACGTCGACGCCCAGGGCGACGACGCCGGCTCCAACGACGATGCAAGCCGCACCGACGAGAACGGCCGCTTCGACGGCGAACCGGGGGGACGTCGCCGGCGTCGTCGGGGACGTGACCGCGGTGACCGCACCGACCGCCCCGTCGGTGTCGACCGCCCCGTCGGTGTCGACCGCCCGGAGCGCAACGACCGCCCGGAGCGCAACGAGCGCAACGATCGCACCGATCGCCCGGAGCGCAACGATCGCCCGGAGCGCAACGATCACTCCGACCGGGTGCGCGACGAGTCCCGCGAGCGCTTCGAGGAATCGAGCATCGACCCGGTGTCCATCACGGGCTACCTCGACCTCCGCGACGAGGGTTACGGCTTCCTGCGCATCGACGGGTACCTGCCGTCGCGCGACGACGCGTACGTCTCGGTTCGTCAGGTCCGCCAGTTCGGGCTGCGCCGGGGCGACTTCCTCGCCGGCACCTCCCGGCCCGCGGGGCACAAGGAGAAGAACCCGGCACTGTTGCGCATCGACACCGTCAACGGCATCGATCCCGAGCTCGCCCGGAAACGTCCACGGTTCGAAGACCTGACGCCGCTGTTCCCCGACGAGAAGCTCACGATGGAGATGAGCGACGATCCCACCAACATGACGGCGCGCATCGTCGACCTCGTGTCACCGATCGGCAAGGGCCAGCGCGGCCTCATCGTGTCGCCGCCCAAAGCTGGCAAGACCACGATCATGAAGCAGATCGCTCGGTCGATCGAGGTCAACCACCCCGAAGTCCACCTCATCGTGCTCCTCGTCGACGAGCGACCCGAAGAGGTCACCGACATGAAACGGTGGCTGCAGAAGGGCGAGGTCGCGGCGTCCACCTTCGATCGCCCGGCCGAGGAGCACATCCAGGTCGCCGAGCTCACGATCGAACGGGCGAAGCGCCTCGTCGAGACGGGCAAGGACGTGTGCATCATCCTCGACGGCATCACCCGCTTGGTCCGCGCCTACAACCTCGGCGCCCCGGCGAGTGGACGAATCATGTCGGGCGGCATCGACACCGGTGCGCTGTACCCCTCGAAGAAGTTCTTCGGCGCGGCCCGCAACGTCGAAGAAGGCGGCTCGCTCACCATCCTCGCGACCGCCCTCGTCGATACCGGCTCGCGCATGGACGAAGTGATCTTCGAAGAGTTCAAGGGCACCGCGAACATGGAGTTGCGGCTCGACCACCGCCTGGCCGAGCGCCGCATCTTCCCGGCCATCGATGTCGAGCAGTCGAGCACCCGCCACGAGGAGCTCCTCTTCGATGGGCCTCAGCTCCAGCAGATCTACAAGCTGCGCCGTGCCCTCTCCGCGTTGGGTGGCGAAGGTGGCGACGGCGGCGCGGCCGCCAGGCTCGAGCTGCTCATTGATCGCCTGAAGACCTTCCGTCACAACGGCGAGTTCCTCGCCGAGGTGGCCAAGGGCTCAAACCTCGCCTGACGCATGCCCCCATCGAGTTGGCGAAACGGCCATCTCGGACCAGACTGGAACTTGTATGAAGCCGGACATTCACCCCAACTACCGACCCGTTGTCTTCCAGGACATGAGCTCGGGCACGTCGTTCATCACCCGTTCGACGATCCGTACCTCCGACACCGCGGTGTGGGAAGACGGCGAGACGTACCCCATGGCCAAGGTCGAGATCTCGAGCGCGAGCCACCCGTTCTTCACGGGCACCATGAAGATCGTCGACACCGCCGGTCGTGTCGAGCGCTTCGAACGCCGCTATGGCGCTCGCCGCAAGAAGGCCTGACCTCACGGTTCGCGGCTCGCTCGGGCCGCGGTAGATCATGAGCGTCGACGCCGACCGCCTGCGCCATCTCAACGAGATCAAGCTGCGTGCGCTGGTGCGCCGCCACCTTGACGCGCCCATCGAGCTCGTCTCGGTGGCCGCGGGCAGCAGCGCCGTGCTGCGCGCCGGTGACGAGCTGTGGCTGCACCCCGCGGGCGAACCCGAACGTGCGCTCGGCCGGGCCCTCGTGTTGCTGGCGCGCTACTCGCCCGCAGTGCTGCACCTCGTGCTCGACGACGAGTCGCCGCTCGATGCCCGGCGGGCGGCGGTGTTCAACCGACCGGTGAAGGTGTGGCGGGTCGACGGTGCCGTGCTGGTGCCGGTCGTCGCCGGGGTGGTCACCTCGCCGGCCGACCCCCCGGTGGGCGAGGCGACGAGGCTCCTCGTCGAGATGCTCGAAGCCGCCGACGTCGACGTTGTCGTCGAACACGGCCTGATCATCGGCGAGGTGCGAGGGCTCGAAGTTGCCCGCGTCCGTGTCGACGCCGACGGCCGGACCAACCTCGATATCGGCGTCGGACGGTTCGACCAGGAAGCCGCAGCCCTCATCCACGGCGACAAGCCCACGGCCGTGGCGCTGGCCGACGCGGCCTCGCTCGTGCGCTCGCTGCGCGCCCCCGACGCCGCGCCCCACCCCGTGAACCGGCTCGCCCGCGAGCGTTGGCTGCGGTCGCAAGTGCTCGCTGATCCGGCCCTGGTCGGGCTCGGCGAGCTCGGGGCGATCAGTCCGCCGGTCGCCCGGCGCAACGTGAAGGACCCGGCGCCTGCGGCGGCCATCGGCATCGGCCCGGGCGGCGAGATCGTCCTCGTCATCTGCACGGTCGGCATCGATCTCGACTGGGTGCCCATCGCGGCCGACCTCGTGCTGCGCGAGCGTCCCGAGCGCATCGTGACCGTTCTTCCGTCGCGTGACCTGCTGTCGGTGCAACACGAGCTGGCCTCGCTGCTCCCGGTGCCGGTCCACTTCGTCACCCTCGAGGGTGACTGGCCGGTCTGAGCCAGCGCTCGCCCCGCCCCTCACCCTGCGGCCTAGCCTTCTGCTCGTGCTCGATCGTGTTGAAACGCTGGAGAAGGAGTTCGGGGACGTTGAGGCGCGCCTCGCCGACCCCGCGGTCAGCGGGGATCCGAAGCGCTTGGCCGTGCTGGCGCGGCGCTACAAGGAGCTTGATGCCGTGGTCAGCTGCGGCCGGTTGCTCCGGGCGGCGCACAATGACCTCGCAGCCGCCCGCGAGCTCTACGCCGAATCCGACGCCGCTGACCGCGACACGCTCCGCGTCGACATCGCCGAGTACGAGGCCGCGATCGACGAGCGCGAGGAGGAACTCAAGGTCCTCATGCTCCCCCGCGACCCGCTCGACGAGAAGAACGTCATCGTCGAGCTCCGCGGCGCGGAAGGTGGCGAGGAGGCCAACCTCTTCGCCCGTGACCTGTTCGAGATGTACCGCGGCTACGCAGTCCGTATGGGCTGGAACTTCAGCGTGATGGAGGCGAGCGAGTCCGACCTCGGCGGGTTCACCAGCGTCACCTTCCTCGTGAAGGGTGACAACGTGTGGTCGCGACTCAAGCACGAAGGCGGTCCGCACCGGGTGCAGCGCGTGCCGGTCACCGAGTCGCAGGGTCGGGTGCACACCAGCTCGGCCACAGTGACGGTTCTGCCCGAGGCCGAAGAGATCGACGTCCACCTCGACGATCGCGACCTCCAGATCGACGTGTACCGGTCATCGGGCCCCGGCGGTCAGTCCGTGAACACGACCGACTCCGCGGTGCGGGTCACCCACAAGCCCACCGGCCTGGTTGTCGCGATGCAGGACGAGAAGAGCCAGCTCCAGAACAAGGAGAAGGCGCTCCGCGTGCTGCGGTCCCGTTTGTTGAAGCTCGAGCAGGACCGCTTGGCGTCAGCGCGGTCCACGGCTCGCCGCGATCAGGTGGGAGGCGGTGGCCGGTCCGAGAAGATTCGCACCTACAACTACAAAGAGAACCGGGTCACCGATCACCGCATTGGTCTCACGCTCTACCGGCTCGATCGGGTACTCACGGGCGAGCTCGACGAAGTCATCGATCCGCTCGTGGCCGAGGATCGTCGTCGCCAACTCGAAGAGGACGTGTGACCCGAACGCATGAGCACGATTTCGTTGCGCTCGCTCGTCGCCGAGGCCACCGACCGTTTGCGTGACGTGGCCGACGCACCCGAGGCGGAATCGCGGTGGCTCGTCGAACGGGCCACGGGGCTCGACGCGACGGAGTTGCGCTTCGCGCTCGACCGGCCCGTCACCGAACGCGAGATAGCGCACTTCGACCGCATGCTCGCCCGCCGGGTCGAGGGCGAACCGTTGCAGTACATCCTCGGGAGCTGGGCCTTCCGTCGGCTCGACTTGTACCTCGACCGGCGCGTGTTGATCCCGCGGCCCGAAACCGAGATCGTCACCGAGGTGGCCCTGGCCGAGCTCGATCGGGCGGTCGCCGTCCGGGCGGCCCGCGGCGACGCCGAGCCGTCGCGTGCGGTCGATCTCGGCACCGGTTCGGGTGCGATCGCACTCTCGATCGCGATCGAGCGCACCACTGCGCGGGTCTGGGCCACCGATGCGTCGGCCGCAGCACTCGACATCGCACGCGCCAATCTCGTGGGCATCGGTCGCCACGCGAGCCGGGTGCAGCTTGCCCACGGCGACTGGTTCGACGCGCTCGATGCCGAACTCGCAGGCACGTTCGATCTCGTGGTGTCGAACCCGCCGTACGTGGCCGAGGCCGACGAGTTACCCGATTCGGTGCGGGCCTGGGAACCGGTCGAGGCGCTCACCCCCGGGCCGACCGGCCTCGAGGCCTACGAGGTTCTCGTCCCGGGCGCGCTCACGTGGCTGCGGCCCGCCGGTTCGTTGGTGGTGGAGATCGGCGAGACCCAGGCCGCAGCGGTGCGGGCGATGGCCGAGCGCCACGGGTATGCCCACACGTCGGTGCACCAAGACCTCGTCGGTCGCGACCGTGCCGTGGTGATGCGCCGATGATCGTGCCCGTCGACGACGCATTCGGGCTCGCGCTGGACGCGCTGCGCCGCGGGGGAGTGGTCGTGCTCCCCACCGAGACGGTGTACGGCCTCGTGGCGCGGGCGGGCGACCGCGGCGCGATCGAGCGGCTTTTCGTGCTGAAGAACCGGCCCGACAGCAAGACCATCTCGGTGCTCGTCGGCGACCTCGAACAGGCGCGAGCGCTCACCCCTGACGACCTCGACGCGTGCGCGCCGTGGTGGCCGGGTCCACTCACGGCCGTGGTGCGACGCCGGGCCGACGCGGAGCTCTACCTCGGCGCCGATGCCACCACGATCGGATTGCGCTGCCCCGATCACCCTTTCGTGCGTCGACTCGCGCTCGACCTCGGCCCGCTCGCCGCGACGAGTGCCAACCGGACCGGTGAACCCACACCCGCTTCCGCGGCCGAGGTCGCGCTGGTGTTCCCCGATGTCGCACTGGTGGTCGACGACGGTCCGCGCGACGGGTTGCCGTCCACGGTGATCGATCTGACCACCTCGCCACCCACGGTCCTGCGGGCCGGCCCCATCCCGGGGTCGGTGTTCGGCGCGCGGTGATGCGGCGGTAGGTTGCGGAGCATGCACATCGCTATCGGTGCCGACCACGCCGGATACCTCCTGAAGAACGACCTCGCCGCCCATCTGCGCGAGAGCGGCCACGAGGTCACCGACCTCGGCACGCACGCTGCGGACCGCGTCGATTACCCGGACTTCGGCGCGGCAGTTGGTCGCGAAGTGGCGTCGGGTCGGGTCGAGCTCGGCGTGTGCGTCTGCGGCAGTGGCATCGGCATAGCGATCGCCGCGAACAAGATCTCCGGTGTGCGCGCAGCAACCGTGCACGATGTCACGTCGGCCCGCCTCGCCCGTGAGCACAACAACGCCAACGTGGTGTGCGTCGGCGAGCGGCTCATCGGGCCCGAAGTGGCCAAAGAGGCGATCGACGCCTTCGTCGGCGCGCAGTTCGCCGGTGGCCGCCACACGGCCCGCGTGGCCAAGATCGACGCCTTGCTCCCGCCCGGCTGACATCGCCACCTCTCGGAGGCCCAGCTAACGTAGGTGGCTCAACCTGCCCCATGAGGACCGAACAGTCATGCCCTGGCCCAGCGTTCGCGACGACGAAGTGTTCTCCCTCCTCGACAAAGAACTCGAGCGTCAGAACACCACGCTCCAGCTCATCGCTTCGGAGAACTTCACCTCCCCGGCGGTCCTCGAGGCCACCGGGTCGGTCCTGACCAACAAGTACTCCGAGGGCTACCCCGGGAAGCGGTACTACGGCGGCAACGTCATCGTCGACGAGGTCGAAGAGATCGCCCGCACGCGCGTGCGCGCCCTGTTCGGCGCCGATCACGCCAACGTGCAGCCGCACAGCGGCGCCAACGCGAACGTCGCGGTGTACCTCGCGCTGCTCCAGCCCGGTGACACCGTGCTCGGCATGAGCCTCGACCATGGCGGTCACCTCACCCACGGCTCACCGGTCAACATCAGCGGCCGTACGTACAACTTCGTGGCCTACGGCGTCACCAAGTCCGACGAACGCATCGACTTCGACCAGATGCGCGAGGTCGCGCTCCGCGAACGCCCGAAGCTCATCGTGGCCGGTGCCACCGCATATCCCCGCATCATCGACCCCGCGCCGCTGCGGGCCATCGCCGACGAGGTCGGCGCCATGTTGATGTTCGACGCAGCGCACATCGCGGGGCTCATCGCAGGCGGCGCGCACCCGAACCCGGTGCCGTACGCCGACGTCGTCACGTTCACCACCCACAAGACCCTGCGAGGCCCACGCGGCGGCTGCATCCTTGCGCGGTCCGAGTACGCGAAAGCCATCGACTCGGCGATCTTCCCCGGGTTGCAGGGCGGCCCGCTCGAACACGCCATCGCGGCCAAGGCCGTGGCGTTCGCCGAAGCCGCGACGCCCGAGTTCAAGGAGTACGCCCACCGCATCGTCGCCAATGCGTCGGCGTTGGCCGAGGGTCTGGGTGAGGAAGGGTTCCGGCTCGTCTCCGGGGGCACGGACAACCACCTCATACTCGTCGACCTGCGTCCTTTCGACGCCGACTGCACCGGCAAGGTCGCCCAAGAGGTGCTCGACCGCGCCGGCATCACCTTGAACAGGAACACCATCCCCGACGACCCTCGCTCACCGTTCGTCACGAGCGGCGTACGCATCGGCACGCCGTCGGTGACCACCCAGGGCATGGGCCCGGCCGAGATGCGCCAGATCGCCTCGCTCATCGCGCGCACGTTGCGCGAGCGCGACGACGCCTCCGTCCTCGCGGGCGTTCTGGGCGAGGTCAACGAACTGTGCGCGGCATTCCCGCCTTACCCCGAGCACTGAGCACCGGTATCCGAGCTGATGAGCATGACTCGATGACCGACGAGGAGCGAGCACCGCAATGCCCTCGGTGACCGCATACCTCGTCGTGCTCGGCGTGGCCGCGGTCGTGACGTATGTGGCCACCTGGGCGATGCGGGCCATCGCGGCGACCATCGGGGCGATCGTCCCGCCAGGTGACCGCCGGGTCCATGCTCGGCCAACCGCGACGGCGGGCGGCGCGGCCATGTTCCTGGGCTTCGTCGCGGCCATCGGCGCGGCGTGGGCAATGAGCGACTTTTCTTTGATGTTCGAGTCGCAATCCGAGGCGTGGGGCATCGTGATCGCCTGTGCGATCATCTTCGCGGTCGGCATGATCGACGACCTTCGTGAGATGTCCGCCCCGGCGAAGATGGCGGGCATGGTGCTCGCAGGCTCCACCCTCACGTTCGCCGGCGTGGCGCTCGTGGTGTTCCGGGTCCCGTTCTTCGGGATCTCGTTCCTGTCCGGTGACCTCTCGGTGCTCGTCACCGTGATCTGGGTCGTGGGCATGATGAACGCGATCAACCTGATCGACGGGCTCGACGGACTGGCGGCCGGCATCGTCGGCATCGCGGCGATCACGTTCTTTCTCTATGCCATGCGCCTCGGCAACGAGAACGTCGTGCTGCCCGGCAACATGGGCGCACTGATCGCCGTGATCGTCGCGGGTCTATGCCTTGGGTTCTTGCCCCACAACTTCCATCCGGCTCGGATCTTCATGGGTGACACGGGTGCGTTGTTGCTCGGTCTCCTCATGGCGATCTCCACCATCCTCGTCGGTGGCCGCACCTCGCAGTCGTTCAGCGGCCAGGCCTACTTTTTCTTCGCGCCGATTTTCATCCCTCTCGTGATCCTCGGCGTTCCCATCCTCGACACGGCCCTCGCGATCGTCCGCCGAGCCAGCAAGCGGCGCGGCATCGCCGAGGCCGACAAGGATCACCTCCACCATCGTCTGTTGCGGCTCGGGCATACCCAACAGCGCAGCGTCTCGATCCTGTGGGCGTGGACAGCGTTGCTCTCCGGCCTGGTGCTGTACCCCACCTACAACCATGGCCGGGGCAACGCCCTCATCCCGATCGGCATACTCGCCCTTGGGCTCATGCTGTTCACGGTGCTTCACCCGTTGCGTCGCAAGTCCACGCAGCCGGGCGCCCGCGCCGTTGACCCGTTCCAGGAGATGTTGCCGTTCGTCGGTCCGCCGCTCGAGGTCGGCCCGCTCGATCTCGACACCGCGGTGGTCGAACCGCCCGCGTCCGAGGCTGCGCCACACGCTCGTTTTGCCCCCGTTCAGTGGTTGGAGTTGCCAGGCCCAGCTGGCGACACGTAGATTGCGCGTGCATTCACAAGCGCCGCGCGTTCTTCGTGCGCGGCCCACAACCCCCGGGCGCACAACGACGTGAACCTAAATCAGAAGCGCGAATTCAGCGATGGCCTGTTCAACCAGAGCCATGGCAGCTTCGAGTTGGTTCTGGCGCCCGTGATCCTGGCGCTCGTCGGCTTGGGCCTCGACCGCTGGTTGGGCACCAGTCCGGTCTTCACGATCGTCTTGGCCGTTGCCGGCATGGTCGGCAGTTGGGCCAAGCAGTACTACACCTACCGTTCGGCCATCGACCAGCAGTGCGCCCGCCGCGCCGGCGCAGGCCTGCCATGACCGACGCGATGACCAGCATCTCGAACGACCCGATGCTCGCCCGCTACGACGGCCCGTCGCCTGCGCTCGAGATCGCCCGCGACCTCCTCACGCGTGGCTTGTACCTCATCCCCGTGGCGATCATCGTCGGGGCCATCGTCGGCGGCGCCGCCGGCGTCGCCTCGGTGCTCTACGCACTCGGCCTTTCGCTGAGCAACTTCGTCCTCGCCGCAGCCCTCATCGGCTGGGGAGCCCGCATCTCGGCCGTTGCTATGGGCGCAGCGGCTATGTTCGGATTCCTCATCCGTCTCATGCTCGTATTCGCCGCCTTCTTCGTTTTCCGCAACGCCGACTGGATGCAACCGGTCGCGTTCGGCATCACCATCATCGTCACCCATCTCGGACTGCTGTTCTGGGAGATGCGTCATGTGTCCGCGTCCCTGGCGTACCCCGGCCTCAAGCCGCGGGCGCGTCGCTAGCCAAGGAGCGAGTGAAAAGTGATCTTCGGAGCACTCGAATTTCCGCCGATCGACGACATCGTCAAGTGGCCCGACTGGTTCCTCAAGGACTCCGCGTTCGGGTTCAACAAGGTCGCGCTCATCTACGTGCTCGCGTTGGTGATCCCGGCGGTCTTCTTCGCGCTGGCCGGTCGCCAGAAGGGCTATGTCCCGCGGGGCGTGCGCAACGCCGCTGAGGTGGTCATCGGTTTCGTCGAGAAGCAGATCATGCTGCCCACCATGGGCAGCGAGGGTGCGCCGTTCCTGCCCCTGCTCGTCACGCTGTTCAGCTTCATCTTCGTGGCCAACATCTTCGAGGTCATCCCGGCTTTCCAGATGCCGGGCAACGCCCGCATGGCCGCCCCCCTCGTCTTGGCGCTCACCGTGTGGGTGGTGTTCATCGTCGTCGGGGTCAAGCACCAGGGCATGAAGTACTTCGCCCATATCGCGTGGCCCCCAGGTGTACCGATTGCGCTCAAGCCCCTCGTCGGCATCATCGAGGTGCTCTCCACGTTCTTCATCCGGCCGTTCAGCCACGCAGTCCGGCTTTTCGCCAACATGCTCGCTGGCCACATCCTGCTGGTCACCTTCAGCGTGTTGTGCATCTCGCTGTGGACCGCGGGCCCGCTGTTCGTCGTTAACATCCCGACGTTCTTCATGCTCGTCGGCCTCACCGGCTTCGAAATCGGTGTCGCCTTCCTGCAGGCGTTCGTCTTCGCCATCCTCACCGGCGTCTACATCGGCGGTTCGATGCAGGGCCACGGCGACGAGGACCCGATGCACCACGACCACGCGCCGGCTGCGGCGCACTGAGCTCT
>WLNW01000117.1 GCA_009699605.1 Actinomycetota bacterium | reverse complement strand
TGGTCGACTACAAGACCGACCGGGTCGACCCGGGCTCGATCGGTGACTACGTGGCCCGCTACGCACCGCAGCTCGCGGCGTATGCGCTGGCCATCGAGTCGGCGGTCGGGCGGCCGGTCGATCGTGGTGTGCTTGTCTTCGCCACCACCAACGCGGCGCTCGAGCGAGAGGTGCCCGACTTCGACGACGTCAAGGCACAGGTCGTGTTATTTCTCGACCGCGTCCACAAAGGCTGAATCGCGCCCCGCCCCGCCCCGCCCCGCCCCGCGGCACGGTGGCACGCGGCCGAGCGCCAAAACGGCACGGTGGCCAGCCGCCCCGAGGAGCGACTGGCCACCTGACGGAGGGAGTCGAATCTACGAATCTGCGGTCACCGACGCTCCGGTTGGAGCGTCGGATACGCCGGGGCCCGCTCGAAGGCGGGCCGAGCGTCAGGCGCCGGCGGTCTTGCGACGACCGAGGAACACGAGCCCAGCACCGAAGCCGAGCAACCCGATGGCGATGCCGGCCTTCGTGGTGCTCTGGCCGCCGGTGCGGGCCAACGCGGCCTGTTGCACGACGGGGGCCTCGAGAGTCTCGCCGAGAACCTGGGCGACCACGGTGGTCGGCGAGGTGGTCGAAGGCACGGCGGTGGTGACCACCTGCTGGACGGTCGTCGTGGGTGCGGTGGTGGTGACCTGCGTGACCGTGGTGGTGGTCTGGGTCTGCTTCGGCGTCCAGGTGATGCACACCGACTTCGGATAGAGGCTGTTCTCCGTGGCGTCGGTGGCCATGAACTCGCTTGCGTGGACGATCTCGACCCGGTCGGCCGTCTCGAAGATGTCGACCTGGCCGAGCGGGGTGACGACCCACGCGAACGCCTCGTCGTCGAGAAGGTCAGGGGTGGCCGGCGTGGCGGCGAGCAAGGTCGAGCCCTTCCAGTACTCGATGCGCAGCTGCTCGTTCTTCTCGGCGACGCCACCGGAGCGGCCGTCCCACGCAACGAACTCGGTCACATCGAGGGTGCCGGGCTGCAGGGTGAGCCCCGGAATGACGAAGCGGGAGTCGGCCGTGGAGAGCGCCTTCGCCGGGTTGGGGGTCCACAGGGTTCCGGCGCAGGCGCTGGGGGCTGGCGGGGCGGTGTACCCGCTGCTCTGGCCGAGTAGCGCAGTCGCGCCGACAGCAGCGGGAAGTAGGAATGGGATCGCGGCGATGATGGCGGTAATACCGGCGACGCGAGCACGGCGGTTCGGGGTCACAGTTGCTCCTTGGGGAAACGGGCCGTTCGCACGGACCTACGTTGGGTGCGGTGTGGGGCCGGTCTCGCGTGACTCCCCGCCAACCCAGCGACCGGGTCAGTTGGCGGATCAGGGTCTCCCCGTTCGGTGCGGTTGCTGGTCGCTCCGACAAGAAAAATATTATGCATCGTGGTCAGGGCATCACATGAGGCGTTCGGCCCGTCTTGATGAGTGCAGCCTCCCCTCGCCGGGCCCTCTAGGATCTCCACGTCATCCGCTAGGGGGAACATACATGGGCATGCCAACCGACATCGGGATTGTCGACCTCGGGATGGGGTTCCCCTACCAGAGCGTCGAGGAGAAGAAGCACACCTACGATTTCTTCCGCGCCAACCTGAAGGACAAGGAGTCCTTGCAGGAGATGGAGTTCCCGGCGCAGTACATGTTCAAGCAGGTCCCCGACGTGGTCCCGCCCGACGTCGACCCGGTGCACTACATCGTCGAGAAGATGGACGAGTTCGGCATCGACATGGCCAAGGTCGGCATGGGCAAGAACGGTATTCGCGCAAAGGAGCTTTATCCCGATCGCTTCTTCTTGTCGATGTCGGTCAACCCGCACGAGGGAGTCGACGGACTGCGCAAGATGGAGCAGGCCAAGGCTGACTACGACATCGTCTCGGTGAGCATCTTCCCCAGCGGCCTCGTGCCACAGGCCGCGGTCAACGACAAGAAGCTCTACCCCTTCTATATGAAGTGTGTCGAGCTCGACATTCCCATGTGCATCAACGGCGGCATCGTGGGCCCTCGCATGCCGAGCTGGCCCCAGCACATCGAGCACTTCGACGAGGTCTGCTATGACTTCCCCGAGCTCAAGATCGTGATCATGCACGGCGCCGAGCCGTGGACGGCGCTCGCGGTGAAGCTCATGCTGAAGTGGCCCGGGCTGCACTACATGACCAGTGCGTTCGCTCCGAAGCACTACCCGAAGGACATCATCAACTACGCGAACTCCCGAGGCGCGGACAAGATCATGTATTGCGGGTACTTCCCGGCCGGGCTCACCCTCGAGCGTCAGTTCCGCGACATGCCGAACGTGCCGTTCAAGGACGAGGTGTGGCCGAAGTTCCTGCGCGAGAACGCCATCCGGGTCTTCGGGCTCGACCGCGCGCGCAAGTAGTCGGCAGTGCCCGGCGGGTCAGCGCCCGACGAGTCGACGCATCGCGTGGCCTTCACGGCGCAGCTGTTGTCCACACCGTCAGCCGCAGCGTGGCGTACCACGTGTCGAGAGGTCGAACAGCTGGGGTACGTAGGCATCTCGGTGTCGGATCACTTCGGCGCACAGTTCGCGCCGGTCATCGCCTTGGCAGCGGCGGCATCGGCGACCGAACGCGTCACGCTCGGCTTCAACGTGCTCGCGAACGATTTCCGCCACCCGGCGCTGCTGGCCAAGGAGCTCACCACGCTCGATGTGTTGAGCGACGGTCGGGTCCTGGCCGGGCTCGGTGCTGGCTGGATGCACGCCGATTACGTCGAGACGGGGATGGCGTTCGACAAAGCATCGGTGCGTATCGGCCGCCTGATCGAAGCGGTGTCGGTGCTGCGCGGGCTGTGGACCGGTGAGCCCTTCTCTTTCGCCGGCGAGCACTATCGGATCGCCGGTCTCGTCAACCGGCCCCGGCCGGTGCGGTCTGGGGGCCTGCCGTTGCTCTTGGGGGGCGGCGCGGAGCGCATGCTCACCACGGCAGGAGCGTTGGCGGATGTGGTCGGCATCGCGCTCGACAACCGCAGCGGGCTCGCGGGTGCGCCGGCGGCATCCGCCAGTTCCACCGCCGCGTCGACGCGCGACAAGTTGACCTGGATCCGCGCCGGCGCTGCCGCAGCCGGTCGGCCCATGCCGCCGGTGAGCGTGCGCGTGCTCACGGTGCAGATCACCAACCAACGACGGCGCGCCGCGACCGAACTCGGTCGGGCCTTCGGACTCGACGCTGCTTCACTGCTCGAGTCGCCCCATGCCCTCGTTGGCACCACCGAACAGATCGTCGACGACCTGCTCGCCCGACGCGCCGACTACGGGTTCGATCGCTACGTCGTGAGCCAGGCCGTGGTGCACGATCTCGCACCGGTGGTCGCGGCGCTCGCAGCTGCGTCATGATCGACCTTCGCCATTACCGACCTTCGCGAGGCAGGTTGAACTGATGCAGTATCGACTTCTCGGCGGTACCGGTATCCACGTCAGCGCGTTCACGCTCGGCGCGATGTCATTCGGCGCGCTGGGCAACACCGACCACGATGATTGCGTGCGCATTGTCCGACGTGCGCTCGACGCGGGCATCAACACCGTCGACACGGCCGACGTGTACTCCCAAGGCGAGTCGGAGGAGATCTGCGCCGAGGCGCTGGCGGGCGTGCGCGACGATGTCGTGCTGTCCACCAAATGCTTCTGGCCGATGGGTGCCGATCGCAACCGCAAAGGTCTGTCGCGTCGATGGATCGTGAAGGCGTGCGAGGACAGCTTGCGCCGCCTGAACACCGATTGGATCGACATCTACCACCTCCACAAGCCCGACCTCTCGACCGATATCGACGAGACGCTCGGGGCCATGGACGATCTCGTGCGCACGGGCAAGGTGCGCACCGTTGCGATGTCGACCTACCCCGCCGACCTCATCGTCGAGGCCCAGTGGGTGGCCGCCGAACGTGGTTACGCAAGGCCGCGGGTCGAACAGCCGCCCTATTCGATCTTCACCCGTGGCATCGAACGCGACGTGTTGCCCACGTGCGCCCGCCACGGCATGGGCGTGCTCGTGTGGGGGCCGCTCAACAGCGGCTGGCTGAGCGGAAAGTACTCCGCCGGCGACATTCCGGCCGGCTCGCGCGGAGACCGCTGGGGTTCGCGTGGCAAAGGGTGGCAGGCCGACCGCGCGCCGGTGCAACGCAAGTACGAGCTCCTCGGCGCGCTTGATGTGCTCGCCCGCGACCACGGCCTCACCCTGTTGCAGCTCGCGCTTGCGTTCAGTGTCGAACACCCTGCGGTGTCCTCGGCGATCATCGGCCCCCGCACGATGAGCCAACTCGACGAGCAACTCGCCGCCGCCGACTTGAAGCTTTCCGCCGAGGCGCTCGACGCGATCGACGCGTTGGTCGCGCCTGGAGCCAACGTCGATCATGAATGCGACGCCGGTTGGGTGCCGCCGTGGATCAGCGATGTGAGCATGCGCCGCCGTGGGTGATCGCGATCAGGCGCATTCGCAAGGACCGCTCCAGTCGCCCGCTGAAATCGAAGAGCGATCGCGCGCCTTGCCAGGCCCCGTTGCGCTGTTCGCCCAGCCACCGGTGGCCGGGCGTCTGACCGTTCGTGGGGTGCCTCCACGTTTCGATGTCGGCACCCGCTCGCCGTTGCGGTGCCTCAGGACGGACCGATGAAACCGACGCATGCATCGTTCGATCCCGAAGCCGTACCGGTGCAGCTTGCTGCGACCGTGCTGCTCGTCGACGACCGCCCTGATCTGCACGTGCTCTGTTTGCGCCGGCGCGCGGGCAGCAACTTTGTGGGCGGCATGACCGTGTTCCCGGGAGGTGGCGTCGACGAGCACGATGCGCATGCCGACTACGCGGATGTCACCTATGGACGCGACGATGCCGACGCGTGTGCCCGACTCGAGATCCCCGACGCGTCGGCATATTGGGTGGCGGTGGTCCGCGAGACCCTCGAGGAGGTCGGCGTGCTCCTTGCGTGCGATGCCCAGGGCCGACCTTGCTCGCCCGACGCCGGGGCGCGCCACCGACATGCAGTCGATCACGGCGAGCGCATGCTGCTCGACGTGCTCCGCGAGGAATCGCTGCTGCTCGACGCGGGGGCCATTCACGACGTGGGCCGTTGGATTACGCCGGTCGGGCCGCCGCGCCGCTACGACACTCGGTTCTTCATCGCATCGCTGCCGGCCGATCAGGTCGCGATCGAGGACTCCGTCGAGGCGGTGCACGCCGAATGGCGCCGCCCCGCCGACGCGCTCGCCGAATGGCATGCCGGTGGGCTCGTGATGTTGCCGCCCACCGTGGCGTGGCTGCAGGTGCTCGCGACCTTTCCCACCGCCGCCGAACTGGTGGCCCTCGCTCGGACCGCGTGTGGGCCGGGGGTGTCGCCCCGCGTGGTCGGTGACGACCGCGGCTCGTTCCGCGTGCTCTTCCCCGGCCAGGTCGGCTACGAGGAGACTGACGCTCGCGACGCGCTGGCTTGGGTGTACGACGTCTTCGTCGCCGCGGCCGGTGGCCAGCGCAGTCTTGAAGCGTGAGGACGACGCAGTGATGGTGGCCGGACTCCGGAGACGTCACGACGCGCTCGCAAGTGGTTCACTTCACCTCACCTTCCTACCAGGCGGTGGACGATGCTGACGACAAGCGATCTCGACCGACACGCAGCGGCTATCGCCACCGACGGCTTCACGGTGCTCGAGCGGGTCATCGAACCCGGGTTCATCGATGCGCTCACCTCGGCCATCGATCGGCTGCTCGTCGATCTCGGCGTGTCCTACGGGGAGAACGCGTTCCTCGGTGAGCACACGAGGCGCATCTTCAACCTGCTCGCCCGCGATCCGATCTTCGC
Organism: Actinomycetota bacterium; assembly: GCA_009699605.1. GTDB lineage: Bacteria > Actinomycetota > Acidimicrobiia > Acidimicrobiales > WLNW01 > WLNW01. The sequence continues at coordinate 4,846 of WLNW01000117.1, read as the reverse complement.
CGCGGTGCCGTTGCACCCGGCGGTGCTGCCGCTCGTGGAACGCGTGCTCGACCACCAGTGCCTGCTCTCGTCGCTCACCGCGATCGAGATGAACCCCGGCCAGCGGGCCCAGCCGCTGCACGCCGATGACGGCTCCATCGCGCTGCCCCGCCCGCACGTGCCGATCGTGTGCGCAGCCATCTGGGCGCTCACCGACTTCACGCTCGACAACGGTGCGACCCACGTCGTTCCCGGTTCGCACCTCACCGATCGCCGGCCCGCCAAAGCGGAGCGCCCCAGCTCGGCCGTCGTGCGCGCCGTGATGCCCAAGGGGAGCGTCATCGTCTACAACGGCTCCCTGTGGCACGGCGGTGGCGACAACGACTCCGATTCCCGCCGCATCGGCATCGTGGTCAACCACTGCGCGGGGTACATGCGCCAGGAGGAGAACCAGCTCCTCGCGGTGCCCCGAGAGATGGCTGCGACCTTCCCGCGTCGCCTCCAGGAGATGCTGGGCTACGGCGTCTACCGCGGCCTCATGGGCCACGTCGACAAGCAGGACCCGGGGGTGTTTCTCGATCCCGACGTCGAGACCGACATGGTCTGGAAGCGCATGCGTTGAAGGCGATCTAGTCTCCCCGGCCATGGATGCATCGATCAGCAAGGCGTTCGACCTCTCGGGCCGCGTCGCGGTGGTGACCGGGGCGGGGGGCGGCATCGGGCGTGAGGCGGCGGCGCTGTTCGCCGCGGCCGGCGCCCGCGTGGTCATCGGCGACGTCAAGGCCGACGGCCTGTTCGACACGGTGCGCCTAGTCGAGGCGGTCGGTGGTCGGGCCATCGCGGTGCCCACCGACGTGTCGAAGCGCAGTGAGGTCGAGGCGCTTGTGCAGACCGCGGCCCAAGAGTTCGGCTCGGTCGACATCATGGCCAACGTCGCGGGCATCATCCGCAACAACCTCGTGGTCGACACCTCCGAAGACGAGCTCGACGCGGTCATTGCCGTGAACCTCAAGGGTGTGTACTTCGGCTGCGCCGCCGCAGCACGCGTGATGATCGCCCAGCAGCGCGGCAGCATCATCAACGTCGCGTCCACTGGCATGGACATGCCTGTGCCGAGCCTGTCGTGCTACGCCCTCACCAAGGCGGCCGTGGCCATGCTCACGCGCACCTTGGCGACAGAGGTCGGTCCGCACGGCGTTCGGGTCAACGGCATCGCGCCCGGCTTCACCGACACACCGATGACCCAGCGCACGTGGAAATCGACCGATGGGTTCGTCGACGAGCAGGCCCGCGACGACATGTGGAAGCTCCGCTCGGCCCAGTCGCCGTTGAACCGCATCGGCAACGCACGCGACCAGGCGATGCAGATGCTCTACCTCGCGTCGGATGCGTCGGCCTTCGTGACGGGGCAGATACTGCGCGCCAACGGCGGCGTCTCGATGATGCCGTGATCTTTCTGTTCGATCCACCACCGACGTTCCGGAGCCCTTCGCCATGACCGACCCTGCACTTGCCGTCTCGAACCTGATCCTGCGCTACGCCGAACTCATGGACCTCGGCGACTTCGCCGGCGTGGGCGCGCTGTTCGAGCACGCCGGCATCACCACCGACCTCAGCGACGAAGTGCGATTCGGCTCCGCGCTGATGCAGGAGCAGATGGAGACCTGGACCCGCCGCTTTCCCGACAACGGCACCCCGCACACGAAGCACGTCACGACGAACCTCATCATCGAGGTCGACCCCGACGGCACTACCGCGAAGGCGCGTTCGTACTACACGGTCTTCCAGCAGACGCCCGACCTCCCGATGCAACCGATCATCGCCGGGCGCTACCACGACGAGTTCGCCGTCATCGATGATGTGTGGACCTTCACCAAACGTCACTACATCAACGAGCTGTTCGGGAACCTCAGCCAACACTTGTTGCAAGCGATCGACTGACGGCCACCGTCACCAAGGGGATCAGATGGAAACGATCATTGTCGGCATCGACGGTTCCCCCGGTTCGCGCGCCGCGCTCGCCTGGGCCTTTGCCGAAGCCGGGCAGCGCAAAGCCAGAATCGTCGCACTCAGCGTGTGGCAGTTCCCATACCTCGCGCTCGGACCTTCGCCCCTCGGGGGCGCCGTGGTACCGATCGACGAGCTTCAGGCGTCGTCCGAAGCGGCGCTGGCCGAGATTCTCGCCGATGTCGGCATCCCCGATGGCATCGAGGTCACGCCGGTTGCGAAGGAAGGGTCGGCCTCGAACACGTTGCTCGACTTGGCCACGTCCGAGGGCGCCACGCTGCTGGTGATCGGCGCTCGGGGCCACGGTGGTTTCGCAGGCCTGTTGCTCGGCTCGGTGGCCACGCAGTGCGTGAACCATGCGACGGTCCCCACAGTGGTCGTTCCGCTGTCGTCGACGGCCGCGTAGCGTCGGCATGAAGCTCCTGTTGTTGTTCGCCGCCCGAGGCGGAGCCCGCGACGAACTCACCGAGCGGATCACCGCCGAGGCGGTGCGCCTGCTCGAGCACGGAGCCACGTCCGTGTGTGCGATGCGCCAGATACCGAACGACCCGTTCGGCGCAGCCGTGCCGGGCATGCGCTCGTTCGACGCGTCGATCGACGCGCGTTTCGACACGATCGAAGTCGCGGGCGCGGCGATGGACGGTCTCGCCGAGCGTGTCGCCTCGGTCGTGCATGTTGACCTGTCGGGCGTGTTCGGTGGCGAGGACCACGTGGTCATCGCGTGCGACCCCACGCCGGTGCGCTACCAGTACCTGATGCGGCGCAAGATCCACACCGCACACGAGGCCTACCTCGAGCACTACGTCAACAACCACGCGAAGTTCGGCCTGCGCACACCGGGCATCGAGGGGTACGTGCAGTTCCACATCGATGCCGACTCCTCGCGAGCACTAGCCACCATTGCGGGGCTCGGTCTGTGGTCCGCCGATAGCGTCTCGGAGCTTCACGTGGCCTCGGTCGACACGATGCTCGAGGGCTTCGCGTCGTCCCCCGCGCTCGGCGACGAGGCGGGCATCGACGAGGACCGATTCGTCGATCGGGCCAACTCGGTGATGTTCACCTCCGACGTGGTCCACCGCAGCTCGACGTAGTGTGAGAACACGTTTCATTTGCTCGCCGCGGGGTCGTGGCCGAGCGCCACGAACGAAGGAGACTTGCCATGACGGAGCTCGGCTACAAGGCGTTCGATGCCGATCAGCATTACTACGAGGCCGAGGACGCCTTCATCCGGTTCATGCCGAAGGAAATGAGGAAGCGGGCCATGCAGTGGGCCGAGATCGAGGGCCGCAAGCGTCTGCTCGTCGGCGGCAAGGTCAACCGGTTCATCCCGAACCCCACCTTTGATCCGGTGGCCAAGCCGGGCTGCCTCGACACGTACTTCCGGGCCAAGGAATCGGCCCAGGACATTCGTGCGGCCTTCGGCGAGCTCGATCCGATCAGCCCGTCATATCGCAACCGGGACGCGCGCCTCGCCGACCTCGACCAGCAGAAGGTCGAGGCGTGCTTCTTGTTCCCGACCCTCGGGGTGGGCATGGAGACTGCGCTCGAGAACGACGGCCCGGCGATGCTGGCAGCGTTCCGTGCGTTCAACCGCTGGGTCGAGGAAGACTGGGGCCTCAACTACCAGGACCGGATCTTCGCTGCGGCGTACATCTCGCTCGCCGACGTCGACTGGGCCATCGAAGAGCTCGAGTGGGCCCTCGAGCACGACTGCCGCGTCATCAACATGCGGGCGTCGTCGGTGCTCGGTTCCGACGGACAACGTCGCTCGCTCGGTCACGCATCGCACGACCCGTTCTGGGCCCGGCTCAACGAGGCCGGCATCACGTTGGCGATCCACTCGGGCGACGCCGGCTACGGCTTCATGCTCAACTACTGGGGCCAGAACGCCGAGTTCGAGGCCTTCCGCTACGAGCCGCTCAAGGCACTGCTCACCTGGTCGCCGATCAGCGATGCCATCGCGTCGCTCATCGCCGAAGGCGTCTTCGCCCGGAACCCGAACCTGCGGGTCGCGACCATCGAGAATGGCAGCGAGTGGGTTTGGCCACTGTTCAAGAAGCTCAAGAAGACCTACGGGCAGCACAGCTACGCCTTCCCCGAGAGCCCCATGGAGACGTTCGCCAAGCACGTGTGGGTCGCGCCCTACTACGAGGACGACCTGCAGGGCTTGCGAGATGCGATCGGGGCGGAGCACATCATCTTCGGTAGCGACTGGCCACACGCCGAAGGGCTCGAGCACCCCACCGACTTCGTGCACGACCTCAAGGGCTTCACCGCCGACGAGATCCGCCTGGTGATGCGCGAGAACGGGCTGAAGCTCATCACTCCACAAAAGGTCGGCTCAACCGTCTGACCCCGGGTACCGTCGAGGCTTCACGGGGACGCCGGAACGATAGGAGCCATCGATGGGACGAGTGCTCGAAGCAATTACCGACGAACTGGCGGCGTGGATCCGCGCGCAGCACATGTTTTTCGTGGCCACCGCGCCGCTTGGCGCGGACGGCCACGTGAACGTGTCACCGAAAGGATTCGCGGGGTCGTTCGTAGTGCTGGGTCCGCACGAGGTGGCCTATCTCGATCGCATCGGCAGCGGCGCCGAGACCATCGCGCATCTGCGCGAGAACGGTCGCATCACCGTCATGTTCAACGCGTTCGACGGCAAGCCCGACATCGTGCGCCTCTACGGCCACGGGGTGGTGATCCGCCCCGGTGACGAACGCTTCGAGACGTTCGCCACGCACTTCCCCGACCCGCCGCGCGGCATTCGGTCGGTTATCCATGTGCGGGTCGATCGGGTCAGCAGTTCGTGTGGCTTCGGTGTGCCTTTCATGGAGTACGTCGGCGATCGCGAGACCATGGC
>WLNW01000116.1 GCA_009699605.1 Actinomycetota bacterium | reverse complement strand
TCTCCTACTTCGAGCGGCTCGTACTCGATCTGCTCGAGATCTCGCGCTACGACGCCGGGGCGAACACGCTGTCCCTCGAGCCCGTCGACCTCGAGTCGTTCGTGCGCGATACCGTTGGAGCGGTCGATTGCGCACCGGTGCGCGTGGCCTGCGTACCCCGAGGCCCGTTGCTCATCGACAAGCGCCGCGTCGAACGCATGTTGGTGAACCTGATCGAGAACGCGCGAGTGCACGCGGGTGGATTGCGAAGCGTCACCATCGACAGTGGATCTGACTACGTCGAGATCGCACTCATCGACGAAGGCGCGGGCATCCGCGAGACGGAACGTTTGGTGATCTTCGAACGTTTTTGGCGAGGTTCGGGCACGCGCCACAGCGGCTCGCGCGGCACCGGCCTCGGGTTGGCGCTCGTCGCCGAACATGCCCGCCTCCACGGAGGAACCGTGCGCGTGGAACCGAACTTGCCCAATGGGAGCGTGTTCATCCTTCGTCTGCCAGCTCGAGATGACGCATGAGCGTGAGGTCATGGCAGCCGGTGCTCGGTCTGGCGGTCGTCTGCGCCCTAACGGTCGCGGCGTGCGGCGTCGGTGCGGAGTCGAAAGCTCACGTGTTCAGCTCGGGCGAGGTGCCCGCGGGGATCCTTGATCGCTCGTTCCAGCCGACCACCACGGTCGGTGGCACCTCGACGACGCTCGCCCCGATGACGTCGTATCGGCTCTTCTTCGTGCAAAGTGGCAAGTTGTACGAGGTCGTACGCACATCGGTCGGCGTGCCTACGTTGTCGGCTGTGGTAGAGACCCTCTCGCTCGGGCCAACCTCCGTCGAGATCGCAGCCCAGTTCCGGAGCGCGCTCGGCTCCTCCACCGTTGTGTCATCCGTGCGTGCGAACGGCGCCCTGGCGCAGGTCGACCTCGCACGTTCGTTTAGTGACATTCCTCGCTCCGACCAGGCGCTCGCGATCGGCCAGATCACGCTGACGCTGACCGACCGGCCCGACGTGCTGCGCGTGCAGTTCACGCAAGTGAACCTCACGATCGACGTACCCAAAGGCGACGCATCGCTCACGCACGAGCCGGTTGGCGCTGACGACTTCAAGGCACTCGTCAAGCTCCCCGCGGCGCCGACCACCGCGAGTGCGAGCGGCCCGAGCGGGGCGAGTGGCGGGACCGGTGCGGTCACCGCGTCGGGGGCGACGGGAACGACCGGCGCGACCGGCCCCTAGGGCTACTGACCGCTATCGCTTGTTTCGCAGCAGAGGGGTCGGGTTCGACACGAGCGGTTCAGCGACAAACCCCTCGAGCGATCAGATCGTCGACCGCGTCGGCGTCGATGCCCAGTACCTCGTCGAGCACCCGATGGGTGTCCGCGCCTAGGCACGGTGCGGCTGCCGCGATGCGTTGGACGGTGCGCGACATCCGCACCGGATTCCCGACGTGGTGTTCGACGCCTATCTCCGGATGCTGGAGCGTGACGATGAACCCGCGCTCGAGCAGGTGCGGATCGGCGTGATGGTCATCGGGGCCCATCACCGGCATCGCCGAAACACCATGGGCCTGCAGAAGCGTCGCGGCAGTCTCGGCGTCGCGCCCGATGGTCCAGGCGCGCAGCCGCGCGCCGAGCGACTCGGCGATGTCGAGGCGTGCTGCGACGCCGTTGAGCGACGCGTCGTGTTCCCAGCCGAGTGCCGTCTCGAGCCCGAGCCAGGCGGTGTCATCGGCGACGGCGATGGCGATCCAGCGATCGTCACCGGCCGCGGGGTAGACGCCGTGCGGAGCGCACGTGGCCGATTCGTTCCCCCGCACCGGATGCGGGTCGACGACGGCGCCCGGGTAGGCGGCACGGGCGTCGTCGTGAGCGTCGAGGTACACCTCGCCGATGAGGTACGCCGCAGCTTCGGTCTGGGCCATGTCGATCAGCTGGCCCTCGCCGGTGCGGTCGCGGTGGGCCAGCGCGGCCAGCAGTGCCACCGCGAGCATCTTGCCGGCGATGTGGTCGGGGTGGTTCAGCGAGGTGCCGCAGGGGAACGGACCGTCGCGATCGCTCCACAAGTGCACGAGCCCGGCGAAGCCTGCGTTGAGTGGTCCGTACGCGGGCATCTCCGCGTACGGACCTCCCCGGCCGTAGCCCTGCGACGCGACATAGATCACCGACGGGTTCACCGCGCGTATGTCGTCGTAACCGAGACCCGCGCGATCGAGAACCGCGCCGCGGTAGTTCTCGGCCACGATGTCAGCGGACGCGCAGAGCGCATGAGCGAGGTCACGGCCTTCGTCGGTCGTGAGATCGATCGCCACACTTGCGCGTCCCCGACTCTCGGCGTTGAAGGTGAAGGCCTTGTTGATCTCGCCGCCGGTGGAGCTGCGCAATACGTCGGGGTGAGTGATCGACTCGACCTTGATGACCTCGGCGCCGAGTTCGGACAGCACACCGCACATCTCGGGCACCACGGCCGCCATGCCGAACTCGATCACGCGGAGCCCGTCGAGCAGCAACGAGCGGTCGTCCCCGCCGAGTCGAGCCCGACGCAGCGGCGCATCCACGCTCGCCACGGTGTCGACCGGGCGTGGATGATCGAACGTGGCCGAGCTTGCGCCATCGGGCGCCGGCCGACGAATCGACGCAGGAGTTCGCGAGAGCTTGTATGGGGCGGAGGCGAACGGTGCGTCGCCCGTTGCGCCGATGTCGAGCGTGGCGAAGAAGCTGCGGCATCGGGTTTGCTCGTGTGTCACGAACTCGAGGGGCGTGTGCACGACGCCGACGGTCGCGCCGCCCCCCATCGCCTGGGCGAACACCTCGGCGCGCGTGCGGTCGGTGAGGCATTCCTCGGCGACGATGCGCACGACGTCGGCGTTCATGAGCCGGAACCCTGCGCCTGACCATTCCGGTCCGATGAGGGCGTCCGGTGAGCCGAGCAAGGTCACGAACCCGTCCCATTGGCGCTGACTGCCGATCACCGAGCGGACCCAGCCGTCGGATGCGGGGATCACCCAATAGGCGCCGTCGGCATTGCGAGTGCCGGCCGCGTTGAGGCGAGGGTTCACGCGCAAGTAGTCGCGGATCGCGATCGACCACGGCGTCGTTCCGGCCAGCGCGGCCTCTTGCACGCTGACCTCGACCACCTGTCCTTGGCCGTTGCGCTCGCGATCGGCCAACGCGGCGAGTGCGCCGATGGCGCCGTAGGTCGATGCGCAATCGTGCGCGAGGTACCCGGGCACGCCACAGGGTGCCATCGAGGGAAAGCCGGTGGCGTGCATCGTGCCCGACGCAGCGAGCGCGGTGAGCGGTTCAAGTCGCCACGCCGCGCGAGGGCCTGAGGTGCCAAAGTCGCGAAGCTTGACGTGCACGAGGTGTGAATACCGAGAGCCCGCCGAGCCGGCAGCGACCGCGGAGGTGAACGGGTTCTCGGTGTTGTCGATCAGGATGTCGGCTGCCGACAGGAGGGCATCGAAGTCCGCCGAGCCCGCTGCGGTGTGCGGATCGACGACGCAACCGCGCTTGTTGGCGTTTCGGTATCGGTAGGCGTTGGACGCCCGCGCGTCATCGGGTACGGCGGGGCTCTCGACCTTTACGACGTCTGCGCCGAGGTCGGCGAGCATCCGCCCGCACAACGCCCCACGGAGATCGGTGAGGTCGACCACGCGCACGTACGACAGCGGCTCCATCAATCCCCTCCCGGTCCTGGCGTCACCGTAGTGTCACGCGTCACCCGGCGGGCCGGTACGGTCGCGGCAGACACCGCGTGAGCACACAGACACTGCGAGAGGGGGCCGCATGCACGACATCGTCATCCGGAACGCAACCATCTTCGACGGCACGGGTGCCGAGCGGTTCGAAGGCGCATTGGGAATCGACGACGGGATCATCACCTCACTCGACGCGAGCGGGGCACGCGGCCGTGACGAGTTCGATGCGGCGGGTTGCATCGTCACGCCTGGGTTCGTCGACCCGCACACGCATTACGACGGTCAGGCCATGTGGGATCCGCACCTGGCACCATCGGTGTGGCATGGCGTGACCACGGTGGTCATGGGCAACTGTGGTGTGGGCTTCGCTCCGGCGGCGCGCGACCGGCACGAGTGGCTCATCGGACTCATGGAGGGTGTCGAGGACATCCCTGGTGCGGCGCTCGCCGATGGTCTCCGCTGGAACTGGGAGACCTTTCCTGAGTACCTCGACGCCTTGAGCGGGACATCTCGCGCGATCGATGTGGTGGCGCAAGTCGCGCACGGGGCCGTGCGCGGCTACGTCATGGGCGAGCGCGGTGCAGCCAACGAGGACCCCACCGCCAACGACATCGCACAGATGGCGCGCATCGTCGGCGACGGCGTCGCGGCCGGCGCGCTCGGGTTCTCGACGAGTCGCTTGCCAGGTCACCGCGCGATCGACGGTCGCGTCGTCCCCGGCACCTATGCGCACGAGGACGAGCTCACGGCGATCGCGCAAGCCATGGCTCGGCGCTCCGGCGGACGAGCCGTGTTCGAGATGGTCACTGGCACCGCCGCTGCGTCGTCGACGCTCGAGCACTGGCGTGCCGAGCTGGCCTGGATGGCACGACTCTCGCGCGACACCGGCACCCCGGTGCTCTTCGGTTTCGGCGGCCCGGACACGTGGGCTGAGCTCATCGGCACCATCGACGAGGCGAACGCCACGGGTGCCCGTTTGGTGCCTCAGATCTCGTGCCGGCCTGTCGGGTCGTTGCTCGGCTTGCAAGCGAAGCATCCGTTCCAGGGCCGTGCGTCCTACGAGGAGATCGCGCACCTCCCACTGGCGGCGCGCGTCGCCGCGATGCGCGAAACCGAACGCCGAACGGCCATCCTCGCGGAGCGCTCCACCCGTCATGACGTCGCGCTGCCCTACGACGTCACGACGCTGCTCGACCTCGTCTACCCGATGGGCCCCGAGCTCGACTACGAGCCGCCGGCATCGCGCAGCATCGCTGCGCAGGCCGCAGCACGCCGGATCGATCCGATCGGCCTCCTCTACGACCAACTGCTCGCCGACGACGGCCAGGCCATGGTGATGTTCGCGCTCGGCAACTACCGGTTCGCCAACCTCGATCACTCGTATGAGCTCATGCGACGAAACGACACCGTGGTCGGGCTCGGCGACGGTGGGGCCCACGTGACCTTCATCTGCGACGCGGGCTATCCCACGTTCATGCTGTCGCATTGGGCCCGTGATCGGTCGCGCGGCCCGCGTCTCCCGCTCGAGCTCGTGGTGCGCAAGCTCACCAGCGAACCGGCACGGGTCTACGGTCTTGGTGATCGTGGGGTGCTGGCCCTGGGGCGTCGCGCCGACCTGAACATCATCGACGCTGATCGCGTCACGCTCACCGCGCCGTACGTCGCGAACGATCTCCCCACCGGGGCGCCTCGGCTGCTTCAACGCGCCCAGGGCTACCGAGCCACGTTCGTCGCCGGGACGTGCATCCAGCGTGATGGCGAGGACACGGGTGCTCGTCCGGGGCAACTCGTGCGTGGTCACCGCGGCGCGTGATCGCCACGCGGCCAGAGACGCCTGACTCGCGCACCAAGATGTCGAGGTCAAGGGTCTCTGGAGTCATCGTGACGGCTACGACCGCGCCTCGAGCGTCCTTGAGTCAACGACATACGGCGATTTGCCTGGCCGGTGTGCCCTACGTCGTTCGTGCTACACGGTAGGGGCGACCACCGGTGCGGGGCTCTCGATGGAATAGAGCTTGGCCGCGTTGTCCCAGAGCAACGTGCGTCGCAGTTCGGCGCTCAGGCCACCCATGCTGGCCTCGATGCGTTCGGCGATGTTGTCGTAGAGGCATGTCGGGTGCGGGAAGTCCGTCTCGAACAAGAGGTTATGGATCGGCAGGTCGGCGAGCAGGCTGCGCGTCGGCACCGTCTCGAACCAGTGGCATGCGTAGACCTGTCGCGTGAAGTATTCGCTGGGGAGCATGTCCCATTCGCTGGTGCGATGGGGACGTGCCTCGAGGTAGCTGTGGTCGACCGCCTCGAGGACGAAGGGGATCCATCCGATGCCACTTTCGACCGACACGAACTTGAGGTCGGGAAAGCGGGGGAGCACTCCGCTCGTGAGCAGATCCGCGACCTGCACGCCGTTCTTCAGGAAAAGCTCGACCGAGCTGAGCGCGTAGGTAGCCGCGGTGCCGTGCGCGGCGACGCGCTGCGGGGTGTAGATGCCCCCGACGTCGCCACTGCCGATGTGGAAGTGGATGGGCAGACCGGCTTCTTGCGCGATCGACCACAGGGGATCCCAATGTGCGTCGCCGAGGAACGGGAGACCGAACCGTTGGGGTTCACCGGTGAAGAGGATGCCGCGATGGCCGAGCGCCACGCCGCGTCGAACCTCGCGCACACACGCGTCGACGTCCCAGTAGGGCATCGACATGACGGTGATCAGGCGGCGGCTGTCGGCCGAGGCCCAATCGCGCAGGAAGTCGTTGTAGGCGCGCACACAGATCAACTTGAGCTCGTCGTCGCGGATCTGTAGGAAACGCTGGCTGCCGAAGCCAGCCACATTCGGATAGAGCACCTGGGCCCAGATGCCATTGGCATCCATGAGCTTCAGTCGCGCGTGCGGATCGTGCGCCGCAGGATGCATCTCCTCGTAGGTCGGAGGGCCGCTCGGGAACGGCGCACTCCACCCGGCGGTCGCCGTGAGGCCCGCGGTGTAGATCTGCACGCCGTCGAGCATCCAGACGTCCTTGCCCTCGTCGTTGCGCACCACGTGGGGCACGTGCTCGAGATACTTCGCGGGCACGCGGGCCGTCCACACGTCGCGTGGCTCGGTGATGTGCGTGTCGCAATCGATGATGTCGTACACCGTCATGGCGTCTCCCGTTCGGCCCCTGGCCGGTGCCATCTTCGCAGACCCGCCGGCGATCGTGTGGTGTCGTACGCTCGGCTCGATGACTGCCCCAGATGTCAAATCGTTGTTCTCGCTCCGCGGTCGGGTGGCCATCGTCACCGGCGGCAGCCGCGGCCTCGGACTGGCGATCGCCCGGGGGTTCGCGGCTTCGGGCGCCAAGGTGGTGGTCGCGAGTCGATCCGTTGATGCGTGCGCGGCCGCGGCCGACACGATCCGGGCCGAAGGCGGCGACGTGCTAGGGGTGCCGTGCCATCTCGGTGAGCCGGCGCAGATCGAGGCCCTCGTCGATGCAACGGTTGCCCACTTCGGCGGCATCGATTGCGTCGTCAACAACGCGGCCACGCCGTTGCGAACCACCCTCACGGACTTCGACATGGCGCTGTGGCGCAAGAGCCTGGATGTCAATCTGACCGGACCATTGCTACTGGTGCGCGCCGCGTTGCCGCACCTCGACGCGTCCGATACCGCCACGGTCATAAACGTGTTGTCGGTCGGTGGCCTGCGCGGTTCGATGAGCCTGCTCGGGTACGGGTCCGCCAAGGCCGCGTTGCGGCACGCCACCGAGGTGCTCGCCGCAGAGCTTGCGCCGCGCAATATCCGCGTCAACGCGATTGCGCCCGGACCATTCGCGACAAAGATGCTCACGTCGGGTGACGCCACACTCTCCGACACCGCCGCGGCCGACACGTTGCTAGGTCGGGTAGGCGAGCCCGACGAGATCATCGGCGCGGCGATCTATCTGGCGAGCGCGGCGTCGAGCTACGTCACCGGCAGCGTGCTCCTGGTCGACGGCGGCCAACTGGCCTGATCTCGGTTCTTCGGACAGTTGACTACCGATGGGGTAGTCAACTGTCCGAAGAACGGTGAACGCCCGGCGGGTCAGCGGGTGGCGAAGTCCCAGCCTGTCGGGGTGTCGCCTGCGTAGGAGCGGCTGATGGAGCGCGCCACGCGTTGCACGTGGACCTCGTCGGGGCCGTCGACGATGCGGCCATACCGTGCGTGCCGATACATCGACTCGAGGGGTAGGTCGTTGGTCATCCCTTCGCCCCCGTAGATCTGCATGGCGCGATCCACGACGTCGTGCACCATCTGTGCGCACTGCACCTTGATCGCGCTGATTTCGACCCGGGCCTGGTCGCCACGGTCGACCAGCTCGGCGGTGTGCAACACCATGAGTCGCGCGCTCTGTATTTGCAGGTAGCTGTCGAAGACCATCTTCTGCACGAGCTGGCGATCGGCAAGAGGCCGCCCACCCGTGTGTCGATCGTTGGCTCGGCGGCACAAGAGGTCGAACGCGCGCTGGGCCTGCCCGAGCCAGCGCATGCAGTGATAGATGCGTCCCGGTCCGAGCCGTTCCTGGGACAGCGTGAACCCGGCGCCGCGTGGACCGAGTAGCGCGTCGGCCGGCACGCGCACCTGATCGAAGGCCAGTTCGAAGTGGCCCGAGAGCACGTCGTGAAGCCCGAGGACCGGAAGGTCGCGCACCACCGTGAACCCGGGGGACGACGTCGGTACGACGATCATGGAGAACGCCTGGTGCACCGGAACGTGCTCGGGCTCGGTGCGACACATCACGAGCACGTGGCTCGATCGGTCGACCCACGAGGTGAACCACTTTCGACCGGTGACGACCCATTCGCCGTCGACGAGATCGGCACGGGTTTGCAGCTGTGTCGGGTCGCTCGACGCGACGCCCGGCTCGGTGACGGCGAAGCTCACGCCGTGCCCGCGTTCGACGAGGGGGAGCAACAGCTCGGCGCGTGTCGCAGGCGAGGCGTGCTTGTGGAGCAGCAGCGCGGTCTGGAGCGTGTTGGTGCCGAACACGGCCTGACCCGGCTCGGTGCGCCCGACGGCTTCGTTCACGAAGAGGTAGTCGCGCATGGCCATCCCACCGCCACCGATCTCGGCCGGATGGCCGAGAGCCCAGAGCCCTTGGGCCTTTGCCCGCTCGCGCAGCTCGGTGAGTAACGTGACCGATTCGGCCCAGGGCCGGTCGAGGCCTCGTTCGTGGGGGATGACGTGCTCGTCGACGAAGCGCAGGACGCGATCGCGAACGGGACGCACGTGATCGGGGATCTGGAACATCGTCACCTCGGGTCGGGAGCTCCCGCCATCATGCCCTGCGCGCGAGCGACGAGCTGTGGCGTCTCGTTGGCGAACCGGACCGCCCCGGATCGGGCATGGATGCCCTCGAACATACCGATGCTGCGCCACAGCCCGAACATTTCGTAGAAGCGCTCGTGTCGGCCGATGTCGCGGCCGCTCCTGGATGCGTAGCGGGCCAGCAGTTCGGTGCGGCGAGGCGCACCTTCGGCATTGGCCACGATGTCGTTCGCGTCGTTCGGCGCAACTGCGCCGGGGCCCCATGACTTGAGGAACGAGTACACGTCGGCGACGGGGTCGCCGAAGGTGCACAGCTCCCAGTCGAGCACCGCCTCGATGCGATGGGTCGACACGAGCAGGTTGTGGAATCCGTAGTCGCCGTGGATGAGGGTGCGCGCTTCGTCGACGGGTCGGTGCGCGTGGAGCCAGTGCACGATCGGCTCGAGGTCGCCCAGGCGGGTGGCTGTCGACGTGCGAGCCAACTGCCGTTGCCACCGATCGATCTGGCGCGCCAGGTAGCTGCCGTCGCGTTCGATGATGCCGACGGTGGCGACGTCGATCGCGTGGATGTCGGCGAGCGTGTCGATCGCATGATGGGCGAGCCCCCGAGCATCGAGCCCTTCGAGCGCGGTGGTGAGCAGACAGACGCCCGGCCGCTGCTCGGTCAGCACGAACGGCACGCCGAGGATCGAAAGGTCATCACACGTCGCGAGCACGGCGGGGACCGGGATGGTCGACGAGCCAAGCGCGCGCAGCACGGTCGCTTCGCGCAGCACGTCGTGCGCGGTCGGCAGCAACAGCCGGGCTCGCGGTGGGTGACGGAGCACCGCCCGAAGGCCCCCGAGCCGCACCAACCAGGTGACGTTGCTCGACCCGCCGGACAGTTGCTGCACCAGTTCGACGTCGGCACCGAGCCATGCGGAGAGGCGTACGAGATCGGTCGGATCGAGGTGGTCTTGCACGTGTGGCCCTTGTCGCATACTCGCAGGTCGGAAGGCATTATTCCGTGGCGGGTGTCACCGAAATCCGTCGAGGATGGCTCACGCCGCCCGATATCCTGATCACCTATACAGCTCGCCGGTTCCCCCGCTGGCTGAGCGTACGACTGAAGCCCTCCCCCAGGGTGATGAAGTCACGAAGGGCCCGCCCCCCCCCCGGCGGGCTCTTTGTTGTTTTGGGTGCGGCGCGCCGGGGCCCTCATCTCCAATGTCAACGCCGCCGGCATCGCACAGGGCGGTTCCACGACCACCCAATAGTTGGTGAAGCCTTTCCATCATGCGGCGAGCGTGCCGTCGAGGAGCAGCGCGGCATCGACACCACCGATGACGGATTCGACCACTACGGTGACCATTACGACGCCAACGACCACGACCGGACCATGAGCGCATTCGCCACATTACTCGAGCTCCAAGAGCACGACGTCAAGCTCGATCAGCTACGCCATCGCCGCGCCGCGCTGCCCGACCGCGCCGAGCTCGTCACGCAGACCAAGGCCAACTCAGTCCTCGCGGCCGAAATCGCGGCCACTTCTGCCGACCATGACGTCGTGGCCCGCGAGCAGAAGCGGCTCGAGGATGCGGTCGCAATGGTGGTCGACAAGGCAAAGGCCGAGGACAAGAAGCTCTACTCGGGCACGATCAGCGCACCCAAGGAGCTGCAGTCCATCCAGGACGAGATTGCCTCGCTCAACCGTCGTCGTGACGCGCTCGACGACTC
>WLNW01000115.1 GCA_009699605.1 Actinomycetota bacterium | reverse complement strand
GAGCATCTCGATGACGATGTCGCCGAGGTTGGCGGTGACCCGCGCCACTTCAACGGTGGTCGCCGGTGCGCGCCCAGAGCGCGCGGCGCCGGTCACGCGGATGCCGCGTCCCACGAGCTGATCGCGAATGACGCTCGCCGCCAGCTGGGCCGGGTCGGTTGCGGGTGTGGCCGACGAGTTGAACTTCGACTTGGGGTACACCGAGAAGCCGTCGTTCATCGCAAGCGCGCTGAGCGGCCCGGATTCGTTCCCGGCGATGAACGAGGGATCCCAGGTCGACACATAGCGCCGGGTGTCATAGCGACTTTCGTCGCCGATGATGTCGCCGAGGACCTGGGTGACCCCCGCGGCGACGATGCGATCGACGAGCGCAGCCACGTTGGTGAATGGCTGGGGTTGTCCGAACCGGTCGACGTAGTCCTTGGTCGACAGGATCGGGTCGCCACCACCGACCACCCAGAGGTTCCCGGCGACGACTCCGGCCTGGGGGGCCGCGCCCGCGACGGCCAACGTGTCGAACGTTGCGGTTCGCCCGAGCTGCTCTGTCGCCGCGAACGCGGTGAGCAACTTGACCGTCGATGCCGGGACCAGAGGCAAGATGGCGTTGCGCGAATAGAGCACCCGACCGTTGTCGCGCACCACGAGGCACGTGTCGGGCGGCGAGGCGGCCATGACCGCGTCGAGCGCGCTGACGAGCGCTGCGTCGGCCCGAGGGCGCTGCAGCCAGACCGGCGCGCGTCGCGCAGAGAGCAACGGTGTCGCGGCGGATGGCGATGCCACCGTGTCGGCGGTGGCAAGTGCGACCACGGTGCTCCGCTCGGTGTGCCACGCCTCGAAACCGGCGATGCACATCGTGAACATCAGCACCACGGGGAGGGTGAGCCGGCGGAGCATGGGGGGAGAGGATACGAGATCGCGTGCGGTTGTTCCCGCCGTGGGAAGCGGCACGTGATGGGATGGGCAATTCGCGCCCGGAAAATCGACGCGTCCAGACATGAGTGGCTAGCGTGCCCGGATCATGTTGGGCACAGTTCTCTTCGGCCTTCTCCTCGGATTCTGCGTCACCATGGTGGCGAATTACTGCACTACGGTCTATCTCCATCGTGGCCTCACGCACGCCGCGCTGCGCACCAAGCCGTGGCTCGGCGCCACGTTCAAGACCGTGCTGTGGGTCACGACCGGCATGCGCGAGCGGCAGTGGGTCGCCGTGCACCGCAAGCACCACGCGTTCACCGACGAGACCGACGATCCGCACTCGCCGGCGCGCATTGGATGGCTGCGGGTGCAGCTCACCAACCCTGCGCTCTACCGACGGGTGGCGCGCGACGACAAGCAGGTGGCGAAGTACACCCGCGACCTACCACCGACCCGGGCCGATCGCGTGCTGTTCGATCACGCGCTGCTTGGGCTGGCCGTCGGGGTGGTGCTGCTCGTGTTCGCCTTCGGTTGGCAGGTCGCGGCGATCGCCTTCCCCTTTCACGTCGTGCTCTACCTTGGCCTATCGGGCTCGGTAAACTCGATCGCCCACACCTTCGGCCGCCGTACGTACTCCACGTCGGCCACCAACGTGCAGTGGCTCGCGTTGATCACCGCGGGCGAGGGCCTGCACAACAACCATCACGGGGCGCCCACGTCGGCGCGCTTGTCGATCAACCAGCGAGAGTTCGATCCGGCATGGTTGTCCATTCGTGCGATGGCCAAGCTGGGTTGGCTGACCGTCCGGCACGACACACCCAAGTTCGTGGTGCCACGGATCTCCCCCACGAAGGTCTGATCACTAGTCTCGGCGGCATGGAGATCGTCGCCGCCCTGTTCATTGACACCATCGAGTTGCGTCAGGTCGAGGGCCCGTCCACTCGCATCGACCTCGGCGGGGTGCAATTCTCGGCCCCCGCCCCCGGTCCGTTCCCGGTCACCATGTCACCGCACCTGGTCGTGATGGTGCGCTGCCCAGCCAATGCCAAGTCCACCGCGGCGCTCGAAGTCACCTTTCACCGCGACGGCGAGCAGATCGCCCGCAACGTGCAGCCGCTGGCTATCGAGCCGGGCAAGTTCAACTACCGGTTGGTCCGGGCCGAGCTGGCCTTCGACGAGCCCGGCACCATCGAGGCGTGCTGCCGCGTCGATCTCGGGCCCGTGACCACGGTTCCCTACACGGTGCTCGCGCCCCTGTGAGGCGCTCGCGGTCGACATTTCCGAGGTTCGGGTCGTGAGCGCGCCGGGCTCCCGGCGCTTCGGCGCCGCGGTGTCGCGCCATCCCATTGCTTCCACCGCGATCGGCGAGGTGGTCGGTGCGGTCCTCGACCAGGTCGGCTTCGCTCCCGATGTGGCCACGCTTTTTGTGACCACGCCGCACCTGCGCGCGGTGGGTGACTTCGTCGACGTCGTGCGCGCAGTGCTCGGGCCACGGGTCCTGGTCGGCGCGACCGCTGCCTCGGTCATCGGCGGGGCCGAGGAGATCGAGGAGTCACCCGCGGTGTCCTTGTGGGCGGGCAGGGTCGGTGCCGTTCGACCCATTCGGCTCGACGCCTACTCCGGCAGCGACGGTTGGACGATCACGGGGTTGCCGAACGATCTCGACCACGTGCCGCGCACGCTCGTGCTGCTCGCGGACCCGCATTCGTTTCCCACCGACGCGTTCTTGCGCCAGATGGCGCACGACTCGCCGGCCACCACCGTGGTCGGCGGGTTGGCGTCCGCGGCGCGCACCCCGGGAGGCAACCGGCTGGTACTCGATGGTCTGCTGCTCGACGACGGGGCCGTGGGCTTCCTGCTCGAGGATGCGTCAGCGCGCGTGGTGGTGTCGCAAGGGTGCCGCCCCATCGGCGAGCCGTTCATCGTCACCCGGTCCGATCACAACTTCATCCATGAGCTCGGCGGCCGCCCGGCGCTCGAACGCGTGCAACAGCTCATCGACGGGGCGTCCCCCGCCGACCGATCGCTCCTCGCGCAAGGGCTGCACGCGGGCATCGTGATCGACGAGCGCAAAGCCCAGTTCACTCGGGGCGATTTCCTCGTACGCAACGTGCTCGGTGCGAACCGCGAGAGCGGCGCAGTCGCAGTCGGTGATCTCGTCGAGGCCGGGACCACCGTGCAGTTCCAGGTGCGAGACGCGGCCACTGCCGACGAGGACCTGAAGGCCATGCTCCAGGGGCCCTCGGCCGCGTCGGCCTTGGTGTTCACCTGCAATGGCCGGGGCTCGCACCTCTTCGGCGAACCTGATCACGATGCGACGCTCGTGTCGGAGTTCGTCCGCGGGGGTGCAGTGGCCGGAATGTTCTGCGCGGGCGAGATCGGTCCTGTGGGCGGTCGCACGTTCCTCCACGGCTTCACCGCATCGGTGCTGCTGTTCGACTGAGTGTCACGTGGGACGCGGTGGACTCCGGGTGCTGGCTGTTGTGGCCCATCTGAACGAGGAGGACTCGCGCCGATAACGGCGGACTAGGTCTCGTGACCAGCCGGTCATGGGTAGGCTGCCGGGTCCGCGAAGCGCACCTGGCGGGGGTCGCTGGGCCGTCACGAGAAGCGAGAGCGACCACCCATGACTGACATCGAGAGCGGCGACATCGAACGCCGGGCCATCGACGTGATCCGCGGCTTTGCGATGGATGCGCCGCACGCCGCCAAGTCGGGTCATCAGGGCACAGCCATGGCGTTAGCTCCATTGGCGCACGTGTTGTGGTCACGCATCATGAGCTACGACGCCGCCGATCCGCAGTGGCCTGATCGCGATCGGTTCGTGCTCTCCGCAGGTCACGCGTCGATCCTGCTCTATTCGATGCTGTACCTCAACGGGTACGGGCTCGAGCTCGATGACCTTCGCGCGTTCCGCCAGTGGGGTTCGGCCACCCCCGGCCACCCCGAGGTGCACCACACGGCGGGGGTCGAGGTAACCACGGGTCCGCTCGGTCAAGGGTTCGCGAACGCG
The DNA here is from genome assembly GCA_009699605.1 of Actinomycetota bacterium. Classification (GTDB taxonomy): domain Bacteria; phylum Actinomycetota; class Acidimicrobiia; order Acidimicrobiales; family WLNW01; genus WLNW01. The sequence continues at coordinate 6,828 of WLNW01000115.1, read as the reverse complement.
GTTGGCATGGCCATGACCGAGCGCTCGATGCGCGAGCGCTTCGGGGCCGAGGTCTGTGATCACTACACGTTCGCGATCGCCGGCGACGGCTGCTTGTCGGAAGGCATCAGCCACGAGGCTGCGTCGCTCGCCGGGTTCCAAGGCTTGGGTCGGCTCGTCGTGGTCTACGACGACAACCACATCACGATCGACGGCCCCACCGAGCTCGCGCTGACCGACGACGCGGTACGCCGGTTCGAGGCCTACGGATGGCACGTCGAATATCTCGGCGAGATCGCCGAGGATCTCGATGCCCTCGAGGCAGCGGTACGCGGTGCGATGGCTGTCGAGGATCGTCCATCGCTGTTGGTTTTGCGCTCGCACATCGGGTACCCGTCGCCGACCGCGACCGACAACCCGCACGCGCACGGCTACGCGTTGTTCGACGCCGAGATCACCGCGACAAAAGCAGTCATGGGCGTGCCCGACGAGCAGTTCTGGTGTCCCGACGATGTCATCGAGTGGTACCGCGCGGTCGGGCACCGTGGCGCCGCTCGTCGCGCGGCGTGGACCGATCGCCGTCTCGCACTCACGACGCAGGTTCGCGAGCAGTACGACCTTGTGCTGAGTGGCGGCGGCGCCGAAGGCTGGTCGGCCACGCTCCCGCGGTGGACCTCGGCCGACAAGCCGATCGCCACGCGCGTCGCCAGCGGGAACTGCTTCCAGGCGCTCCTCGACGTGGTGCCCAGCCTCAGCGGCGGCGGCGCTGACCTCACCGGCAACACCGGGACCGTGGTCAAGGACCACGGAACCATGAGCCGAACCCAACCCAGCGGCCGCCAGATCCACTTCGGCGTCCGCGAGCACGGCATGGGTGGGATCATGAACGGCATGGCGCTACACGGCGGCGCGTTGCCGGTCGGTGGCACGTTCCTCGTGTTCAGCGACTACATGCGTGGTGCCGTTCGGTTGGCCGCGCTGTCCCAAGCCCACGTGATCTACTCGTTCACCCACGATTCGGTCGGCGTGGGCGAGGACGGGCCCACACATCAGCCGGTCGAGCACATAGCGGCGCTGCGGGCCATCCCCGGGCTGCGGGTCATCCGTCCGGGCGACGCCAACGAGACCGCGCTGGCCTGGATCGAAGCCGTGAACGGGCCTGGTCCCACCGCGATGATCCTCTCGCGCCAGAACCTGCCGGTGATCGATGGCGTGCCCGCCGACGCAGTCTCGCGCGGCGCGTATGTCGTTCCGGTCGACCACGCATCGGGTGGCGTCGCCCCCGATGTGGTGCTGCTCGCCACGGGCAGCGAGGTGTCGGTTTGCGTCGCCGCGGCCGCCGAACTCGCGGCCGAAGGGCTGGTGCCACGCGTGGTATCGATGCCGTGCTGGACAAACTTCGAGGCCCAGCCCGCCGATTACGTCGAGTCGGTTCTGCCGGCCGGCGTTCCATGCGTGTCGGTCGAGGCTGCGGTCACCTTCGGGTGGTCACGCTGGGCCGATGTCAGCGTCGGCATCGACCGCTTCGGGGCCTCTGCGCCGGGCGACGTGGTGATGGACAAGCTGGGTATCAACTCGGCGAACGTCGCCCAGCACGCACGCGCGTTGCTGGGCAGGAAGTAGGCGGTCATGACTCGGCTGGACGACCTATACACCGACGAAGGGCAGAGCCCGTGGCTCGACAACCTCAAGCGCGGCTGGATCACCAACGGTGAACTCGCGCGTTGGGTCGAGCGAGGCGTGCGCGGCATCACGTCGAACCCGTCGATCTTCCAGAAGGCGATGTCGACCGGCACCGACTACGACGAGCAGTTCACCTCGCTACTGGCCGCGAACACCAGCGTCGAGGAGTCGTACTGGCAACTCGTCATCGACGACATCCATCACGCGCTCGAGATCCTTCGCCCGGTGTACGACTCCAGCGATGGTGTAGACGGTTACGTGTCGGTCGAGGTCGACCCCACGCTCGCCCGTGACACCACAGGGACCGAAGTTGCGGCGCGACACCTGTGGGACACCATTGCGCAGCCGAACCTCTACGTGAAGATTCCCGCCACAGCGGAGGGCGTGCCGGCGATCCGTCAAATGATCGCCGAGGGTCGCTCGATCAATGTGACGCTCATCTTTTCCATCGAGCGCTACGCCGAAGTGATCGAGGCGTACATCTCAGGTCTCGAGGCGTATCACCATGAGCATCCTGACGCCGACCTGTCGCGCATCTCGAGCGTGGCATCGTTCTTCATCAGCCGCGTCGACAGCGAGATTGACAAGCGACTCGATGCCATCGGTTCGCCGGACGCGTTGAAGCTGCGAGGTCTCGGCGCAGTAGCCCAGGCGAAGTTGGCCTACGAGCTCTTCGCCACGTCGTTCTCCGACGAGCGCTGGGCGCTGCTGGCGTCGCACGGCGCACGTCCACAGCGCCCGCTGTGGGCATCGACGTCCACGAAGAACCCCGCCTATCCCGACACGCTCTACGTCGACGATCTCATCGGGCCCGACACGGTGAACACGCTCCCCGACGCGACCATCGCCGCGTTCGAGAACCACGGCACGGTGTCGCGCACCATCGATCGTGACATCGAGCAGGCGCGTGGCGTGATCCACGTTCTGCCAGCAGTAGGCATAGATCTCGATGACGTTGCTCGCGTCCTCGAGGACGAAGGTGTGGCGGCGTTCGTCAAGGCCTTCGAAGAGCTGCTCGACACCCTCACCGAGAAGTCGCACGCATTGCGCTGAGGATCGGCCGTTCTCGCTGCCCAGTCGGCCGCGTACGAGTCGGTTGTGATTTACAACTAACATGCTAAGGTCCGGCCGGTGCGGGAACAGGGCGGGGCACGTGGCATCGGTCCACATAACGAGGTGAGCGACGCGCTCACGTGCTCGATCGCGAGCACGTTGAAGGTAATCGGCGACAAGTGGACGTTGCTCATCCTGCGCGATGCGTTCCGGGGCGTACGCCGCTTCGACGACTTCGCGTGCGACCTCGGTATTGCTCGCAACCTGCTCACCGATCGCCTGGCGAAGCTGGTCGAGCATGGCATCCTGGCCAGGGTGCCCTACCAGGAGCGCCCGCTTCGTCACGAGTACCGGCTCACGGCGACGGGCCTCGATCTCTCCCCCGCTCTGGTCGCGTTCATGCATTGGGGCGACAAGCACCTTGCGAACGACGAGCCCCCGGTCGTGCTCGTGCACGATGCGTGCGGCGAGCCGCTCGATCAGGTCTTCGTCTGCTGGCGCTGCGACGAGACCATCACCCCGCGCCAGATAAAAAGCCGCCCCGGCAGCGGCGCCGCGCCCGCTTCTCCCCCATCCACCTCCGTGGCACCGGCGCGCGCCGGCCGTCACGTGCATGTCTGACCGACGATCGAGCTACGCATGACGAACCCTTCACGTACGTTCTCCGCACGCGCGGAACTACTTGCGGCGCCACTCGGCGATCTGCTGCACGAGGCACGCCAGGTACGCGACGCCGCCACTGGCTCGCGCATCACGTACTCGCCCAAGGTCTTCATCCCCCTCACGATGCTGTGTCGCGACAAGTGTGGGTACTGCACCTTCGCCAAAGCGCCGGCGCGAATCGACTCGCCCTACCTCTCCCCCGCCGACGTGCTCGCCATCGCCCGCGCCGGCGCGTCGTTGGGATGTCACGAGGCCCTGTTCACCCTTGGCGAACGCCCCGAGTTGCGGTACCCGGTGGCGGCCCGTTGGCTCGCGGATAACGGCTACGAATCGACCGTCGACTACCTGGTCGCGATGGCCGAGATGGTGCTCCAAGAGACCGGCCTTCTGCCCCACGCGAATGCCGGTGCGCTCTATCACGACGAGCTCGCGTTGCTACGAATGGTTGCTCCGTCGCAAGGGATGATGATCGAGTCGCTCAACGCCGACCTCGAGTGCCATCGTGGGGCACCCGACAAGGATCCGCAGCGCCGCCTCGACACGCTCGAACAGGCGGGCGTCCTGCACATCCCGTTCACCACCGGCATCCTCGTGGGCATCGGCGAGTCGCGCGCCGATCGCGTCGCCGCTCTCGAGGCCATCGCCGCGGCGCACCTGCGCCACGGCCACGTGCAAGAGGTCATCGTCCAGAACTTCCTGCCCAAGGCCGGCACCGCGATGCACAAGGTCGCCCCGTGCCCGCCGGACGAGTACCTCGACGCCATTGCGCTGGCGCGTCTGATCCTCCCGCCAGAGATCCATCTGCAGGCGCCACCTAACCTCAGCGACGACTTCGGGGCGCTGCTCGACGCCGGGATAGACGACTGGGGTGGGGTCTCCCCGGTCACGGCCGATCACGTCAACCCCGAACGCCCATGGCCCGCGGTTGAGCGCATCCGCGCCGTCACCGAGGCCCGGGGTTTCGCCCTCGCGCCCCGCCTCACCATCTATCCCGAGTTCGTGCACCAACCCCTTACGTGGCTCGACCCGAAGCTGCGTTTCGCGGTCATGGACCGCAGCGATGCCGAGGGGCTCGGTCGCGACGATCCCGGTGCGGTGTTCCCCGAAAAGATCGCCGGCACCAAGAACGTCGAGGACGGCGCCGAGGTCATCCAGATCGGTGACCCGTCCACGCAGTGGTATTCGGGCGGCAGGAATCCTCCACCGGAGCTGCTGTCGATTGGCCGCTCCACAGGCCAGGCGAACGGAACGATTGGCGCCATCCTGGCCGCGGTGCTCGACGGCCACGAGGTCGACGAGGACGAGATCACCGCGTTGTTCGGTGCACGCGGTCACGAGGTGCACGCGGTCGCCGAGGTGGCAGACGAGCTGCGCCGGCAGGCCAACGGCGAGATTGTTACGTGGGTGGCCAACCGCAACATCAACTACACGAACATCTGCACGTTCAAGTGCAAGTTCTGTGGTTTCTCGAAGGGCCCGCTGTCGCTCAACCTGCGCGGCAACCCCTACCTGCTCGGGCTCGACGAGATGCAGCGCCGCACCATCGAAGCCGCAGAGCTCGGCGCGACCGAGGTGTGCCTCCAAGGTGGTATTCACCCCGATTTCGATGGCGACTACTACCTCGAGGTCGTCAAGGCCGTGAAGTCCGCAGTGCCCGACATGCATGTGCATGCGTTCACCGCGCTCGAGGTCACCGAAGGCGCGCGCCGCAACGGGGAACCGCTCGATAAGTACCTCATTCGGTTGAAGGACGCCGGTCTGCGCACGCTGCCGGGTACCGCGGCCGAGATCCTCGACGACGACATCCGCGCGATCCTCTGCGCCGACAAGGTCGACACCGCGCAGTGGCTCGACGCGCACCGCACGGCGCACGGGGTAGGGCTGCGCTCCAACGTCACGATCATGTTCGGTTCGGTAGAACAGCCCCGCTCGTGGGCCAAGCACATCGTGCGCACGCGCGCGCTGCAGCACGAAACCGGTGGGTTCACGGAGTTCGTTCCGCTGCCGTTCGTGCACATGGCCGCGCCGATCTACCTCCAGAAGAAGTCGCGTCGCGGCCCCACCTTCCGCGAGACCCTGCTCATGCACGCCGTGGGGCGCATCGCCTACCGCGGCGCGATCGACAACATCCAGGCGTCATGGGTGAAGATCGGCTTCGAGGGTGTGCGCCAACTGCTGCACGCGGGTGTCAATGATCTCGGCGGCACGTTGATGAACGAGAACATCTCGCGTGCCGCGGGCGCCCAGCATGGTCAAGGCGTGACCGCGGCCGACTTCATCGCGCTCGTCGAGCCGGTCGGTCGCACGCTCGTCCAGCGCAACACCACCTACGACCACCTTGCCGTCACGAGCCAGGGCCACGCAGCGCCGGCGCCCATCCCTGCGCCCGTCCGTACTCGCATTCCGGTGCTGGCCGAAAGCTGACACGCGCACGGCATGACGATGGCGAACCGGTAGCGGACGAGCAATGCCGATCTGGACGCCGCCATAGTCGAACGGATGATCATCAACTCGATCAACATCTTGGACGCCTGGTCAGGGCTCGTGGTGATCGGACTCCTGAAGAATGGAAGCAGCCTTCTCGACGGCGCGCCTGGCGCGTGTCAGGCGCTTCTCGTCGACCGGTAGCTCGTTGCCTCCGGCATCGATCGACTCCTTCAGTCGCTCGATCGCCAAGTCGGCGAGCTCCTCGCTGATGGCCAGGAGTCGTCGGCGGATGTCCTCGAACTCACCGGCCATGCGCGAGGCCTCCCTCAGCGATGATCGCATCGACGATCACGAGTGGATGTCGTGCGTCGATGCCCGCGGCACACAGGTGCATCGAGCACCCGGGGTTCGCGCTCGCCACCACAGCCGTGGCGCTGCGTTCGATCGATTCGAGCTTGCGGTGGCGGATGTCTCGAGCCATGTCGGGGTGCAGCACCGAATACGCGCCGCCTGCGCCACAGCACAGACCCTCGTCGTCGAGCTCGACGACATCCACGTAGCGCGCTAACACGGTGCGCACGGGGAGGTGTGCTTTTTGCACGTGCCGGAGGTGGCATGGATCCTGCACGGCGACCTTGCCGCGGGGCACCCCGGCCCCAAGCGCGGGCAGCAGGTCGATGCGCTCGGCCAGCCACTCGTGCACGTCGCGCACCCGCGCGCTGAAGGCGCGCGCCTCGGCCGTACCGAGCAGCCGGCCATAGTCCTTGAGCATCGCACCGCAGCCCGCTGAGTCGACAAGGATGAGGTGATCCCCGGGGACCGCGTCGATCACCCGTGATGCGAGCAGGCGGGCTCGCGTATCCAGGCCTGCGTGCTCGTGCAACGCGCCACAACACGGCGCCGTGTCGCCGCTGATCGCGACCCGCGCGCCGGTGAGCTCGATGACACGCTGTACCGCCGCATGCACGTCGCGCTGCCACGCATCCATGACGCACCCGGTGAACAGCACCACGTCGTTGCCTG
>WLNW01000114.1 GCA_009699605.1 Actinomycetota bacterium | reverse complement strand
CGCCATGATCGTCGCCAGGTCCTCGGCGCTCTGGCGCACCTGCCAGTCGCGGTCGTTGCGCGCGGTGCGCAGCATCTCGCGCACCGCCGGCGTGTCGAACGGTGCCAACGCCAGCACCGCGCGGCGGCGCACCGGCGCACGATCGGTGCACGCGTGCAGGATCGCGTCGAGGCCGCGGTCATCGCCCAGCGAGCCGAGCGCGGCCACGGCGGCTTCGCGCACGAGCGGTTCGGTGTGTTCGAACACCAGATGGGTAAGTGCATCTACGGCAGCAGCGCCGGCCGGTCGTTCGCCACACGCCCAGGCGACCTGCTCGATGACGGTGTTGTCAGGGTCGGACAACCACGTGACGAGGTCGATCTCGGGGCGGTCGATCGCCAACGTGATCGCTCGCCGGCGAACGCCCGGGTCGACGTCGGCGAGCGCGGTGCGGATCGTTGCCGTGTCGAGCTGATCACAACGTGCCAGCGCACCCAGAGCGGCAGCGCGTACGCGGGGGTGTGGATCGCGCAGGGCCTCGCGGGCCGACATCGGGTCACCTTGGTAACCGGCGAGCACCGCGGCCCGATGGCGGACGGTGGCGTGATGTTCAGGCGCGGCCGGCACGCCCCCGACCATAGCGGCGCGGGTGCCGGGCCGCCGAACAGCTACTTGATGGCCTGTTCGAGCAGGAAGCCGGCGAGGAACACGCCGACGCCGATGGCCACCGCGGTGGCCACACCGAGCGCGACGAGCAGCACGGGGAGCAGCAGTGCCGAGCGAAGGCGGCGAATCGGGCTGATGCGCGCGGCCCGTCCGAACTCGGCGGATTGCGGGGCACGCATGCCGAGCGCTTCGTGAACAAGGCGGCGTATGCGATCGGGGCTGCTCGACGAGGAGTTCATTGTGGCCGTGAAGAACTGGGAGGAAACCCGGTACTTCGTACCCGGTCGGGCCTTACCGCTGCCGACGGGTATCGGTTGCATGGCAGGCTGAGCACCGAAACGACCGCGCGACGAGAAGTAGATCGCTGCGAGGACAGTAGCGAGAACGACGGGTATCGAAGCAAAAGTGAACACGAGAGACGACATGCTACCGCCACCTCCTGATCCTCTTTGGTCGTCCCCGGCTTCCACGCCGTCAGATCCGACGATCGAACCCCCGCCGCCCCCCGTCGGTCCTGCTGGATCGGGGCGTCGCTGGCCCCGCACCATGGGCATGGTCGGGTTCACGCTGATCTTCACCGTGCTCGTGCTTGCCGCGGTGGCCACCCAGATCTCCGTGCCGTGGGTCGCCATCGAACCCGGCTCGGCGTCGCCGGCCGAGGATCGCGTCTCCGTCACCGGTGCGCCGACCTTCGCCCCCGACGGCGACATCTTGTTCCTCACCGTGCGCGTCAACCGGCTGAGCCTGCTCGAGTTGCTCACCAAGTCACGCGACACCGCGATCGATCTCGTGAGCGAGCGCGACTACTTCGGAACCAGCACGCCGCAGCAGTCCCGTCAGCAGTCAAAAGACCTCATGGTGCGGGCGAAGTCGAACGCGGAGCTCGTCGCGCTCAGCGCTCTCGGCTATCAGGCTTTCGTGAACAGCGGCGTGCGAATCGAATCGATCGAGGGCGGCTCGGCGGCCGACGGCTCGCTCGAGCAGCTCGAAGTGATCACCTCCGTCGACGGCACCGCCACCAACACGCCCCAAGAGCTCATCACCAATCTCGCCGGTCGGGCGGTCGGGGTCTCGGTCACGATCAGCGTGCAACGCGCCGACGAGTCGGAGAAGCATGACGTCACGGTCACGCTCGGTGCTCGACCTGACGGCAAGACCGGTGGCTTCTTGGGCATCACCACCTCGCAGCGCGTGAGTGAGGCGAAGAACCTGCCGGTCATGATCGACATCGACTCCGGCAACGTCGGTGGCAACTCGGCCGGCCTGGCGTTCACCTTGGCGATCATCGATGAGTTGACCGACGGCAGCCTCACCGGCAACAACCGCGTCGCCGTCACCGGAAGCATTGAGCTTGACGGTTCGGTGGGCGAGGTCGGCGGGATCTCGCAGAAGGTCGTCGCGGCCCGACGTGCTGGCGCGAAGTACTTCCTCGTTCCGCGATCGCTAGAGGCCGAGGCCAAGAAGAACCCGGGCGAGCTCATCATCATCCCGATATCGAACCTCAAAGAAGCACTCGACGCGCTCGCATCGATCGGCGGGAACGCCAACTCGCTCGCGCTCACGCTCCCAGCTGCGAAGAAGTGAGGCCGATGCCCGCGGAGCATGCACCCGCGAGCCACTGGTCGACCCGTAACATCGACGCCAATGGCGATCCCTCGGCTCCCTGATCCATCCAACCCCGAGTCGATCGGCGCTGCCGATTTCGACACCCGGCGTCGCGGGTTCGATCCCATGCAGGTGCGCGCGTACCTCAAGGTCCTGGCGCGCGAGCTGGCGCGACTCCGCGAGCGCGAGGCCGAACTGCAGACGGTGATCGTCGATGCCCGCGGACACGCGCCGCCGGTGGCCGAGTTCGACGAGGAACGGGCCACCGTGCTGCTGGGCGAGGAGACCACGCGCGTCCTCGCGGCGGCTCGCGGCGCAGCCGCCGACAAGCTGACCCGCACGGGCGAACAAGCTCGCGAGATCATCGAAGCCGCACAGGCCGAGGCGGCAGAGATCCGGTCGGGTGCCCATGCGGCGGTCGACAACGAGCTCGCGGCCGCCCGCGCCGAGGGGCGCGCGATCATCGCCGAGGCCAAGTTGGTGCGAGAGCGCATGCTCGAGGACCTTGCGGCGAAGCGTCACGCGATGCGAGCTCAGCTCGAACAGCTGCGGGCCGGCCGCGACCGGTTGGCCGAGTCGTACTCCCAGATCCGTCGTTTGCTCGACGACGTGTCGGGCACCCTCGACGAGGCATTGCCGCACGCGCAGATGGCGGCGCGGCGCGCTGCCGAGCGTGCCGCTTCGCAGCCGGTCCCGAGCGCGGCGAGCATCGAGCGCGAGATCGACGATGCGGCGCGCGCCGGCATGCCCCTCGTGACCCGTGGCGAGGTCGAGGCCGAGGCCGGCACGGACGTCGTGGCCGATACCGATGACGAACCGGCTGACTGGGTCAACGCCGGTGCTCCGCCGACGCAGAACGAACCGACTGTGGAGCTCTTCGGCGAGTGGGACGAAGCCGAAGCCGAGTTCTTCCTCGGCGCCGATCCGGACCTGGGTGCGATCGAGCGGGTGGTGGTCAACATCGACGCCGACGTCGCCGAAAAGGTCGCCGCTGCTGCTGCCGATCCGACCGATCCGGCCGAGCCGGCCGAGCCCGTCGAGCCCGTCGAGCCCGAGCCCGTCGAGCCCGAGCCGGAACCACGCGGGATCATGCTCGCCGAGGTCACCCGTAGCCGACGCGATGCCGGGTTACCCCGAGTGGCGGTGCCCATCCTCGAGCCGCCCGACGCGATCGAGGTTGTGCGAGTGTTCCGCGAGGACGCAGCCCCGGAGCCGGGGTCGCATCGCGCCGAGCCCGAGGTCAGCGACCCCCCACCCGTCGAACCTGCGGTCGAGGCGATCGCGCCGCCTACGGTTCGCTCGCCTCGCGTGGCGGAGTTCTCTCCGGTGACCGAGCCGGCGCCGGAGGAGCCCGAATCGTTGGACACCCCGGTCGTCGCGGTCGACGATCTGTTCGCCCGCATCCGGCGTACACGCGAGGAGAAGGTGGCGCGGGCCGAGGAGGTCTTGCGGTCTGCGCTCTTCCCAACGGCCATCGACGGCGAACGCGAGGCTGCGCCCGCCGCCGAGCCCGAGCCGGTGGTCATCGAGCCGTTTACCCCCGAGCCGTTCACGATCTCGGGTGACAGGCTCGGCGCAGCTCTTGCGGACGACGCCGAGCGTTTCGCGGAGCGCGAGCGCGTACTGGCACCGTTACAGCTCCAGATAGCCCGCAAGATCAAGCGCCTCCTGGCCGATGAGCAGAACGACGTGCTCGACCTCGTGCGCCGATCGCACGGGCGCGTCGATCACGAAGACGTCATGCCGCCGGCCGATGCCCATGCCGGTCGATATGTCGCAGCCGTCGGCGGCGAGCTCCTGTCAGCCGTCGGCGCGGGCGCTTCGTTCTTTGCGGATGGGGCCGGTGCCGATGGTGCCGACCTCGCCTCGCTCGACGCCTGCGTGGCCGACGAACTGGTGTCGCCGTTGCGGGCGCTGCTCGAACGGGCGCTCGCCGGCGAGGCGGTTGAGGACGAGGTGCTCGACCGCATGCGCACGGCGTACCGCGAGATCAAGAGCCAGCACGTTGATGACGCAGCGTTCACTATTGCGCTCGCGTCCTTCAACACCGGGGTCGAGGCGGCGCACGCCGGTCACCTCGTGCGTTGGGCCGTCGACCCCGTGCGCGGGTGCAGCCCCGATTGCGACGACAACGCACTCGAGGGTCCGATCGAGGTGGGCACCGCGTTCCCGACGGGCGCCACCCGGCCGCCGGGGCACGCCGGATGCCGCTGCCTGCTCGTTCCCGTGCAGCAGTAGGATCGGCCGTATGGCCATTCCCATAGACGCGCGCCGTCGCGGCAGGTTCGGTAGTCGAGGGCGAACCGTCGGTTTGGTCGCCGTGATCGCGCTCGTGGTGTTAGCGATGTCCTTGAAGGGGATCGCTGGCTTCTACACCGACTTCCTCTGGTTCCGATCGCTTGGTCTCACTGAGGTCTGGCGCAAGGTGCTCGGTGCGCGCGTCGTGCTCGCCCTGATCTTCATCGCCGTCTTCTTCGTGTTGTGCTGGGTAAACCTCCTGGTGGCCGACCGCATCGCGCCGACCCGTCGGCCTGCAGGGCCCGAAGAGGATCTGCTCGAGGCGTGGCATCTCTTCGTCGATCGGCGGGCGCGCATCGTCCGCGTCGCCGTGGCCGGGGTACTGGCGCTGATCTCGGGCGCCGGCGTGTCGAGTCAGTGGAACGAATGGTTGCTCTTCACACATCCGGTGAACTTCGATCAGGTCGATCCGCTGTTCCACAAGGACATCGGTTTCTACGTCTTCAGGCTGCCGTTCCTTACGTTCCTCACGAACTGGTTGTTCTTCTCGTTCGTCATGATCCTGTTGATCACCGCGGTGCAGCACTACCTCAACGGCGGCATCCGCCTGCAGGTAGAGCGCGACTACGTCACCCCTCAGGTCAAAGCGCACCTGTCGCTTTTGCTCGGCGTGCTGGCCTTGGTCAAGGCGGCCGACTACTGGCTCCAGCGCTACGAGCTCGTGTTCTCCGATCGCGGGGTGGTCGACGGCGCGACCTACACCGACGTGAACGTTCAACGACCCGCGATCTATTTGTTGTTGTTGATCTCCGTGTTGTCGTTCGGGTTGTTGATCACGAACATCTTCCGGCGTGGTTGGCAGCTACCGGCGGTCACGGTCGGCTTGTGGGCGTTCTGCGCGATTGCCGCGGGCAACGTCTACCCGGCATTCGTGCAACGGTTCCGCGTCGAGCCGGCGCAGTCGACCAAAGAACGCGTCTACGTCGAGCGCAACATCGCCGCGACGCGCGCGGCCTATGGCATCGACAACATCGAGGAGAAGCAGTTCTCGTACAACGCCGAGCCCACCGCCGCCGAGGTGAAGGCCGCCGCCGAAAACTTCGCGAACACCCGGCTCGTCACGCCGATTCGCGTCGCGTCCACGCTGACCGCGCTGCAGGGCGTAAAGGACTTCTACAAGTTCGGCGTGCCCGATCTCGATCGTTACTCGATCGACGGCAAACAGACGCAAGTGGTCATCGGCGTGCGCGAGCTCAACGAGAACAACATCCAGAGCTGGGAGAACGCGCACCTCGCCTATACGCACGGCGACGGCGTGGTCCTCGCGCCCGCCGACGAGGTCGAGCGCGGCCTCCCCGACTTCTTGGTCAGCGGGCTTCCGCCGCAGGTCAATCCCAAGCTCGACCTCACGATCAATCGTTCGCAGGTTTACTTCGGCGAGAACCTCGGCGGCTACGCGATCATCAACACCAATCGCGACGAGATCGGTATCGACTCGCGATCTGGTGAGACGACCACGTCCAACTTCGGCGAGACAAGCAACGGCGAGTCGGCGGGCGTCGCGATGGGCTCGCTCGTCCGGCGTGGCGCGTTCGCGTTGCGCTTCGGCAGCATCGATCCGCTCATCTCCTCCTTCATCAAGAGCGACTCGCGGGTCATCTTCAAGCGCGATGTGCGCGAGCGAGTCAAGGCAATTGCGCCGTTCCTCACGTTCGACTCCGACCCGTATCCCGTCATCGTCGACGGCCGCATCGTGTACGTCATCGACGGTTACACCACCACCGACAAGTACCCCTACTCGCAACGGGTCGGCGGCGTGATGTCGAAGAATGACCTCGGAGGGATCAACTACGTTCGCAACTCGGTGAAGGCAGTCGTCGACGCCTACAACGGCCAGGTGACCTTGTATGCGATGCCCGGCAAGGATCCCTTGCTCGAGTCCTACACGAAGGCGTTCCCCAAGCTGTTCACGCCGTTCGCCGCCATGCCGCAGACCTTGCAGGAGCATCTGCGGTATCCGACCGACCTGTTCGACGTGCAGACGGCTATGTGGGGTCGCTACCACGTCGACGATCCCACGGTGTTGCTCGAGAACAGCCAGCGGTGGGACGTCGCGAGCGACCCGGGCGCCGAGCCGCAGAGCACCAGCGGTGGCGCTGCAGCATCGGGCGCGTCGGGGGCGGCGGCTACGTCGAGCAATCAGCGCATGGCGCCCTACTACACGCAGACCAAGTTGCCGGGAGAGGACAAGCAGTCGTTCGTCATCACCCGCAGCTTCAGCCCGGCCTCGGCCGACAACCGAACGCCGTTGCTGACCGGATTCATGGTGGGCAAGAGCGACCTCGCCGACTACGGCAAGCTGGTCGTCTATAACGTCACCGGCGGCAGTCCGCGGGCCCCATCGGGCGTGATGAACCTCATCGCCAGCTCCGACCAGGTCTCGCAAGCCATCACGCTACTCAACGCGCGCGGCCAAGGATCCAAGGTCTATTACGGCGATCTCGTCGCCATTCCGGCCGGGAACTCGCTCGTGTACGTCCGATCGCTCTACGTGCAACCCGAGGACGATCGCACCGCCGCGGTCATCCAAAAGGTGATCGTCTCGGTGGCCGATCGGGTGGTCATGGCCGACACGTTCGGCGCGGCCCTCAACCTCGCCTTCCCGGGCACCGGGGTCGGAGACGTCGTAACTGGTGGCACCGCGCCGTCCGGCACCTCGCCGTCCGGCACGGGCAGCGGCACTGGCGCGGGCAGTGGCTCAGGCAGCACCGGTGGCGGCGCGGGTGCGTCTGATTCCACGGGTACGTCCACCGGCGGCAGCGTGTCGTCCTCGGGTGGCCAGCGCCTCGCGACCATCCTCGATCAGATCACGCAGAAACGCGATGCGGCGAACAAGGCCTTTGGTGCCGGCAAGTTTGCCGAGTACGCACAGCTGCAGTCCGAGATCGATGCACTGCTCACCGAGATGAAATCGATCCTGACGAGCACTGCGCCCGGCACCGCACCGAGCGGCCTGGGGTCGAGCGGTCCGGCGGCGAGCGCGGTGGTCACGACCACCACGCGCCGGCCCATCGCCGCCTGAACGCAGGCGGTTCGACCGAGCGACTCAGCCGTCGGTGTGGTGCGAGGGCGGCGTGTTACTGCGCACCGGCTTCCAGCCACCAGTGCGACGCGGGCGCACCCGTGCGGCCGCGTCGTGGGCCTCGGCGACCAGATCGTCGACGCGTCGATGGGGGACCGCCACCGACATCTGGGGGTCGGCCTCGGTCCCGTGCTCGTTGATGACGGTGAGGTCGATCACGTCGTCGCCCCAACTGCTCGCGAGCTCGTTGATCTCGGCGCGTAACTCGATGGTGACGCGCGAGAGCTCGGCGGCGAGCCGCGCCGAATTCAGGCGCACCTCGAGCAGATCTTGTTGGTCGGGTTGCGCCATCGAATCGCGAAGGCTTGCTTCGAAGCGATCCTCGAGCCGGGTCAATCGATCGTTGATCTGCTGACTTTGCATGGCCAGCATCACGAGGATCTTCTCGTCGCGTTGCGCGAGAGCGCTCCCGGCCGCCGCGCGCGCCGCGAGCGATGAGCCCTCGGCGCGTTGACGTTCCGTGCGTTTTCTGAGGGCCACGGCCGCGGAGCGTACTTACGCGGCTTGTTCGTCCGGTGGATGGTCCGTCGCCTCGGTCGGGCCGCGGCGGACCGCGTTCACCATGCGTCCTCGGGCGGCAGCTCGCTCGGTCCCACGTGTCGGTCGAGCCAGTCGAGCAGCGGTGCACAGGTGCGCCACGAATCGGTGATGCGATCGAGTGCGGTGCGCGTTGTGAGCCATTTCGCGGGTGCGAACTGCCGGCCCGCGATGAGTCCTTTGCGGCGCAGCAGATCGATCCGCACATGGTCGCGCGGATAGCCGCGCGGCGCCGTCTTTCGCGCCTCACCGCCTATGGCCAGACCCGCCTGTTCGGTCGCCGTGACGAGCCGCCTTCGCCCTCGGTGACCGCATCGAGGTGGGTCTTGTACGGCGTCTTGTCCTTGGCGAACCGGGTGTCGCGAAACGGGCGGAAGATGTGCAGCGGACCGAACTCGTCGCGTATCTCGTCGAAGAACGCGAGCGCGTTCGGGGGCCATCCGCGGAATCCGTTCGTACCCATGGCTCCAGTCTCGCGAATATCCTGCTCCTCTATGACGCAACAGACCGGCCTCGATTTCGACGCGATGATCAGCGGCGTCGCGCTGCGCGATGCCTACCGCTTTGGCGTCGATGTCGAAGCCAACGGTTTCAGCGGGCTGTGGTTCACCGAAGGGGGACGAACCGCGTACCTCGGATGCGGTGCGGTCGCGCTCGCGACATCCACCATCACCCTTGGTACCGCCGTTGCGGTGGCGTTCCCGCGCAGTCCGATGATCACGGCCAAGACCGCATGGGAGCTGGCCGATGCCACGGCCGGCAACTTCGTACTGGGCCTCGGCACGCAGGTCAAGGCCCACGTCGAACGCCGCTACTCGTCGGCGTACGCGCAGCCGGGTCCGCGCCTGCGTGAGTACGTGCTTGCGTTGCGCGCCATCTTCGACTCGTTCCAGAACGGCACGCCACTCAACTTCGAAGGCGAGTTCTACAACTTCACCATCGGCAACCTGGGTGTGTGGACCGGCGGTGCCATCGCCACCCCCGACGTGCCGATCTACCTCGCGGCCGTTCGCCCGTGGATGCTTCGCATGACCGGCGAGGTGGCCGATGGCCTGCACGTCCACCCGTTCCACTCGCGCCGCTATCTCGACGAGGTGATCCGCCCGAACGTCGCGGCCGGTGCCGTCGCCGCGGGGCGCGACCCGAGCAACGTGAAGCTGGTGTGCCCAGTGCTGACCATCGTGGGTGACACCGACGAAGAACGCGAGCACTGGCGAAAGCGAGCGCGCTCGCAGATCGCGTTCTACGGGTCGACGCGCACCTACGCGGGTGTGTTCGAGACGCATGGTTGGCACGGCGTGTCCGAGAACCTGCACGCGTTGCAACGAGCGGGTGACGCGGCCGGCATGGCCGCGGCGGTCACCGACGACATGCTCGATGTCTTGGCGATCACCGCCACATGGGATGACCTCGCGGCCAAGCTCCTCGAGCGCTACGCCGGTGCGGCCGATCGCATCGTCATGTACTTCTCGGGTTCGGGGTGGCGTGAGGACGCGTCGACCTTCGGGCGGTGGGCCGAGGTGGCACGCGCGGTCCGTGGCGGCAACGGATGAGCATTTGTTGTGCTGATCTGTGTCATCCGGATCAGGCCCTACGGCCCGAGTTGGTGAACGCCGAGTTTCTGTTCGGTATCTCGCTGTCAGGAACATCAGCGGGTGTCGTAAGGTTGTACGCACTATGAGCACGCAGTTCGAGACACTCATCGAAGAGCTGATCACCGCCATCAACGGCGAGGTCATAGACAAGTCCCGCGTGGCCGATCGTCTCCTCGATCTCCGCAACGAGGCCGAAACGCCCGCCCTGGTGGACGCAGTCGACGATCTGCTCCGCAACGTGCCGGGCCGCACCATGGTGGTCACGTCCTGGTGGCGCGAAGCGCTCGAAAGCTTGCGGTTCGTCGCGGTGATCGAACGTGAGGAAACCGCCTCGATCTGATCGAGCACGACGTGCCGCGCTCGTGCGGCGTGTCGCGAGTGACGCGCCTACGATGCCGGCGTGGCCGACATCGCACGTCAACGCAATCTCGACATCGTTCGTCGCGCGTTCGCCGGCATCGCCGCGGGCAGTGCTGAACAGATGCTTGTCGACAATTACACCGACGACATGGTTTTGGAACTGCCGTACGCCGCGCCGCCTTCGGTCATTGCGACCAAGGTGACCGCGCTGGAGTACCTCGCCGGCGCGTTCACCATGTTGCGGTTCAGCCTTGAGATCACCGATGTGCACGAGTGCGTCGATCCGGATTTGCTGATCCTCGAGTACACCAGCGAGGGCACGGTGCTCGCGAGTGGCAAGCAGTATGCGAACCGATATATCGGCGTCTACTGGTTCCGCGATGGTCGAATCGCCCGTGTCCGCGAGTTCTACAACCCGGTGATCTCCGCCGAGGCGATGCGATAGCGCACCCGCGAGGCATGGGGAGCGCACGCGATCAGTCGCGGCTGACTCACCGCCGAACCCTCGACCACGATCGTCACCGCGAGCCCCTTCGCCGCCTGAGCCCCGTGCCCGAGCGGTGTTTCAGTCGCCTCCATGCGGAGGTTGGCAGCCGACGATGTCGCCGCTAGATTTAGTTTTACACCGCGGGGTGGAGCAGTTCGGTAGCTCGTCGGGCTCATAACCCGAAGGTCGTGGGTTCAAATCCCACCCCCGCCACTCAGGTAATGCCAGT